>CAMATD010000371.1 GCA_945860785.1 Variovorax sp. YR752 | reverse complement strand
GATCGCGGCCGCTTCCTCGGGGTGCTCACGGATGAAGCGCTCGGTGTCGAACCAGGCGCGGATCATGCCGACCAGCTCCCGGCGCTTGCCCTGGATGGCCTTGTCCTGCGCCACGAGCAGGTCGGGCACCAGACCCGGCATGTCCTTCGACGTGAACAGCGCGCGGCCCTTGCCGCTGCGCGTGATCCGGTCGATCCACGGATTCCACACGACGGCGGCATCGACGCGGCCCGTCATGAAGGCAGCGGCCGCGTCACCGGCGGACAGGTTGGTGATCTTGACGTCGGAAGGCTTGAGCCCGTTCTTCTCGAGCGCCGTGGCCAGCACGAAGTGCGAAACGCTGTACTGCTCCAGCGCCACGGTCTTGCCCTTGAGATCGGCGAAGGACTTGATCTTCGCGCTCACCACCAGGGCGTCGTTGCCGGCGGAGTTGTCGTTGACCAGCACGGCCTTCAGCGGCAGGCCCTTGGCCAGCGGCCCGAGTGTGTCGGACCAGGTCTGCGAATTGGCATCGAGCTGCCCGGAGGAAAGCGCGGCGATGGAGTCGGTGTAATTGGCGAACCAGACCAGCTTCACATCCGCGCCCTGCTTCTTGAAGAAGCCTTTCTGTTCGGCCACATACCAGGCCACCCAGCCCGGCCAGTCGGACACGCCGACCTTGACCTCGGCCATTGCGGGCCGCGAAGCGCCTAGGCCGCAAGCGAACAGCACAGCACCCAAAAAGCCTGCGCAGACGCGCTGAGACCAGCGCCGTGAAAGGCGTACGAAAGAAATTGCAGACATGGTTCGGCTCCAAAAAAGCGGATAGCAAAAGGCTGGGAAGCCACCTCACAACGAAGTGAACCTCCCAGGCTTTTGTCCCGCCGTGGAGCCTGGACGCGGTCGTGCGCGCCTGAGGCCGGTTGCTCTCGGACCAGACATTGCACCGCGCGTGCAACTGGAACCCTAGCGACCCTTCGGTGAGCGACTGAACGCCGCTTCCCTGCGCTTCTCCATGCAAATGCCATGCCAGACTTTGGACCACGTTTCGAGGGGCAACGCACCGTCGAACGCAAAGGATCGGTGCGCCGACCGATTCATCGCACTCATCCGGTGCAGCGCTTCGCGGCTTTCTGGTGCTGCAGGGCCTGCCGCTCGGGACAGGCTTACCGGCATGTGGCTTGCAAGCGAGCAGGCCATCCGATATTCGAAATGTATGCCTGCCTTGAAGGAACAACCAATGCCTGGATTGACGTGGCTGCGTCCGCTCTGGCACGCATTTGCTGTCGCGCTGAGAGACGGGCTGCTGGCTCGCTCGAATGCACGCGCATGCTGGCTGTCTTCCCCCACGGGGAAACCCGGCAAGAAGACCTAGCCGATCGATCCTCGCACGATCGGCGCTTGCTTTTTCTCGGGCTCTCCGGCAAGGCTTGTTCCGACAGGCAAGGATTCCACCCGCACCACCCGCTGCGGATAGGGAATGTCAATGCCCGCCCCGCGCAGCCCTTCGAGGATGGCGATGTTGATGGCAGAGTGCACGTTGTCCTTGCCCTTGTCAGGGTCGGCGACCCAGAAGTTCAGGCTGAACTCGAGGCCGTCGGGCGCGAAGTTCACGAGGTAGGCCACGGGCGCGGGGTCGGTCAATACACGCGACTGGGCCTTCGCCGCCTCGCACAGGATGGTCTGCACCTGCGCCACGTCGCTCTCGTAGCCGACCACGATATTGGTCGTGATGTTGAACTTGCGGTCGGCCAGCGAGAGGTTCTCCACCCGGCTCGTGATCAGCGACTCGTTCGGCACGATGGCCTCGCGCCCGTTGCCCGCGCGGATGAGCGTGTAGCGCGTCTTGATGTCGGTGATGCGGCCTGCGAAGGTGTCGACCTTGACGTTGTCGCCGATGCGGATCGAGCGTTCGAGCAGGATCACGAAGCCGCTCACATAGTTGGCCGCCAGCTTCTGCAGCCCGAAGCCCAGGCCCACGCCGAGCGCGCCGCCCAGCACCGAGAGCGCCGTGAGGTCGACCCCCACCGCCGACAGTGCGAACAAGAGGCCGATCAGCAGCAGGAAGGCGCGCACCGCATTCGACGCCACCTTGCGCATCGAAAGATCGGTGACGGCTTCGCGCAGGATGCGCTTTTCGATGGTCGAGGCGATCCAGAGCGCGATCACCAGCACCAGCCCGGCCGACAGCACGCCCTGGAAGATCGTCTGCAGGCTGACGCGCGTCTTGCCGAAGGCAAGCGTGATATTGTCGAGTTCGGCCAGCACGGGCGGCAGCAGCCCGACGATCCAGAGCACGGCGGCGATCCAGGCCAGCCAGGAAATCGTGCGCTCGATCAGCCGCACCAGGTTGGAAGTGGGAAACACCGCCCGGAGCACCCGCGCGAACAGCCGGATGACCACCAGCGACAGGAACACCGACACCGCGATGCGCAGCACCAGCACGGGCTGGAAGTCGATCACCACCGCGCCGCGCGAAATCGGTGAACACCAGCGACAGCAGCGGGAACAGCAGGCCGTCGAAGGTGCTTCGCCGAACCAGATCGAATCCTTGGGCTGGTCGCGCCCGAACCATTTGCAGATGGCCCAGGCCAGGGCCACGTAGGCCACCAGCACGGCCAGTTCGATGCCGATGCCGCGCGCATCGACCTGGTTCAGGCGTTGTGTGAAGTCGTTGAAGTTCATCGATGAAAGAAGCACGGCGCCATTTGCGCCCACTGCGTTACAGGTCGGCCAGCACGCGGATGTGCGCTTCCACGCTGCGCGCCAGGGCGTCGAGGTTGTAGCCACCCTCGAGCATCGAGACGATACGGCCCCGCGCATGGCGCCTGGCAACATCCTGTATGCGACCCGTGATCCAGGCGAAGTCGCTCTCGGTGAGGCCGAGCTGGCCCAGGTCGTCTTCGCGGTGGGCGTCGAAGCCCGCGCTGATGAAGACCATCTGGGGCCGGAACTCTTCGAGCCGCGGCATCCAGATCGCCTCGATGAGTTCCCGCACGTCCATGCCCCGGGTGTAGGCCGGTATCGGCAGGTTCAGCATGTTCGACGCCGGGTGATCGGTGCCGCTGTACGGGTAGAACGGGTGCTGGAAGAAGCCGACCATCAGCACGCGCGGATCGTTCGAGAGGATGTTCTCGGTGCCGTTGCCGTGGTGCACGTCGAAGTCGACGATGGCCACCCGGTCGAAGCCATGCACTTCGAGCGCATGCCGCGCCGCAATCGCGATGTTGTTGAAGAAGCAGAAGCCCATGGCCTGCTCGCGGCAGGCGTGGTGGCCTGGCGGGCGCACCGAGCAGAACGCGTTCTCGATGTCGCCGGCGATCACCGCGTCGGTCGCGGCAATGGCGGCGCGGCGTGCGGCCAGCAGGGTGAAACGGTTCAGGGAAGTGTCGGGGTCGAGCTGCGCATGGTCGGGGCCCCCGGCCGGCTCGTCGGCGACCAGGCGCTGGTGAAGTTCTTCGAGAAGCTCGACATGCTCGACGCTGTGAGCCCGGGTGAGTTGCTCCAGGGTGGCCAGCGGCACTTCGCAGTGCTCCAGCGCGTCGCCGACGCCGGAAACCAGGAGCCGGTCTTCGATGGCATCCAGTCGCTCGGGGCACTCGGGATGACCCCGGCCCATGTCGTGCTTCCAGAAGTCGCGGTGTGTGAAGTAGCCTGTCTTGCCCATGTCTCTTGTCGCGTCTAGACCTCACACGGCATGGGGCCGCAAGGTCTTACGGTATCGTTTGCATATGGATACAAATATGGACGTTGCTGCGAAGCTTGCCACTTTGCTGAGTCAGCTTAACACGGTGATCGTCGGCAAAGAGGCCCAGGTGCGCGACTGCGTAGCCTGCCTGCTCGCTGGAGGACACCTGCTGATCGAGGATGTGCCGGGGGGTCGGCAAGACCACCCTGGCCCATGCGCTGTCGCACACTTTCGGCCTGCAGTTCTCGCGGGTGCAGTTCACGGCCGATCTGATGCCGGGCGATCTGTCGGGCGTGGCGATCTACGACCGAGGGCAGCAGGCCTTCGTGTTCCACCCCGGTCCGATCTTTGCGCAGGTGCTGCTGGCCGACGAAATCAACCGCGCCAGCCCCAAGACCCAAAGCGCGCTGCTCGAGGCGATGGAAGAGAAGCAGGTCACCATCGAAGGCGAAACGCGACCGCTGCCGACCCCCTTCTTCGTGATCGCGACGCAGAACCCACAGGACCAGCTCGGCACCTTCGCCCTGCCCGAGTCGCAGCTCGACCGGTTCCTGATGCGCATCTCGCTCGGTTATCCGGACCGCGCCGCCGAGCGGCTGCTGCTCTCGGGTGTCGACCGGCGAGAAATGCTGGCCAGCCTGCCCGCGATGCTGACGGCCGGCGAGTTGACCGCCATTCAACAGCGTGTGCAGCAGGTGCACGCGGCCGAACCGCTGCTCAACTACGTGCAGGACCTGATCGCGGCCACGCGCTCGGGCCGCTGGTTCCTGCAGGGCCTGTCGCCGCGCGCGGGCATTGCCGTGCTGCGCGCCGCCAAGGCGCAGGCGCTGCTGGCCAACCGCAACTACGTCGCGCCCGACGATGTGCAGGCCGTGCTGCCGCAGACGATCGCGCACCGCCTCACGCCCGTGGGCGATGCGGGCCGTGGCGCCGTCGAGCAGGTGCGGGCCATGATCGCGGCGGTGCCGCTGCCGTGAATCCGGTCGGCGCCCTTCGCTCGCGCATCGACGGCTGGTTCCTGTCCCGGCGGCCGCCGTCGGACACGCTGGAACTCACCCAGCGCAACGTCTACATCGTGCCCACGCGGGCCGGCTGGACGCTGGCGGCCACGCTGCTGGTGCTGCTGATCGCGTCGATCAACTACCAGCTCAACCTCGGCTACCTGCT
>CAMATD010000370.1 GCA_945860785.1 Variovorax sp. YR752 | reverse complement strand
TCAGGACATCCGCAGCTACAAACAATTACCCAAGAATTTTTATCAGATCCAGACCAAGTTCCGCGACGAGCGACGCCCGCGCTTCGGCCTGATGCGCGGGCGCGAATTCATCATGAAGGACGCCTACAGCTTCGACCGCGACCTCGACGCGGCCAAGGCCAGCTACCAAGTCATGGCGCAAGCCTACCGCAACATCTTCGACCGCTTCGGCCTGCGCTACCGCGCCGTCGCGGCCGACAGCGGCGCCATCGGCGGCGACCTGAGCGAAGAGTTCCAGGTGATCGCCGCCACGGGCGAAGACGCCATCGTCTATTGCGCCGACAGCGACTACGCCGCCAACATGGAAAAGGCCGAGGCGCTGGCCCCGGCCGGCCCGCACGGCGCCGCGACGAAGCCCCTGGCCAAGACGCCGACCCCCGGCAAGAGCACCTGCGCCGACGTGGCGGAGCTGCTCGGCGTGCCGCTCGCCACCACCGTCAAGTCGCTGGTGCTGGCCACCGACATCCTCGATGAGGCCGGCAACCCCAAGGGTTCGCAGGTCTGGCTGCTGCTGCTGCGCGGCGACCATGACATGAACGAGATCAAGGTCAGCAAGGTGCCCGGTCTGGACAAGGGCTTCCGCTTCGCGACCCTCGCTGAGATCGACGAGCACTTCGGCTGCAAGCCCGGCTACCTTGGCCCGCTGAACCTCAAGCAGCCTGTGAAGCTCGTGGCAGACCGCGAAGCGGCCGTGCTGGCCGACTGGATCACCGGCGCCAACGAGGTCGACTTCCACATGACCGGTGTCAACTGGGGCCGCGACCTGCCCGAGCCTGACCTGGTGGCCGACATCCGCAACGTGGTCGCCGGCGACCCCTCGCCCGACGGCAAGGGCGTGCTGGCCATCGAGCGCGGCATCGAGGTCGGCCACGTGTTCGTGCTCGGCACCAAGTACAGCAAGGACATGAACGCCACCTACCTCGACGAAGGCGGCAAGCCACAGTTCCTCGAGATGGGCTGCTACGGCATCGGCATCACGCGCCTGCCCGCCGCCGCCATCGAACAGAACCACGACGAGCGCGGCATCATCTGGCCGGACGCGCTGGCGCCCTTCACCGTGGTCGTCTGCCCGATCGGCATGGACCGCAGCCCCGAGGTCAAGGTGGCTGCCGAAGCGCTCTACGAGCAACTGCTCGCAGCCGGCGTCGACGTGCTGCTCGACGACCGCGGCGAGCGCCCCGGTGCGATGTTCGCCGACTGGGAGCTGATCGGCGTGCCGCACCGCGTGGTCATTTCCGACCGTGGCCTGAAGGAAGGCCAGCTCGAGTACCAGCATCGTCGCGACACCGCGGCCACCAAGGTGCCGTCGGCCGGCATCGCCGACTTCATCGCCGGCAAGCTCGCCGCATGAGCCTGCGCGGCCCTCTCGACAACCCACCAGCGGCGGCAGCCGTGGAGGGCGGCGTTTCCCGGCGCCAGTGCATCGCGGGCGCTGCGACCGCAGGTGCCCTGTCGATGGATGCTGTCGTTGCCGCAGACGGCCTTCGCCGGCGCCCAGATCGAAGAACCCCTGATCGACTCGGTGCGCACGGCGCTGAGCTCGGCCATCCACAACAAGGCGCCGCCGGTCCCGGAGTTCGCGAACACCGAAGCCCGGCTGGCCTACCTGCGCTGGCTCGGCGAAATGAGCGAGCGGCTCAAGAAGAAGATCGCTGACTGGCCGTCGCGCAAGGAATTCCTGCAGACCATCTGGTACGAAGCCAAGCGCTCGGGGCTCGATGTGAGCCTGGTGCTGGGGCTCGTCCAAGTCGAGAGCAACTTCCGCAAGTACGCGGTGTCGAGCGCCGGTGCGCGCGGCTACATGCAGGTCATGCCGTTCTGGACCCGCGTGATCGGCGACAGCGACTCGGCCAAGCTGTTCCACATGCAGACCAACCTGCGCTTCGGCTGCGTGATCCTGCGCCACTACCTCGACCGCGAGAACGGCGACCTGTACATGACGCTCGGCCGCTACAACGGCAGCCGCGGCAAGTCGCCGTATCCGAGCGGTGTTTGCGAACCAGCGGCTCTGGATGTTCAACGACAAGGAACGCGAGCGCGAGCGTGACCGCTCGGCGGACGTCGCCCTGATCAAGTCTTCGTGACTATCACTTGGTCGATGCGGTAGCTGTCGACGTCCATCACCTCGAAGGTGTAGCCGGCCCAGGTCACGCTGTCTGTCCGCTTCGGCACGCGACGCAGCATCACCATCAGGAATCCCGCGAGCGTCTCGTATTCGTCCGGATGCGGCAGCTCGTCGATGTGCAGCGCACGCTGGACGTCCTGGATCGGCGTGATGCCGTCGATCAGCCAGGACTTCTCGTCGCGCTGGACGATCTGCTCTTCATCGGGCATCGTCACCAGGTCGCCCATCACCGTGCTCATCACGTCGTTGAGCGTGATCACGCCCACCACCAGGCTGTATTCGTTGACGATGATCGCGAAGTCTTCGTGCGCCTGCTGGAACTGCTCGAGCACCTCGGTCAGCGAGAGCCGGTCGGGAATCACCAGCGCCTTGTGCAGCGTCAGCCCCTGGTCGAAGGCCAGCGGCTGGCCGCTCAGCACGCGCTGGAACATGTCCTTGGCATCGACGTAGCCCAGCACGTGGTCGATGTCGCCGTCGCACACCGGGTAGGCCGAAAAGGGCTCGGCCACGATGCGCGCCCGCAGCATTGTCTCCGGGTCGTCGTGCAGGAACCAGGCGATGCTGTCACGCGCCGTCATCACGCTGCTCACCAGGCGCGTCTCGAGCTCGAACACATTGGCAATCACCTGCTGCTCTCGCACCGCGAGCACGCCGGCCCGTGCGCCAGCTTCGGTCATGGCCAGGATGTCGGCCGAGGTGATCTTGTCGTCGCGCACCAGCGGCATGCCGAGCAGCTTGAAGAGCATGTCGGTCGCGCGGGTGAAGAACCACACGAGCGGCTTGAAGGTGGTGATCAGCACCAGCATCGGCCCGACCATGCGCACTGCGATGCGCTCCGGGTCGCTCATGCCGAGCCGCTTGGGAAACAGGTCGGCGAACACCAGGAACACCGCGATGACGATCACGAACGAGCACAGAAAGGCCACGTTCGCCGAGACTTCGACGCTCAGCCAGTTCTCGAAGAAGCGCGCGAAATAGGGGCTCAGCGAGCCCTCACCCACGACGCCGCCGAGGATCGCCACCGCGTTGAGGCCGATCTGCACGAAGGTGAAGTAGTGGCCGGGCTGCTCCTGGACGCGCAGCACGCGATCGGCGCGCAGGTCGCCCTCGTCGGCCATCTGGCGCAGGCGCAGGCGCCGGGAGGCGGCCAGGGTGATCTCGGCGAGGGAAAAGAAGGCGCTCATCGCGATCAGCAGAACGATGATGAGCAGGCTTTGGGTCAGGGTCATGGTGGCACTTCGAAGAGTGCCATGGTGCCATGACTCGGCCCGGGAAAAACGATCAGACGCCGCCGTGCGGATGGGTCGGGTCGACCCAGAGTACCGATTCAGGTTTTTCCACAGGCTCGATATCGAGATTGACAGCCACGGCCTCGCCATCGCTGCGGCACAGCACGCATTCCAGCGACTCGGTCGCGCTGGCGTTGATTTCCTGGTGCGGCACGTAAGGCGGCACGTAGATGAAGTCGCCCGGACCGGCTTCGGCCGTGAACTCGAGCTTCTCGCCCCACCGCATGCGAGCCCGCCCGCGCACGACGTAGATCACCGATTCGAGGTGCCCGTGGTGATGCGCGCCGGTCTTGGCATCGGCATGGATGGTCACCGTGCCGGCCCAGAGCTGCTGGGCGCCCACGCGGGCGAAATTGATGGCGGCGGCCCGGTTCATGCCGGGTGTCTGCGCGGTGTTGACGTCGAGCTGGTTGGCCGCGATCACGCGCACGCCGTCGTGCTTCCAGGCCGGGCCGGCTTCGTCGCCGTCATGCGAATGGCCGTGATCCGCGTGATCGTGGCTCATGGCAGGCCCTGCGGAATCAGGCGGGGTTGCCGTTGAGCACCTGTTGCAGCTCGCCCGACTCGTACATCTCCATCATGATGTCCGAGCCGCCGACGAATTCGCCCTTCACGTAGAGCTGGGGAATCGTGGGCCAGTTGCTGTATTCCTTGATGCCCTGGCGGATGCCGTCGTCTTCGAGCACGTTGACGGTCTTGAGCGTCTTGGTGTCGACGCCGACGGCCTTGAGGATCTGGATCGCGCGGCCCGAGAAGCCGCACATCGGGAAGCTTGCGTTCCCCTTCATGAAGAGCACGAGTTCGTTGGTTTTGACGAGATCGTCGATGCGTTGCTGAGCGTCGGACATGGGGACTCCTAAAAAGTGGGGGCTGAGGGGATTATTTCACCGTGCGCCAGATTCCGCCGGAGCAGCGCTGGATGCCTGCCAGGTCATCCCGGCTTTGGACTTCGGCGAAACCGCGGGTTTCGAGCAGCTGGCGCACGGCCGCGGCCTGGTCGTGGCCGTGTTCGAGCAGCAGCCAGCCGCCTTCCGCGAGGTGGGCAGGGGCGCTCTGCACGATCTGGCGGATGTCGTCGAGTCCGTCGGCGCCCGCGACCAGCGCGGCAGAGGGCTCGTGGTGCAGCGCGGGTAGATGCGGGTCGTTGGCGGGGATGTACGGTGGGTTGCTGGCGATGACCGTGTAGCCGCCGGCGGCGCCGTCGAGCCAGCTGGCCTGGGCAAAGCGCACCGGCAGGCCGAGGCGCTGCGCGTTGGCCTGCGCGACGGCCAGGGCGTCTGCGCTGGCATCGACCGCGTCGACCTGCGCGTCGGGGCGCGCATGCTGCAGCGCCAGCGCGATCGCGCCGCTGCCTGTGCCAAGGTCCAGCACGCGCGGGGCTTCAAGGCCGACGAGG
>CAMATD010000369.1 GCA_945860785.1 Variovorax sp. YR752 | reverse complement strand
GTTCAACCAGCAGCACGTTGCCGATGCGCTCGGGCTTTCGCTGGTGCACACCAACAAGACGCTGCGACGGCTGCAGCGCCAGGGGCTGTACAGGCTCGACACCGGCTGGCTGCGCATCCTGGAGCCGCACGCGCTCGAAACCTTGGGCGATTACTTCGAGCGCCCGATGCGGCCCACACCGCTGATCTGACGCCTTGCCTCAGCGCGCGGCCACCAGCTGGCGCAGATCGCTCTGGTACGCCTGCAGCCGGCGCACCGCCTGCTCGCGCTGGCTGGCGCTGGTGATGTTGTGCATCGCGGCCGTGTTGCGGCAACCTTCCTGCAGCAGGGCCTGCTGCTGGTCGCGCCAGGGGCCGGGGGGCGGCTCCGCGATGCGCTGCACATAGGCATGGAGCGCGGCGCGCGCCTCGGCCGGCGAGGGTTTCGTGATGCTGAAGCCGCGCAGCAGCGCCAGCGCCTCCTGCTGGCGCTTGCGGCGCTCGGTATCCGCCAACTGCGGGTCGAACACCGACTGCGCGACCTGCTGCTTCAGCAGATCGCGCTGCTCCGCGGTCAGGCGGCCGTAGAAGTCCTCGGCGCGATCGAGAAACTGGTCGTAGCGCTTTTCGTGGACCTGCGCGGGCGTGCGGTCGAGCCAGTCCTTGCGGTACTCGGTATTGTTCTTCGCGTACTTGCGCTCGAGCTGCTGCAGCTGCGACTCGCTCAGGCTCAGCGCGAGCTCGGTCACGGCCAGCAGGCGCTCCCTGATCTGGTCGGCGATGCTGCAGGCCTGCGCGGCCGTCACCTCGCCCGGCGCGAGGCTCTGCGCTTCCTGCAGCAGGGTGATGACCTTGGGCAGCTCGTTCTGCCGATGCCACGCCAGCAGTTGCGCCAGCTCGTCGCGCACCTTGGGCGTCTGCGTGCTGTCGAAGTCGAAGTAGCCGTCGAGCCACCAATAGCTCACCTCGGGCAGGTTGTTGTAGGCCAGCCTGATCGCGCTGCAGGCGCCCAGCGCAGCGATCAGCACCAGCACGCCGATAATTCGCGCCAGTTCCGCGCAACGAATCCGGGAAGAAGAAAGCATGAATCAGACTCCGCAGCAAGACATTCAGGGGCCGATCGACGTCGTCATCATGGCGGCCGGCAAGGGCACGCGCATGAAAAGCAAACTGCCCAAAGTGTTGCATCGTTTGGGCGGCCGCGCATTGATCGCGCATGTGGCCGACACCGCCGCACGGATCGGCGCACGCCATGTGGTGGTTGTGACCGGCCACGGCGCGGCCGAGGTTGAGGCCGCGATGGCCGGTGCCGTGGGCGGCGCCACGCCGCGCTTTGCGCGCCAAGAGCCGCAGCTCGGCACCGGGCATGCGGTGCAGCAGGTGGTGCCGCTGCTGCCGGACGACGGCACGGTGGTTGTGCTCTCGGGCGACGTGCCGCTGATCGGCGAAGAGACGCTGCGGGCGCTGGTGGCGGCCAGCGCGGGCCAGCGGCTTGCCCTGTTGACCATCGAATTCGATGATCCGACCGGCTACGGCCGCGTCATCCGCGCGCCGGGGCAGGGCGAGGTGACCGCCATCGTCGAGCACAAGGACGCGACCGAGGCGCAGCGCGCCGTCCGCGAGATCTACAGCGGCGTGATGGCCGTGCCGGCGCGCCTGCTCAAGGGGTGGCTCGCGCGGCTCGACAACCGCAACGTGCAGAACGAGTACTACCTGACCGACGTCGTCAAGCTGGCCGCGGCCGACGGCGTGCCCGTGGTGGCGCACGTCACGACCGATGCGCTGCAGGTGGCCGGCATCAACAGCCCGGCCCAGCTTGCGGCGCTCGAACGCGCCTGGCAACTGCGCCAGGCCAACGCCTTGATGGAGCAGGGCGTTCGACTGGCCGACCCGGCGCGCTTCGATCTGCGCGGCACGCTGGACTGCGGGGCCGATGTCGAGATCGACGTCAACTGCGTGTTCGAAGGCCAGGTGTCGCTGGGCGAGGGGGTGCGCATCGGCGCCAATTGCGTGATTGCCAATGCGCGCATCGAGGCCGGCGCGGTGATTCATCCGTTCACCCACATCGAAGGCGAGAAGGCCGGCGTGACGGTGGGCGAGCGGTCCTTGATCGGTCCCTTTGCGCGGCTGCGGCCCGGTGCGCAGCTGGGGCCCGAGGTGCACATCGGCAATTTCGTCGAGGTGAAGAATTCGACGCTGGCGGCCGGCGCCAAGGCCAACCATCTGGCCTACCTGGGCGACGCCACGGTGGGCGAGCGCGTCAACTACGGCGCGGGCAGCATCACGGCCAACTACGACGGCGCCAACAAGCACCGCACCGTGATCGAAGCCGACGTGCACATCGGCAGCAACTGCGTGCTGGTGGCGCCGATCACCATCGGCGCTGGCGGCACCATCGGGGGTGGATCGACCGTGAACAAGTCGACCGAGCCCGGTGCGCTGACCGTGGCGCGCAGCAAGCCGGTGAGCTTTCCCAATTGGAAGCGGCCGCAGAAAAAGCCCAAGGCCTGAATAGGCGCGGCTCCCTGCAGGCGGGGGCGGATATTCAGGGTGCGTGCACAGGACACCGGGTGTCCCCCTCCGCGAATGTCCCCCGCTTCGCTCCTCCTTTATTTCGCTGCGGGGGACACCCGGTGCCCTGTGCACAGTGGGCGCTGTCGTTGTGCCGGCGGATCAAGCGCTGCGCTGAACGATCACGCCGGCGGTGTGCTCTGCGCAGCGAAATAAAGGAGGAGCGAAGCGGGGGACATTCGCTTCGCTCCGCACACCGCCGGCGTGATCGCCCCCTGAACAACACAACAGGCACGGCCTCATCCCAGCGGCACCCTTGGCTCGAACTTGGCACGCTTGAGGCTGAAGAACGCCTTGACGTTGCGCACGTTGGCGTCGACCGTGAACAGGCGCTGGGTCAACGCGCCGTAGTTCGGCATGTCGCGTGCCGCGACCACGAGCACGAAGTCCGGACCGGGCGAGACGCGCCAGCATTGCTGCACCGCGTCGTCCGCGATCACGCGAGCTTCGAAGGCGTCGAGTGCCGCGGCGTCCTGCCGGTCCAGTGAAATTTCGACCACCGCCTGCAATCTGTGGCCGAGCACCGTGGCCAGCCGGTCGGGCGAGAGCAGCGCGACCTGGCGCTCGATGAGGCCTTCGTCCTTCAGCCGCTGCACGCGCCGCAGGCAGGTGGGCGGGGAGATGCCCACGTCGGCGGCCAGCCGCTGGTTGGTCTGCGAAGCGTCGCGCTGGAGCGCGTCGAGCAACCGAAGGTCTATTGCATCGAGGGAAATTGATTCCATATAAGAACAAATTATGGAATAAAAATCCAAATCAAAGGAGTGGTGAAATAAAACTCCGAAATTCGTGAAATTTCGAAGGCATATTTTTTCATCGCCTACCTACCATCAGGCCTCCTCTTCATTCAAAGGCAGCTCACCATGTGCGGCATCGTCGGGGCAGCGTCCCATCGCAACATCGTTCCGGTCCTGGTCCAGGGCCTTCAGCGGCTCGAGTACCGCGGCTATGACTCGTGCGGCGTGGCGGTGCATGCGGGCGGCCTGACGCGGGCGCGCACCACCTCCCGCGTGGCGGACCTCGTCACGCAGGTGCGCGACGACCATGTCGAAGGCCTGACCGGCATCGCCCACACCCGCTGGGCCACCCATGGCGCGCCGGCCGTGCACAACGCCCACCCGCACTTCAGCCACGGCCCGGGTGCCGATGCCCAGGGCACGCGCCCCGGCCGCATCGCGCTCGTGCACAACGGCATCATCGAAAATCACGAAGCGCTGCGTGCCGCGCTCGAGGCCAAGGGCTACGTGTTCGAGAGCCAGACCGACACCGAAGTCATCGCCCACCTGGTCGACAGCCTCTACGACGGCGACCTGTTCGACGCGGTGAAGGCCGCGGTGCTGCAACTGAACGGCGCCTACGCCATTGCGGTGATCTGCCGCGACGAGCCGCAGCGCGTGGTCGGCGCGCGTGCCGGTTCGCCGCTGATCCTCGGCGCGGGCAAGGAGGGCGGCGAGAACTTCCTCGCGAGCGATGCCATGGCGCTCGCTGGCGTGACCGACCAGATCATCTACCTCGAGGAAGGCGACGTGGTCGACGTGCAGCCCGGCAAATACTGGGTCGTCGACAAGAACCACAAGCCCGTGACGCGCCAGGTGCGCACCGTGCAGGCCCACAGTGGCGCGGCCGAACTGGGCCCCTATCGCCACTACATGCAGAAGGAAATCTTCGAGCAGCCGCGCGCCATCGGCGACACGCTCGAGGGCGTGGCGGGCATCGTGCCCGAGCTGTTCGACGGCATCGGGCAGGACGGTGCGACAGGCGCGAGCGCGCACCGCGTGTTCAAGGACATCGACAAGATCCTCATCCTGGCCTGCGGCACCAGTTACTACAGCGGCTGCACCGCCAAGTACTGGCTCGAAGGCATCGCGAAGATCTCCACGCAGGTCGAGATCGCGAGCGAGTACCGCTACCGCGAATCGGTGCCCGACCCGAAGACGCTGGTGGTCACCATCAGCCAGTCGGGCGAAACCGCCGACACGCTGGCCGCGCTCAAGCATGCGCGCTCGCTGGGCATGGAGCAGACGCTGACCATCTGCAACGTGGCCACCAGCGCGATGGTGCGCGAGTGCAAGCTCGCCTACATCACGCGCGCCGGCGTCGAGATCGGCGTGGCGTCGACCAAGGCCTTCACCACGCAGCTCGCCGGCCTGTTCCTGTTGACGCTGGCCATCGCGCAGACCAAGGGCCGCCTCGGCGAGGCCGACGAGGCGCGCTACCTGAAGGAAATGCGCCACCTGCCGGTCGCGCTGCAATCGGTGCTCGCGCTGGAGCCGCAGATCATCGGCTGGGCCGAAGACTTCGCGCGCAAGGACAACGCGCTGTTCCTCGGCCG
>CAMATD010000368.1 GCA_945860785.1 Variovorax sp. YR752 | reverse complement strand
CCGATGCCACCGCCCTGCTGTTCGCGGACGAGGCACTGAGCTTTGCCGAACTCAACGCGCCGTGCCAACCGTCTCGCGCATCGGCTGGTGTCTTTGGGTGTAGGCCCCGATGTGCTCGTCGGCATTGCGATGGCGCGATCCGTCGAGATGGTGGTGGGCCTGCTCGGCATCCTCAAGACCGGTGGCGCCTACCTGCCGCTGGACCCCGAGTACCCCGCGCAGCGTCTGGCTCACATGGTGCAGGACAGCGGCATCGAATTGCTGCTCACGCACCGCGCCACCCGCGACTGCATCGCGCCGCGCGACGGCCTGACGGTGCTGGAGGCCGAGACGCTCGACCTGCGCTTCGAGTCCGAAGCCGATCCGCAGGTCGAACTGCGCGGCGACCATCTCGCCTATGTGATCTACACCTCCGGCTCCACCGGAAAACCCAAGGGCGCCGCTGTGCACCACGATGCGCTGCACAGCTGCATGGCCTGGATGCAGCAGACCTACCGCCTGACGCGGTCCGACACCGTGCTGCACAAGGCGCCGTTCGGCTTCGACGTGTCGGTGTGGGAACTGTTCTGGCCCCTGACGGCCGGCGCGCGGCTGGTGGTCGCCAACCCCGGCGACCATCGCGACCCCGCGCGGCTGGTCGCGTTGATCCAGCGCCACGAGGTCACCACGCTCAACTTCGTGCCCTCGATGCTGCAGGCCTTCCTTGCGCACAAGGGGATCGAGACCAGCACGCGCCTGCGCTACATCATCTGCGGCGGCGAAGCGATGCCCGCCGAGACGCAGAAGGAAACCCTGGAGCGGCTGCACGGGGCCAGCCTGCAGAACCTCTACGGTCCGACCGAAACCACCATCCACGTCACCCACTGGACCTGCCGCAACGACGGCCAGAGCCTCGTGCTGATCGGCAAGCCGATCAGCCAGACCCAGGCCTACGTGCTGGACGCCGGGCTGAACCTCGTTCCCCGCGGCGTGGCGGGCGAGCTGTACCTGGGCGGCGTGAGCCTGGCGCGCGGCTACCTGAACCGGCCCGGCCTGAGCGCGGAGCGCTTCGTTGCGGACCCGTTCGATGCCGCCGGCGCAAGGCTGTACCGCACGGGCGACCTGGTGCGCTGGAACACCGAGGGGCAACTCGAATACCTGGGCCGCATCGACCACCAGGTCAAGATCCGCGGCTTTCGCATCGAACTGGGCGAGATCGAGGCGCAACTGCGCGCGCAACCCGCGGTGCGCGAGGCCGTCGTCGTGACCCGTGAAGGCCCGGCCGGTGCCTCGCTGATTGCCTACATCTCGGTGCATGCGGGCCAGGCTGTCGACAGCGCCGGGCTGCGCGAACGCCTCGCACAGGCGTTGCCCGACTACATGGTGCTCCGCGCCGTCGTGACGCTCGCGGACCTGCCGCTCAACGCCAACGGCAAGGTCGACCGCAAGGCGCTGCCCGAGCCCGAGGGCCTGGGCCGCGCGAGCGCCTACGAGGCGCCGCAAGGCCACGTGGCCGGCACGCTGGCGGCCGTCTGGTCCGAAGTGCTGCAGGTCGAGCAGGTCGGACTGAACGACAACTTCTTCGACCTGGGCGGGCATTCGCTGCTGCTGATCCGCGCGCACCGGCTGCTCGAAGACCGGCTGCATCTCGCGGTTCCGCTGGTCCATCTTTTCAAGTACCCCACGGTCGGATCGCTGGCCCGGTGGATCGAGCAGGGCGGGGCCCAGGCCGCGCCGTCGTCCGCCGCCGGCGACGAGCGCGCGCTGCGCCAGCGCGCCGCCATGCTTCAACGCCGCAAGCCTGCGGAGAGAGTCAACTGATGTCCACCTTCAACGAATCCTCCGAGCCCTCCGGCCTCGAGATCGCCATCGTCGGCCTGTCCGGGCGCTTTCCCGGCGCCGACGATGTGGATGCCTTCTGGCGCAACATCCGCGACGGCGTGGAGTCGGTGTCGCGCTTCACCGACGACCAGCTGCGCGAGCGCGGCGTGCCGCAAAGCCTGCTGGACGATCCCGACTACGTGAAGGCCGGCGTGATGTTCGAAGGCTTCGACCAGTTCGATGCCGGCTTCTTCGGCTACACGCCGCGCGAAGCCGAGAACCTCGACCCGCAGCAGCGCGTCTTTCTCGAATGCGCCTCGGCGGCGCTCGAACACGCCGGCTGCGACCCCGAGCGCTGGCCGGGCAAGGTCGGCGTCTATGCGGGCGAGGGCGCCAACGTCTACCTGATCCGCAACCTGCTGCCGTCCTTCGGTCTCGGCGCGCACACGGGCATCGCCGACCTGCTCGGACTCATGAGCGGCAACTCCGGCGGCTCGCTGTGCACGCGCGTGGCCTACAAGCTCAATTTGCGCGGCCCCGCCGTGAGCGTGCAGACCGCCTGTTCCACGTCGCTCACGGCAGTGCACACCGCCTGCCAGGCGCTCCTGAGCCACGACTGCGACATGGCCCTGGCCGGTGGCGTGTGGCTCAACCTGCTGCAAGAGGGCGGCTACCGCTACCAGGCCGGCGCGATCCTCTCGCCCGATGGCCATTGCCGCGCCTTCGACGCCGATGCGGCCGGCACGGTGATCGGCAGCGGTGCCGGCGTGGTCGTGCTCAAGCGCCTGGACGAGGCGCTGCGCGACGGCGACACCATCCATGCAGTCATCAAGGGCACCGCGGCCAACAACGACGGCTCGGCCAAGGTCGGCTTCACCGCGCCCAGCATCGACGGGCAGGTCGAGGTCATTCGCGCGGCGCAACTGATCGCGGGCGTCTCGGCCGACACCATCGGCTACATCGAGACGCACGGCACCGGCACCACGCTGGGCGACCCGATCGAGATCGCGGCGCTCACGCAGGCCTTCCGCGCCGACACCGAGCGGCGCGGCTTCTGTGCCGTCGGTTCGGTGAAGACCAACATCGGCCACCTCGATGCGGCGGCCGGCGTGGCGGGGCTCATCAAGGCCACGATGGCGCTCAAGCATGGCGTGCTGCCGCCCAGCCTGCATTTCACGAAACCCAACCCGCAGATAGCTTTCGCCGGCAGCCCGTTCTATGTGAACGCGCAGCGCCAGCCCTGGCCCGAAGGCCGTACGCTGCGCCGCGCGGGCGTGAGCTCGTTCGGCATCGGCGGGACCAACGTGCACGTGGTGCTCGAAGAAGCGCCGGTGTCCCGTCCGTTCGCACAAGCACAGGCACCGACCTGGCAGGTCCTGCCGCTCTCGGCCCGCAACACCGAGGCCCTGCAGCAAGCCGCGCAACGGCTCGCCAGTCATCTCGAGGCAACAGGTCCCGGCACATCGCTCGCCGATGCCGCGCAGACGCTGCGCGCGCCCGAGAGCGACTTCGACCAGGCGAGCGGCATTCCCGCGTCGGCGCCCGAGGTCGCGTTCCTGCTCCCGGGCGGCGGCACGCAGCACGCGAACATGGGGCTCGCGCTGTACCGCGACCATCCGGTGTTCCGCGAAGAGATCGATCGCTGCTGTGATGCGCTGCGCGATGCGATGGGCCTGGACCTGCGACAACTGCTTTACCCGGCCGCCGGCGGCGAGGCCGCAGCCGACGAAAAGCTCGGCCGTATCGAATACACGCAACCGGTGCTGTTCATCGTCGAGTACGCGATGGCCCGGCTCTGGATGTCGCGCGGCGTGCAGCCCGCCGTGATGCTGGGCCACAGCTTGGGAGAGTACGTCGCCGCGTGCCTGGCGGGCGTGTTCACCCTGGAAGACGCGCTGCGCATCGTTGCCACGCGCGGCCGGCTGATGCAGTCGATGTCGCCGGGCGCGATGACCGCCATCGCGTTGTCGGAATCCGAACTCGCGCCTTTCCTGACCACCGACTGCGACATCGCGGCGATCAACGGCGAAGAGCTGTGCGTGCTCGCCGGGCCGATGGCCGCCATCGAGGCGGCCGAGCAGCAGCTGTTCGCGCGCGGGTTGATGCCGCGCCGCCTGCTGGTCTCGATCGCCTCCCACTCGGCGATGACCGAGTCCATCGTGGCCGAGCTTCAGCAGGAGGTCGCTTCCGTGCCACGGTCTGCGCCCCGCATTCCCTTCATCTCCAACGTCACCGGCAAGCGCATCACGGCGCAGCAGGCGGTCGATCCGGCCTACTGGGGCCAGCACCTGCGTGGCACGGTGCGCTTCGCGGACGGCGTGGCGGAACTGCTGCGCGTCCAAGGCCGTGTGCTGCTGGAAGTCGGCCCCGGCGAGACGCTGGCCGGCTTCGCGCGCCAGCATCCGCTGGCCGATTCGGCCGCGGGCATCTGGTCGAGCCAGGCCCATCCGCAGAAGCAGGCGCAGAACGAACGCCAGATGGCGAGCGTGATCGGCCAGCTCTGGTGTGCCGGGGTCGACATCGACTGGGCCGCGTGCCATCCCGGGCGGCAAGCCCGCCGGGTGCCGCTGCCGACCTATCCGTTCCAGCGCCAGTCGTACTGGACTGACATGCCCGAGCCGGGCAGCGAAGCGGCGGCCCCGTCCGTGCGCAAGGCGGGCGATGCATTCCACATGCCAACCTGGCAACGTACCGAGCCTTCGAACGTTTCATCGGCTCCCACGTCGGCCGGCAGTTGCACGCTGGTGTTCGCAGAGACGAGCGGACTGACCGATGCATTGATCCGGCAACTGCAGGCCGAGGCGCCCGGACACCCGGTCGTTCGCGTGGCGCAAGGCGCCGGCTATGCCGAAACGGGCCCGCGTCATTTCACGGTTCGCCCCGGCGAGCGTGCAGACCATGAACAGCTCCTGCGCAAGGTGCAGGCCGAGTCCGGGCCTGTCTCCAAGGTCTTCCACCTCTGGAGCGTGGATGAGCAACCGCTGTCGCCATCGCAATCCGAGCAGGCCCTGGAGCGCGGCTACTTCAGCCTGCTGGCGCTAGCCCAGGCCATCGACAGCACCGCCGCCGGACGCGAGCGCAGGCTCTCG
>CAMATD010000367.1 GCA_945860785.1 Variovorax sp. YR752 | reverse complement strand
CGATTCGCTCGACGTGTTCGGCGTGCACGGCATCGGCGGCGTCGTGGGCGCACTGCTCACGGGCGTGTTCGCCGACTCGCGCATCTCGGGCGTGACCGGCGATGTGATGACGCAGGCCATCGCGGTGGGCAGCGTGGCGCTCTACAGCGCAGCGGGCACCGCGATCGTCCTGTTCCTGGTGCACATCCTCGTCGGATTGCGTGTCGACGCGGAAAGTGAGTTGCTGGGCCTCGATCTTGCTCAGCATCGTGAACACTTGGGAGGCTGACCAGCCGAGGGAGAGACCATGCCATCCATGTCAGAAAGCGAACGCATCGCCCTTGCAGCCCGCCTTCACGTGGCACTGCGGCGAAAGCATGGGCGTGTGACCGACACCGAATGGATGGCCACCAACGCCGAGTACGCCGCCGAGATCGTGCGCATGACGCGGGAGCATGCCGCGGAGACCAAGGACGAGGAACTCGACCAGCTTGCCACGCGACTCGAGCAGGCCATGGAGCCGCTGGCGCGCGCTGCACGGCTGGCGGCGCGGCAACCCGATGGGAATCCGCCGACACCGCCGCCGCGCTACGTGGGTGGGTTGCGCTGAGTTTGTTGGGGTGACCGTTCGGGGCGCGTGCACAGGACACCGGGTGCTGTCGTTGTGCTGGCCGATCAACCACTGCACTGATTGATCCTGCCCCAACTTAGCTCGCGGCCAGCGCAGCCTTGCGAATCGACTGCAGCGTGCTGCCCGGCGTGATGGCTTCCGGGTCGAGCAGGCAGTGCAGGATCGCCGGCTTGCCGCTGGCGCGCGCACGCGCCAGTGCGGGGCCGAACTCTTCGGTGCTGGTCACGCGCTCGCCGTGGCCACCGAACACCTCGGCATAGCCGCGGAAGTCGGGGTTCTTCAGCTGCGTGGCGCTGATGCGGCCGGGATAGTGCTTTTCCTGGTGCATGCGGATCGTGCCGTACATGGCGTTGTCGAGCAGCACCACGAGGATGGGCAGGCCGTACTGCACGGCGGTGGCGAACTCCTGGCCGTGCATCATGAAGTCGCCGTCGCCCGCGAACACCACCACCTCGCGCTCGGGCCACAACCGCTTGGCGCCCACGCCGGCCGGCAGGCCGTAGCCCATCGAGCCGCTGGTCGGCGCCAGCTGGCTTGCAAAAGCGCGGAACGGCCAGAAGCGGTGCACCCAGGTCGCGAAGTTGCCCGCGCCGTTGCAGAAGATGGTGTCGGCCGGCAGCACTTCGCGCAGATGCTGCATGACCTCGCCCATCTGCAGCGGACCGGGGATGCGGATGGGGGCCGGATCGCTCCAGCGCAGGAAATCTTCGCGCGCGGTCTTCGTCTCGGCCTGCCAGACAGGCGGTGAAACCGGGCGCAGCGCAGCCACCGCTTCGGCGAATGCCTGCGGCGTGGCGTGGATACCCTGCGCCGAGCGGTAGAGCTTGCCGAGCTCGTCGGCATCGGCGTGCACATGCACCAGTGCCTGCTTCGGCTGTGGGATCGCCAGCAGTTCATAGCCCTGCGACGGCACTTCCGACAGGCGACCGCCGACCAGCAGCACCAGGTCCGCATTGCGGATGCGCTCGAGCATGCGCGGGTTCGCGCCGAGCCCCAGGTCGCCCGCATAGCAGGGGTGCTCGGCAGATATCAGCATCTGGCGGCGAAACGAGCAGTACACGGGCAGCGAGTACGCCTCGGCGAAGCCTGCGAACTGCTGCGTCGCGGCTTCGGACCAACGGCTGCCGCCGAGGATGACCACCGGGCGCTGCGCCTGTGACAGGCGTTGCTGCAGCTCGGCCAGTTGCGCCGCACCGGGATGGGTTTCAGTCACCGCATAGGGCTGCGCGTCGGCCACCACGGCGGCCTCGGTCAGCATGTCTTCGGGCAGCGCGATCACCACCGGGCCGGGTCGGCCCGAGGTCGCGACATGGAAGGCGCGCGACACCAACTCGGGCACGCGCGCCGGGTCGTCGATCTGCACTACCCACTTGGCCATCGTGCCGAACACCGCGCCGTAGTCCAGCTCCGGGAAGGCTTCGCGGCCCAGCGCGTCGCGCGCCACCTGGCCCACGAACAGCAGCAGCGGCGTCGAGTCTTGGTGTGCGATGTGCACGCCGGCCGCCGCGTTGGTCGCACCCGGGCCGCGCGTGACGAAGCAGACGCCCGGTCGGCCGGTGAGCTTGCCTTGCGCTTCGGCCATCATCGTTGCGCCGCCCTCTTGCCGGCACACCGTCACGTCGATGGACGCGTCGTGAGCGCATCGAGCACGGCCAGAAAACTTTCGCCGGGCACGCAGAAGAGCTGCCTGACGCCGTGGGTGATGAGCTGATCGACCAGGATCTGGCCGCCGGTGCGGGGTGAGGTCATGCTGTGTCCAATGCAATGAAGGTCTTGGTATTCGCTCCTTCCCCCGGAAGGGGAGGGAGAAATTCAAATTCATGCGAGCGCCGTGCATGCTGCTGCAATCCGCGCACAAGCCTCTTCGAGTTGCGCCATCGACGTCGCATACGAAATGCGGAAATACGGCGCGAGCCCGAACACGCTGCCCGGCACCACCGCCACGTCGAAATCCTGCAGCAGGTAGCGGCAGAAGTCGCTGTCGGTCTGCAGCAGCGCGCCGCTGGCGGTGCGTTTGCCGAGCACGCCGGCACAGCTTGCAAAGGTATAGAACGCGCCCTCGGGCACGCGGCAGCGCAGGCCGGGCATGCGGTTGAGCGCGGCCACCACGAAATCTCGACGCGCCTGGAAGGAAGCGCAGCGCTCGGCGACGATGCCCTGCGGCCCGGTGAGCGCCTCGATCGCCGCGGCCTGGCTGACCGACGACGGGCACGAGGTCGACTGGCTCTGCACCACGGCCATGGCGGCGATCAACGCGCGCGGCCCTGCCCCGTAGCCCACGCGCCAACCGGTCATGGCATAGGCCTTGGACACGCCGTTCACGGTGAGCGTGCGTTCGCGCAGCCGCGGCTCCACAGCCACCGGCGTCGCGAATGCGAGGCCGTCGTAGACGGATGTGTTCGTAGATGTCGTCCGCCAGCACCCAGACACCCGGGTGATCCAGCAGCACGTCGGTGATCGGCCTCAGTTGTGCGGCGCTGTAGGCCGCACCGCTCGGATTCGACGGCGAGTTCAGGAACAGCCAGCGCGTGCGCGGCGTGATGGCCGCCTGCAGCTGTTCCGCACTCAGCCGAAAGCCGTTCTCCTCGCTGCACGCCACAGTCACCGGCACGCCGCCGCAGATCTGCACGATGTCCGCGTACGAGGTCCAGTACGGCGCGGGCAGGATCACCTCGTCGCCCGGATTCAGGCTCGCCATCAGCGCATTGAAGATCACCTGCTTCGCGCCCGCGCTCACGCTGATCTCGTCGAGCGCGAAGTCCAACGCGTTGTCGCGGTTGAACTTGAGCTGCACCGCCGCCTTCATCGCGGGGCTGCCGTCGAGCACCGTGTAGCGCGTGTCGCCGCGCTCGATGGCGCGCACCGCGGCGCTGCGGATGTTCTCGGGCGTGTCGAAGTCGGGCTCGCCCGCGCCCAGCACGATCACCGGCCGGCCGGCGCGCTTCAGGGCCTGCGCGTGGTCGGTGATGCGCAGGATCTCCGAGACATTGATGGCGCGCACGCGTTGCGCCGGCGAGAACACGGCAGCGTCTGTCACTTCGTGTAGGTCTCCAGTGGCTTGTCGTTGGGTTCAAGCATCAGCTGCTTGAGCGCAGGGCTCATCGGCAGGTTGAGGCTGGTGTTCTTCGGCGGAATGGCTGCGACGAACCACTTGGTGTAGATCTTCTCGACTTCGCCGCTCTTCATGAGCTTGCGCAGCGACTCGTCCACCGCGGTCTTGAAGACCGGGTCGTCCTTGCGGAACAGCAGCGCGATCGGCTCCGAACCCAGGGCCTCGCCGACGATGCGGTAGCCCGCCGGGTTCTTCGAGTTCGCGATGATCCCGGCAAGCAGGTTGTCGTCGAGCACGAAGGCATCGGCGCGGCCCGATTCCATCAGCAGGAAGCTCTCGAGGTGGTCCTTGCCGAGCATCGTGTTGTAGGAGACGTTCTGCGCGCGTTCGCGCTTGCGCAGCAGCTGCACGGCGGTGGTGCCGGTCGATGCCGACACGTTGCGGCCCGCGAGCTGGTCGAGCGTGGTGATGCCCGAGTCGACCTTGGTCGCCATGCGCACTTCGCTCACGTAGGTGGTGAGCGCGAAGGCCACCTGCTGCTGGCGTGCGGTGTTGTTGGTGGTGGGGCCGCAGCCGATGTCGAGCGTGCCGTTCTGCACCAGCGGGATGGTGTTCTGCGCGGTCACGGCCATGTATTCGAGCTTGGCGGAAGGCACGATGTCCTTCAGCACGCGTTCGCAGAGTTCGACGTGGTAGCCCACGTACTTGTCGCCCGCGCCCAGCATGTAGGCCATCGGCGGCGAGGCTTCGCGCACGCCGAGCACGACCTTGCCGCTGCTCTTGATCTTGTCGAGCGTGCCGCCGGTCGGGGCCTGCTGCGCGGTGGCGCTGCCGAATGCGAGTGCAAGCAGCGCTGCGGTGGCGAGGGTCTTCAGTTGCATCTTCATGTTCTCTGTCTCCTGGTAGTTTTTCTTGGATGCGCGCGGCCGCCGTCCTGCCACTGCAGCGAAGGGCTGCGCGGCAAGAACAAACAAGCCGGGGTCGATCAGTCGCCGATGTCGAAGGTCACGCCCTGGGCCAAAGGCAGTGCCGTCGAATAGTTGATGGTGTTCGTGGCACGGCGCATGTACGCCTTCCAGCTGTCCGAGCCCGCTTCACGCCCGCCGCCAGTTTCCTTCTCGCCACCGAAGGCGCCGCCGATCTCGGCACCGCTCGGGCCGATGTTGACGTTGGCAATGCCGCAGTCCGAACCCGCGCTCGACATGAAGCGCTCGGCCTCGCGCACATTGAGCGTGAAGATCG
>CAMATD010000366.1 GCA_945860785.1 Variovorax sp. YR752 | reverse complement strand
GTGCACGCCGAACACGTCGAGCGAATCGTCCGCGCCCAACAGGTGCTTGAGGCCGGTGGCGCCCCAATAGCAGGCAAGGCCCGCGATCGCGCCGATGGCCAGCGCCGAGAGCGGCGTCACGAAGCCGGCCGCCGGCGTGATCGCCACCAGGCCGGCCACGAGGCCCGAGCAGAGTCCCAGCAGCGAAGGACTGCGCCGCACGATCCACTCGCCGATCATCCAGCTCATCGCACCGGCCGCGGCCGCGATGTGCGTGACCAGCATCGCCAGGCCCGCGCGCCCGTCGGCCGCCACCGCCGAGCCCGCATTGAAACCGAACCAGCCCACCCACGGCAGGCCGGCACCCGTCATGGTGAGTGCCAGGCTGTAGGGCTCGAAGGCATCGCGCCCGTAGCCCTTACGCGGGCCGAGCGCATAGGCGCAGACCAGCCCCGCGATGCCCGCGTTGACGTGCACCACCGAGCCGCCCGCGAAGTCGAGCGCTCCCATCTGTGCGAGCCAGCCGCCCGGCTCCCAGACCCAGTGCGCGACCGGCGCATAGACCAGCACGCTCCACAGCAGCGCGAACCACAGCACCGCCGAGAAGCGCATGCGCTCGACAAAAGCGCCCAGCACCAGCGCGGTGGTGATGATCGCGAAGGTGAGCTGGAACATCGCGTAGACCGATTCCGGCACGTTGGGCGCGACATGGCTCACCGCCACCTGCCCGGCCTCTTTCAGGTATTCGAAGCCCGAGAACCAGAAGCGCCCGGTGCCGCCGAGCCAGGGCCAGCCGGCGGTGAAGGCGAGCGAGTAGCCCAGCGAGAACCAGGTCAGCGAGACCGCCGCGGCAATCGCCACGACGGCGGCCATGGTGGCCAGCACGTTCTTGCGCCGGACCATGCCGGCATAGAAGAGCGCGATGCCGGGCAAGGTCATGAGGAGCACCAGCGCGGTCGACGTCAACATCCACGCGGTGTCGGCCGCATTGATGGAGGCTTGCGGGGCCAAGGCCATGGCAGTGCTCTTCTTCGAGTAGTGGACCGTGGTGCTGCGTGCACGAGTCGTGCCACGTCGTTAACTACCAGAAATACTTTCGTTTGCGAATTGGCCTTTCGCAGTAAGGCGAAGCGGGTAATTCCCAATGCACTGGCGCGGTGCACCCCCTAAAGTCTGGCCACTCGCGAACGGGCCCTGCTCGTGCTGCCGAGGGCCACGTCTGGTGGCACTACGGGCGGTGATGGCAGTGGCCAACGTGGCCGGCAGCCTGCTGGGCACGCGGGTGGCGCTCAGGCATGGCGCGGGCTTCGTGCGGGTGGTGTTCATCGTGGTGGTGAGCGCGCTGATACTCAAGACGGCCTACGACGCATTCCTCAAATAGCGAAAGATCCGCATGCCGCTTGAACCCTCCGAGCCGCCCGCCCCCGTCAGCTTCTGGCAGGCCTTCGGCTACTGGCTCAAGCTGGGCTTCATCAGCTTCGGCGGGCCGGCCGGGCAGATCGCGCTGATGCACCAGGAGCTGGTCGAGCGCCGGCGCTGGATTTCGGAGAAGCGCTTTCTGCACGCGCTGAACTACTGCATGCTGCTGCCCGGCCCGGAGGCCCAGCAGCTCGCCACCTACATCGGCTGGCTCATGCACCGCACCTGGGGCGGCATCGCGGCGGGCGTGCTGTTCGTGCTGCCTTCGCTTTTCATCCTGATCGCGCTGTCGTGGATCTACCTGGCCTACGGGCAGGTGCCGGCGGTGGCGGGGCTGCTGTACGGCGTGAAACCGGCCGTGACCGCCATCGTGCTGTTCGCGGCCTGGCGCATCGGCCTGCGGGTGCTCAGGAACGCCTGGCTCTGGGCGATGGCGGCGGCGGCCTTCGTGGCGATCTTCGCGCTGAACCTGCCGTTTCCGTTGATCGTGCTCGCGGCCGCCGTCATCGGCCATGTCGGCAGCCGGATCGCGCCGGCCCGCTTCACGCCGGGCGGCGGGCATGGCGCCGCGGTGGCATCGTCAGGCCCCGCGCTGATCGACGACGACACGCCCACGCTGGCGCATGCGCGCTTCGGCTGGGGCCGTTTCGCGCGCGTGCTGGCCGTGTTCCTGGCGCTGTGGCTGGGCGCCATCGGCGGGCTCGCGGCGCTCTACGGGTGGCATGGCGCGCTCACGCAGATGGCCTGGTTCTTCACCAAGGCCGCGCTCATGACTTTCGGCGGTGCCTACGCGGTGCTGCCCTATGTGTTCCAGGGCGCGGTCGACCACTACGGCTGGCTCAGCGCCACGCAGATGATCGACGGGCTGGCGCTCGGCGAAACCACGCCGGGGCCGCTGATCATGGTGGTGTCGTTCGTGGGCTTCGTGGGCGGCTGGAACCAGGCGCTGTTCGGCACTGGTGCGCTGCCGTTGGCGGGCGGCAACGGTGGTGAGCTTCTTCACCTTCCTGCCGTCGTTCCTGTTCATCCTGCTGGGCGGGCCCTTCATCGAGTCGACCCATGGCAACCTGAAGCTCACCGCGCCGCTGACCGCCATCATGGCCGCGGTGGTCGGCGTGATCGTCAACCTCGCGGCGTTCTTCGCCTGGCACGTGCTGTGGCCGGCGGGGGCGGGCGGCAGGTTCGACGTGGCATCGGCGGCGATCGGGCTGATCGCCGCCGTGGCGCTGTTCCGCTTCAAGGCCGGGGTGATCCCGGTAGTGCTGGGCTCGGCACTGCTCGGGCTGGCCTGGCAGCTGTTGCTGCTGCCTTGGCTGCAGCGCTGACCAGCGGCCTATTTACTCTTCAACGAAGGCTTCTTCGCGCTTGGCCTTGATGGCCGGCAGCAGCACGATGCCCAGCAGCATTGCTGCAGCCACCAGCAGCCCCGCCGACAGCGGCCGCGTGACGAACACGCTCCACGCACCGCGCGACAGCAGCAGCGAGCGGCGCAGGTTCTCTTCCATCATCGGCCCGAGGATGAAGCCCAGCAGCAACGGCGCAGGCTCGGTCTTGAGCTTCAGGAACAGGTAGCCGATGAAGCCGAAGGCCGCCACCATCCACACGTCGAAGGTGTTGTTGTTGGTCGAGTACACGCCGATCGCGCAGAACAGCACGATGGCGGGGAACAGGAACTTGTAGGGCACCGTCAGGAGCTTGATCCACATGCCGATCAGCGGCAGGTTCAGGATGATCAGCATCGCGTTGCCGATCCACATCGAGGCGATCAGGCCCCAGAACAGCTCGGGGTTGCTGGTCATCACCTGCGGGCCGGGCTGGATGTTGTGGATGGTCATCGCGCCCACCATCAGCGCCATCACCGCATTGGGCGGGATGCCCAGCGTCAGGAGCGGAATGAAGGAGGTCTGCGCACCGGCGTTGTTGGCCGACTCGGGCGATGCCACGCCGCGGATGTTGCCCTTGCCGAACGGCACTTCGCCGGGCTTCATGCGGATCTTCTTTTCGAGCGCATAAGACGCGAACGAGGCCAGCAGCGCGCCGCCGCCCGGCAGGATGCCCAGGGCCGAACCCAGCGCCGTGCCGCGCAGAGCACCGCGGGCAGCATGCGCTTGAAGTCGTCCTTGGTGGGCCACAGGCCCTTGACCTTGTGCGTGAACACTTCGCGCTCGTCGTCGGGCTGCGAGAGGTTGCCGATGATTTCGCCGTAGTCGAACACGCCCATGGCGATCACCATGAAACCGATGCCGTCGGTGAGCTCCGGAATGTCGAAGCTGTAGCGTGCGACGCCCGAATTCACGTCGGTGCCGACGATGCCGAGCAGCAGGCCCAGCACGATCATCGCCACCGCCTTCAGTAGCGAGCCCGAAGCCAGCACCACGGCGCCGATCAGGCCCAGCATCATCAGCGAGAAGTACTCGGCCGGGCCGAACTTGAAGGCCAGCTCGGTGAGCGGCGGTGCGAAGGCGGCCAGGATCAGCGTACCGACGCAACCCGCGAAGAACGAACCCAGGCCGGCCGCAGCCAGTGCCGGCCCCGCGCGGCCCTGCCTTGCCATCTGGTAGCCGTCGATGCAGGTGACCACCGAGGACGACTCCCCTGGCAGGTTCACCAGGATGGCCGTCGTGGAGCCGCCGTACTGCGCGCCGTAGTAGATGCCGGCCAGCATGATCAGCGCCGACACGGGCGGCAGCGCATACGTGGCGGGCAGCAGCATCGCGATGGTCGCGACCGGGCCGATGCCCGGCAGCACGCCGATCAGCGTGCCCAGGATGCAACCCAGGAGGCAATACAGCAGGTTCGTGAAGGTAAAGGCAACGCCAAAACCGATCGAGAGGTTATGGATCAGATCCATGGTGATCTCTCCTTAGCCCGAAATGAAAGTGGGCCAGACTTGGATCTGCAACTTGAGCGCCCAGATGAACGCCACATAGCTGCCAGCCGCCAGGATGGTCGAGAGAATCAGCACGTCGCGCAGCTTGAAGTGCTCGCCCGCCATGCTCGAGATGATCGTGAGCGCGTAGATCGCGATGATCATTCCCATGGCCGGCAGGCCGATGCTGGGCAGGCCGCCCAGCAGCACGCCGAACGCGAGGTTGGCGCCGAGCACGAAGGCCAGCGGCTTCCAGGCCCATTTGCCGATCTTGTCGCCGTCGGTGGTTTCCACCACCATGGCCTGGAACATGATGATCACCCCGAGGATGGCCAGCAGGATGCCCAGCATGAGCGGGAAGTAGCCGGGGCCCATGCGGGCGCCGTTCCCGACGGTGTAGGTGGTGGCGCCTACCGCGAAGGCGCCCCCCCACGGTGGCGAACATGACTCCTGAAAAGAAGTCTGCCTGACTCTTGATCTTCATTGCCTCAACCCTCTGTTTTGAAGGGGTGAGGGTCGTCGTGCGCGGCTGACCGGTACGGTACGGACAAATGCTTACCGGGTTTGCACGGGGCCCTGAGGACGCGAAGCCCGGAAACGAAAAAAGCTCCCGAAGGAGCTTTTTATTCATTCAGAGAGCCGAGGCTC
>CAMATD010000365.1 GCA_945860785.1 Variovorax sp. YR752 | reverse complement strand
GGCATCGCTCAGGTACTGCGTGCTGCGGAACACCACGTCGGCCATCGGTCCCATGACAGATCCGCGCGGTGCGACGCCGCTCTTGAGCAATGCCACCACATCGGCCACGGCCCAGTCGGCCACGCCGGCTTGATGCGGATCGTTGAGCGACGGCGCGTACCAGTTCTCCACGGCAATCAGTCCGCCCGAGAGACCCAGCTTCGTCTCCGTCGCCCCCAGCGAATTGCGGCTGCCGTGGCAGGCGATGCAATGACCGAGGCCATCGACGAGGTAGGCGCCACGGTTCCATTCGGCCGGCTTGCCCGCGTTGGCGACGAAGGTCTCGGACTTGAACGAGAGCGCACGCCACACGGCCAGCGCGGCCTGCGTGTCGTAGGGAAAGCGCAGCCGGTGGGCCATGTTCGGCGCCGGTGCGGGTGCCACGCTGCGCAGGTAGGCATAGATCGCGTCCGAATCCTCGCGCGTCACCTTGGTGAAGTTAGGATACGGGAACGCCGGATAAAGAAGCCGCCCATCCTTGCTGCGGCCGTTGTGCATCGCGCGCCAGAAGTGCGCGCTGCTCCAGCCGCCGATGCCGGCCCGGGTGTCGGGCGTGAGGTTGCTCGAATAGATGGTGCCGAAGGGCGTCTCGAGCGGCAGGCCGCCCGCATAGGGCTGCCCGCCGCGCGTGGTGTGGCAGCCCGCGCAGTTGCCGGCCAGTGCGAGGTAGCGGCCGCGTTCGACCTGCTGGGGCGTGGCGTTGAAGGCTTCGGCCTGCTCGGGCAAGGCGTCCTCGCCGCGCAGGTTCATCGCCACGAGCGCGCCGGCGAGCACGGCCGCCAGCACGATCAGGGTCAGCAAGGTCCAGCCGATGTGTCGCAGTTTCATCGGCGTCTCACTTCGGCATGCCGCCACAGGCGACAGGCGGCGGCGCGAGCAGCGAGGCCGCGGGCTTGGTGCTGGCCGGCATCGGCTGCACGGCCAGCCAGCTGGCGACCGCGTTGATGTCGGCCGTGGTCATGCGACGGCCGATGTCGGCCATGCAGTCGGGGGCCAGCGCGTGCCGCTCGCTCGTGAGCCATGCGCCAAGCTGCGATGACACGTAGAGCCTGGGCAGGCCCAGCAGGCCGGGGATGGCGGGCTGCACGCCGGTCAGGGCAGCGCCGTGGCACTGCACGCAAGCGGGCACGCCGCGCGCCGCATCCCCTTCGAGCACGAGCTTGCGGCCGCGCTGCAGCTGCTCGGGCGTCGCATCGCTGGCGGTGGCGATGGGCGGGTAAGGCAGGTCGAGTCCGGCGAAGTACTCGGCCATCTCGCGCAGGTAGGCATCCGAGAGGTGCTGCACCATGTACGTCATGTCGCTGTTGAAACGCCAGCCGTCGCGAAAGCTCACGAGCTGGTTGAACAGGTAGCCCGCGGGCTTGCCGGCCAGCCGCGGGAAGAAGCCCGCATTGGTGGTCGCGCCTTCGCGGCCGTGGCAGGCGATGCAGGCGGCCACGCGCTGCTCGATGGTGTCGGGCACGCTGGCGGGTGTCGCAGCATTCGCCGCACCGTGCACGAGGAACAGCAGCGCGACGGCGGCGGAGCGAAGGCCGGCCTTCATGTGCCGGCCGCGAGATGCGCCAATGCCAGCAGACCCGCGATGAGCAGCAGGACCACGACGAACGCGACACCGATCAACGGCAGCACGCCGATCTGCGCGGTCCGCTGGTCGGCGTCGGCACGGCGTCCGCCCAGCCCGATGAAACTCCAGAGAACGGCGCGCACCGCGCGCATGAGATGGGACATGCACCGACTGTGCCCCAAACGGCCTCCAAAAAAACAGATGCAGATCCGCCCCGAATCACCAGTGCAGATAAAGTCCTTGCGAATGACAACCGCCCTGCGATGAAACGTTACGAAGCCCTTGCCGCAGACATCGAGGCCTCGATCCGTGCCGGCACCCTGAAAACCGGCGACCGCCTGCCCTCGGTGCGTCACACCGGCCAGAGCCGGGGCGTCAGCGCGTCCACCGTGTTCCAGGCGTATTACCTGCTGGAGGCGCGCGGGCTCGTGCGCGCCCGGGACCGCTCGGGCTACTACGTGACAGGCGGCGGCCTGCGCGACGCACCGCCGGAGTCCACCCTCACCTCCCGCCCCGCCGACGGTCCGATGTCCCTCGACGTGAGCGACCAGGTCTTCGACATCCTCGAAGCCAGCATGTCGCGCAAGGTCGTGCCCTTCGGCTCGGCCTTTCCGAGCCCGCTGCTCTTTCCGCTCGCACGGCTCGGCCAGTTCATGGCGGCGAGCGCCAAGTCGCTCGACCCGTGGAGCACGGTGGACGACCTCACGCCGGGCAGCGCGGCGCTGCGGCGGCAGATCGCCCTGCGCTACCTCGCCGACGGCATGCAGGTGCCGGCCGACGAGATCGTCATCACCAACGGCGCGCTGGAGGCGCTCAACCTCTGCCTCGCGGCGGTGACGCGGCCCGGCGATGCGGTGATCGTCGAATCGCCCACCTTCTACGCCGCGTTGCAGGCGCTGGAACGCACGGGGCTGCAGGCCATCGAGGTGCCGACGCATCCGGGCGAGGGCATCGACCTCGGCGCGCTGGAGCTTGCCATCGCAGCCCACCAACCCAAGGCCTGCTGGCTCATGACCACCTTCCAGAACCCGCTCGGCAGCCTGATGCCCGATGCGAAGAAGAAGGCGCTGGTGGAACTGCTCACGCGCCACGACCTGCCGCTATCGAGGACGACGTCTATGCCGAGCTCTACTTTGGCGATCGCCGTCCCGCGCCCGCCAAGGCCTTCGACACGCAAGGCCTGGTGCTGCACTGCTCGTCGTTCTCGAAGTGCCTGGCACCGGGCTACCGCATCGGCTGGGCCTCTGCCGGACGCTTCGCGCGCAAGGTGGCGCGCCAGAAGCTCACGACCACCCTCAGCACCTCTGCGCCCGCCCAGCTCGCGCTCGCGACGTACCTCGAAAAGGGCGGCCTCGACAAGCACCTGCGCAAGCTGCGGCAGACGCTGGCCGTTCAGCAGGCGACCTTCGCGCAGGCGGTGGGGCATTACTTTCCCGCGGGCACGCGCGCCACGCGGCCGCTCGGCGGGTACTTCCTGTGGGTCGAGCTGCCGGCGCAGGTGAACGCGCTCGAGATCCATCGCAAGGCGCTGGAGCTCGGCATCAGCGTGGCGCCGGGCCCCATCTTTTCCGCGACGCGCGCCTTCACCCACTGCCTGCGCCTGAACTACGGCCACGTGTGGGATGCGCAGAGCGAAAAGGCGATGCAGACCCTCGGGCGCCTGGTCGCCGAAGCCGCTGCCTGAAGGCAGCGACCTTCAGGCCGTCGCGACGGCAACGCGCCGCAAGCGGTACAGCCTGAGCAGCAGGAACGACGCGATGCTGACGTTCAGCAGGTTCCAGCCGATGCCGTTCAGGAACGCCGCGTGATAGCTGCCGGTCAGGTCGAAGACCTTGCCCGACATCCACCCGCCCAGCGCCATGCCGAACAGCGTGAACATCAGCACCGTGCCCACGCGCGCGCCCGCTTCCTCCGGCGGGAAATGCTCGCGCACGATGATCGCGTACGAAGGCACGATGCCGCCCTGGAACAGACCGAACAGCGCCGAGATCACGTAGAGCGACACCAGCCCGTCGAAAGGCAGGAACAGCAGCAGCGCCACGCACTGCAACAGGCCACCCAGCAGCAAGGTGCGCAGCCCGCCGATGCGGTCGCAGATCGCGCCCGACACCAGCCGGCTCACGACACCGAAGCCGAGCATCAACGACAGCATCAGCGCACCCTGCGCCGGGCCGTAGCCCAGGTCGCCGCAATAGGCCACGATGTGAACCTGCGGCATCGCCATTGCAACGCAGCAGGCCACGCCCGCCACGCACAGCAGGCCTTGGGCGCGCCCACGCTCAGGCCGAACGGCCTCGTCATGTCGCGTAACGGCGATGCATTCGACGCATTGCCCGCCGGTGCGGCAGCGAGTGCTGGCGGCCGCGCCCGGAAGAAGAGCGCGAGCGCGGCCATCGTGAGACCGCAGAAGATGCCCATGCCGATGTAGGTCTGCCGCCAGCCGACCGTCTCGATGAAGTGCTGTGCAATCGGCGGCCAGATGGCACCGGCCACATAGTTTCCGCTCGCGCACACCGCCACCGCGATGCCGCGCCGCTTGACGAACCAGAGCGAGGTGTCCGCCACCAGCGGCGCAAAGGCCGCCGCGCTGCCGAGCAGGCCGACCAGCACGGCCTGGGCCACGGTGAAGGCCACGATGCCGTCGGCCATGCCGCAGGCGACATAGCCGATGCCCAGGCTCAAGGCGCCGAACAGCAGTGGCCACATCACGCCGAAGCGGTCGGCCAGGCGCCCCATCAGCACGCCGCCCAGACCGAAGCCCAGCATCAGCAGCGTGTAGGGCAGCGAAGCATCGGCGCGCGCAACGCCGAACTCGGTCTGCACGGCGGGCAGCATCACCGACACCACATACATGCCGCTGCTGCCGACGGTCATGACCAGCAGCGTCAGGCCCAGGCGCAGCATGGCGTAGCGTGAATCCGCCTGGTAGGCGGTTGTCTCCAATGTCTTCATTGTTTTTTTCTCCGCGTCGAGGATACCTTCAAGCGCGAAGACGGGGAGCACGCAGCGGCCGGCAGCGCATGGCCGCCTTCGCGCGCGATGGCGAATCAGCTCGCGGACAAGACCAGCATCGAGACGAGCGCCGAAGCCTTGGGCATGGGTCCCCCCGGCGGCTTGGGCTTTTCGTCGCAACCGACCGTCAGCAGGCCGATGCAGAACAGAAGAACAAGGGCTGTGCTTCTCATGCGGCGGATGCTATGCCCGCCACTTCGCAAGTCAAGTCGGACGCCGCGCCGTGCCGCGCGATGCCTTTTCTCTCAGGCGAAGGTCGGGCGTTCGCCGCTCTGCAGCCGACGCTCGATATCTTCGAGCACGTTCGGCAAATCTGCCACGCT
>CAMATD010000364.1 GCA_945860785.1 Variovorax sp. YR752 | reverse complement strand
GGAGAAAGTGCGGATCGTGCCGTCGACCGTCGCCACATCGGGAATCACGTTGGGCGCATCCGAACCCTGCAACTGCGTGACCGCGAGCAGTGCACGCTCGGTGCTCGGGATGGTGCGCGGCACGATGGTCTGCAGCTGCTGCGCCAGCGTGACCACCGCGGCCACCGGGTCGATGCCCGTGTGCGGCATCGAGGCATGCGTGCCGCGGCCGTGCAGCGTGATCTTGTAGGTGTTGCTCGAAGCCATCAGCGCGCCTTCGTTGAGCGCGAAGCGGCCCACGTCGCCGACGGGGAAGTTGTGCAGCCCGAAGACCGCGTCGCACGGGAAGCGCTCGAACAGGCCCTCTTGGATCATCTTCTTGGCGCTGGCCTTGCCCATCTCTTCGGCGGGTTGAAAGATGAAATTCACGGTGCCGTCGAAGTCATCCGGCCCTTGCTGCGACAGGTGCCAGGCGGCGGCCAGCAGCATGGTGGTGTGGCCGTCGTGACCGCAGGCGTGCATGCGGCCGGGGTTGGTCGACTTGTGGGCGAACTCGTTGGCCTCGTGCAATGGCAGCGCGTCCATGTCGGCGCGTAGGCCGATGGTGCGCGAGCCCTTGCCCTTGCGCAGCACGCCGACAAGGCCTGTGCCGGCGATGCCGCGGTGCACCTCGATGCCCCATTCGGTGAGCAGGTTCGCGACCTTCTCGGAGGTGCGGTGTTCTTCGAAGCCGAGTTCAGGATGCGCGTGGATGGTGCGCCGGATGTCGACGAAGCGGGCGACATTGGCGAAGGAGTCGACCATGTTCATGGTGGCAAGGGGGCGGTCGTGGGAGGCGACCGATTCTGGCGCAAGGCGGCGCTTGCCGCCATGGCGATGGGTCAAAGCCCGGCCAGCACCTGGTCCAGCGTCTCGACCAGCAGATCCGCGTTGACTTCGGAGAACACCATCGGCGGGCGGATCTTCAGCGTGTTCGCGTGCTCGCCGGTGGCGCTGAGCAGCACCTGTCGTTCGCGCAGGCCGTTGACGACTCGAACGGTCTCCGCGGTGGCGGGCGTGCGCGCCTGGCGGTCCGTCACCAGCTCCAGGCCCACGAACAGGCCGGCGCCGCGCACGTCGCCGATCAGTGTGTGGCGTTCGGCAAGTTTCGCGAGCCCTGTGCGCAAGTGGCGGCCAACGCGCTGCGCATTCGCCATCAGCCCCTCGCGCTCGATCACGTCGAGCACGGCCATGCCGGCGGCCATCGAGACCGGGTTGCCGCCGAAGGTGTTGAAGTAGCGGCACTCGCGGCCGAATGCGGCCAGCACCTCGGGGCGTATCGCCAGCCCGGCCAGCGGATGGCCGTTGCCGAGCGGCTTGCCCATGGTCACGATGTCGGGCACCAGCCCTTCATGGCGCATGAAGCCCCAGAAGGCGTCTCCGGTGCGCCCGAGGCCGGGCTGCACTTCGTCGGCGATGAAGATGCCGCCGGCTTCGCGAATCGCGGCCACGGCTTCGTTCAGGAAACCTGCGGGGTCAGTGAAGATACCGTCGCTCGAGAACACGGTGTCGACCATCAGCGCGGCCGGCTGCACACCATGAGCCCGCAGATCGGCGATGGCAGCGCTTACGCCGGCCGCGAAAGCCTTGCCTTGCTCCTCGGGCGGCACACGGTAGCTGTCCGGCGCCGGCACGGTGCGCACCGTCTTGCCGAGCTGCACGAAGCGCCCGAGCGAGGGCGAGGCCTGCGCGATCGACTCGGTCACGCCGTGGTACGCGAAGCGCGTGACGATCAGCCCTTCGGCCTTGGTGTGCGCCTTGGCGATGCGCATCGCGAGGTCGTTGGCCTCGCTGCCGGTGCAGGTGAACATCGCATGACCTAGCGCGGGGGCATGGTGGCCAGCAGGCGCTCGGCATAGTCGAGCACGCCTTCGTGCAGGTAGCGGGTGTGGGTGTTGAGCACGCCGGCTTGCCTTGCAATCGCATCCACCACATGCGGGTGGCAGTGCCCTACCGACGCGACGTTGTTGTAGGCGTCGAGGTAGCGCTTGCCGTCGGCATCGTCGAGCCACACGCCTTCGCCGCGCACCGGGTGCAGCGGTGCTTCGTAGAACAGGCGATAGGCCGGGCCGAGCAGGCGCGCGCGGCGCTCCAGGAGCGATTCTTCTTCAGGCATGTTCGTGACTCTCATTCATACCGCAGGCGCGCCGGAACGCGCGGCTGGCGGCGTCGTTGCCGATGCGGTCGCAGGCCTGCAACCGGGCCCACGACAGCGGGTTGTTGCGCAGCAGGTAGGCCGCGTTGTCGGGATGGCGCGCGGCGCGCCAGCCGCTGATGGCGACCACCATCACGAGCCGCGCGGTGATGAGCGTGAACAGCACGTCGACCTCCTCGCGCGTCAGCGGCAGCACCGCGTGGTACGCCGCGACGAAGGGCACGATGCCGGCCAGCGCATCGCCCGCCGGATCGAGCTGGTAGGCCGCGGCCACGGCCAGGTCGTCGATCAACGGTGCACGCACCATGTCGCCGAAATCGAGAATGCCGGCGATGCGGTCGGTGTCGCCGGGGTCGACCAGCACGTTGTAGATGTTGAAGTCGTTGTGGATGGGCTGCGTGCGCAGGCCCGCGAGCGCCGGCTTGGCGTCACGCTCGAAACGGTCGAGCGAGCGCTTCGCCAACGCGCGGCGCACCGGATCGGCGATGTGCTGGAGCAGGCCGCGCACGCCGTCGGCGCGCTGGATGTCCCAGGGCAGCGCCAATGCGCCGGCCGGGTGGTCGAAGCCGCGCAGCGCGAGGTTGAGCCGGGCCAGCGTGCGCGCCAGATTGAGTTGCTGCGCGGGCGTGCGCGGCGCCTCGGGCATGGGCAAGCCCGGCAGGTAGCTGAACAGCCGCGTCACACGCGGCATGCCATCGCCCGGGTCGCTGAGGAAAGAAGGCTGGCCGTCGCGCGTGGGCACGATGCGCTGCACCGGCAGCTCCGGATCGGCGCCCGCGATTGCAGCAGCGCCTGCGTCTGGAAGTCCGCCACCAGTGGCGTTTCGGACGGGTGCGAGATCTTCAGCATGAAGCGCTCGCCGGTGCGTGCCGATTCGAAGCGATAGTTGCGGTCGCGCTCGCCGGTCAGCGGTCGCATCTCGCCCTCGATGCCGTAGTGGCGCAGCGCGAGTGCGCGCACCCAATCCGCATTGAGCTCGGGCGAACCTTCGCTCAAGACATCGCCGTCGAACCCGGCCTCCTCCGTCATGCGGCGCCCGCGAAGCCGCGCAGCGCGCTGGCGAGGTTGGGACCCAGGTCGTCGGACAGGTAGCCGCCTTCCTGCACCAGCACGGTCGGCAGGCCGAGGCCGGCAATCTCGGCGAGCAGCTGCGCGAAGCCGGGCGTCGTGATCTTCATGCCCTTGTAGGGATCGCGCTCGTGCGTGTCGAGGCCCAGCGCCACCACCAGCGCACCGGGCGCGAAGGCGCGGATGCTCTGGCAGGCGTCGCGCAGGGCCGGCAGGTAGCCGTCGATGTCGGTGCCCAGCGCGAGCGGCTTGTTGATGTTGTAGCCCAGGCCCGCGCCCTCGCCGCGCTCGTGCGCATAGCCGGTGAAGAAGGGCGTGAAATTGCGCGGATCGCCGTGCAGCGAGATGGTCAGCACGTCGGCGCGGCGGTAGAAGATGCCCTGCGTGCCGTTGCCGTGATGCACGTCGATGTCGAGGATGGCCACGCGCTCGTGCGCGCCGCGCAGCTGCTGCGCGGCGATGGCCGTGTTGTTGAGATAGCAGAAGCCGTTGGCCCGGTCCGCATACGCATGGTGGCCCGGCGGACGGCACAGCGCATAGGCCGCACGCTCGCCCTGCAGCACCAGTTGCGCCGCATGCGTCGCCACGTGGGCCGAGGCCACGGCCGCTTCCCAGGTGTGCGGGCCGATGGAGCAGGCGTTGTCGCCCATGTGGTAGCCGGCCTGCCCGACCACGCTCTCCGGGTAAGAGCAGGGCTCGCCCGGAAAGGGATGGATGTTGGGCATGACCTCGTCGGAGGGGTCGTCCAGCAGCCGCCAGCGCGCGTAGGCCGTTTCCAGAAAACGCAGGTACTCCGGCGTGTGGATCGCGGCGCGCGGGCCCGGGCCGAAGTCTTCGCCGGCGACGATCTCGTGGCCGTCGTGCTCGACCGCCGACAGCAGGCGGAAGGCGCGCTCGGGCTGCTCGTTGCTGCGCTTCAGGCAGCCGCGCACCATGAAAAGCTGCGGGTCGTGGTCCTTGTGCACGTCGCTGTAGACGATCTTCATCGCGCGGGTCCTTGCATGGAGGTGGGTGGAGAGATGGTGCCGTGCTGCTTCACGAACAGCGCGCGCACCTGTTGCCAGGCGTCATTGAGGTGCTCTCGCATGGCCACGCGCGAAGCGTCGACGATCGGGTAGTGCGTGTTGGCCATGGTCTCGGGGTCGTGGTAGACCGCGTCGATCAGCGCGATGATCATCTGCATCTCGGTCTGCGTGTTCGAGAAGATTCGGTGGAGGTGGGCGTTGCCCGAGAGCTCGCAGATCAGCGTATGAAACGCCAGGTCGGTCGCGATGCGCACGTGCTGCGGCTGCGTGGGCGCATCGCGCACCATGGCATCGACCAGCGCCCTCAGGCGCGCCAGGCCCGCATCGTCGGCCTTGCGGCAGGCCAACTCGACCGAGGTCATCTCGAGGCTCAGGCGCACTTCGAACAGGTCATCGATTTCCTGAACGCTGATGGTGCGCACCGCAAAGCCGTGGCGCGGCCGCGCCACCAGCACGCCTTGCCGCTCGAGCCGGCGCGCGGCCTCGCGCACCGGGGGCGCGGCTCACGCCCATGCGGCGCGCGATCTCGGCTTCCACGATGCGGCTGCCGGGCGCGAGATGCCCTTCGACGATGGCGCGGGTCAGCTGTACCTCGACCAGCCCGACCAGGTCGGGCGCCTCGACGGACTCGAAAACGGCACTGTCGGAGGGGGAGGAGAAAGCCATGTTGTTT
>CAMATD010000363.1 GCA_945860785.1 Variovorax sp. YR752 | reverse complement strand
AGGGCTCGCAGCTGTTTGAGCGAAGCGAGTTCTGCGAGACCCCGCGAAACGCGAGCACCGCAGGGAAGCCCGAAGGGCCGGCACAGTGGGGCCGGCTGCGCCGCACCGCATATCGGGCGCTTCCCCCAAAGCCGAGCACGCTCCTAGCACAAGGGCAACACCAGGACCACGAGGCAAGACCCCAAGCCCTGCCCTAAAATCCACCCCCTGGCTACATGGGCGCGCAGCGCCTGGCCAAGGGCCCCACCCGATGAATGCTCCGACCGCGTTGAATACGCTGTTGTCACAGGCCGCAGAGCCCGTACGACTGCGCGAGATCCCGTACAACTACACCAGCTTCTCCGATCGCGAGATCGTGATTCGCCTGCTGGGCGAACGCGGCTGGAAACTGCTCCAGACCCTCCGCGCCGAGCGTCGCACCGGCCGATCGGCGCGCATGCTCTACGAAGTGCTTGGCGACATCTGGGTGGTCCAGCGCAACCCTTACCTCGTCGACGACCTGCTCGACAACCCTTACCTCGTCGACGACCTGCTCGACAACCCGCGCCGCCGCGGCCAGCTGGTCGACGCGCTCAAGCACCGGCTGACCGAGGTCCAGAAGCGCCGCACCCCCGACAGCGACATGCCGCGCGACCAGTTGGTCGGCGAGCTCACCGGCCTGGTCGGCGACGCGGTCGCAGCCTTCGACACCAATTTCCGCGACGTCGCCGCCCTGCGCCGCAAGGCGACCCGCGTGCTGCGCCGGCTCACCGCCAAGGACAACATCAAGTTCGATGGCCTCTCGCGCGTGTCCCACGTGACCGACGCGACCGACTGGCGCGTCGAGTACCCCTTCGTCGTCCTGTGCCCCGACACCGAGGCCGAGATGGCGCTGCTGGTGAAGGGCTGTATCGAACTGGGCCTGACCATCATCCCGCGCGGGGGCGGCACCGGCTACACCGGCGGCGCGATTCCGCTCACCTGGAACAGCGTCGTCATCAACACCGAGAAGCTCGATGCGATGACCGAGGTCGAGCACATGTCGCTGCCCGGCCTCGACAACCCCGTGCCCACCATCTGGACCGAAGCCGGCGTGGTCACGCAGCGCGTGGCCGATGCGGCCGAGCGCTCGGGCTTCGTGTTTGCGGTCGACCCGACCTCCGCGGAAGCCTCGTGCGTCGGCGGCAACGTGGCAATGAATGCCGGCGGCAAGAAGGCCGTGCTCTGGGGTACCGCGCTCGACAACCTCGCCTCGTGGCGCATGGTCACGCCGCAGGCCGAATGGCTCGAAGTCACGCGCATCGGCCACAACCTCGGCAAGATCCACGATGCCGAAAGCGCCCTGTTCGAGCTGCAGTACTACGCGGCCGACGGCAAGACCAAGCTGCGCACCGAGCGCCTCGACATCCCCGGCAAGACCTTCCGCAAGGAAGGCCTCGGCAAGGACGTGACCGACAAGTTCCTCTCGGGCCTGCCGGGCATCCAGAAAGAGGGCTGCGACGGCCTCATCACCAGCTGCCGCTGGGTCGTGCACAAGATGCCCTCGCACACGCGCACCGTGTGCCTCGAATTCTTCGGCAACGCGAAAGACGCGGTGCCCAGCATCGTCGAGATCAAGGACTTCATGTTCGCCGAGCAGAAGCGCTCGAGCGTGCTGCTGGCCGGCCTCGAGCACCTGGACGATCGCTACCTCAAGGCCGTCGGCTACGCCACCAAGTCGAAAAAACACGGCGGCTTGCCGAAGATGGTGTTGTTCGGCGACATCGCGGGCGACGACGCCGACGCGGTGGCGCGCGTCACCTCCGAGGTGGTGCGCATCGCCAACTCGCGCAGCGGCGAAGGCTTCATCGCCATCAGCCCCGAGGCGCGCAAGAAATTCTGGCTCGACCGCAAGCGCACGGCCGCCATCAGCAAGCACACCAACGCCTTCAAGATCAACGAAGACGTGGTGATCCCGCTGCCGCGCATGGCCGAGTACAGCGACGGCATCGAGCGCATCAACATCGAGCTCTCGCTGCAGAACAAGCTTGCGCTCACCGACGCGCTCGAAGCCTTCCTCACGCGAGGCAACCTGCCGCTCGGCAAGACCGACGATGCGTACGAAATCCCGGCCGCCGAGCTGCTCGAAGACCGCGTGGCGCAGGCCGTGGCGCTGGTGCAGGAAGTGCGCACGCTCTGGGCCGGCTGGCTGCAGAATGTCGACGCGCTGTTCCCGCAGCTGCAGGACCACAGCCTGCGCGCGAGCTGGAAGACGCAGCTGCGCCAGCCCTTGCAGGAAATCTTCTCGGGCGCCGAGTTCGCGCCGATCCTGGCCGAGTGCACCGCCATCCACAAGCAGGTGCTCAAGGGCCGCGTGTGGGTCGCGCTGCACATGCACGCGGGCGACGGCAACGTGCACACCAACATCCCCGTCAACAGCGACAACTACGACATGCTGCAGACTGCGCATGCCGCTGTCGTTCGCATCATGGCGCTGGCGCGCAGCCTCGACGGCGTGATCTCTGGCGAGCACGGCATCGGCATCACCAAGCTCGAATTCCTGAGCGACGAAGAGCTGCGCCCGTTCACCGAATACAAGGCCCGGGTCGACCCCGAAGGCCGCTTCAACAAGGGCAAGCTGCTGCGTGCGCCTGCGGGTGAAACCGTTTCGCTGCATGCCGACCTGACCAACGCCTACACGCCGAGCTTCGGCCTCATGGGCCACGAGTCGCTGATCATGCAGCAGAGCGACATCGGCGCCATTGCCGACAGCGTGAAGGACTGCCTGCGCTGCGGCAAGTGCAAGCCGGTGTGCGCCACCCACGTGCCGCGCGCCAACCTGCTCTACAGCCCGCGCAACAAGATCCTCGCGACCTCGCTGCTGGTGGAGGCCTTCCTCTACGAGGAGCAGACCCGGCGCGGCATCAGCATCAAGCACTGGGAAGAGTTCGAGGACGTGGCCGACCACTGCACCGTGTGCCACAAGTGCCTCACGCCGTGCCCGGTGAAGATCGACTTCGGCGACGTGTCGATGAACATGCGCAACCTGCTGCGCAAGATGGGCCAGAAGAGCTTCCGCCCCGGCAACGCGGCCGCGATGTTCTTCCTCAACGCGACCAATCCGCAGACCATCAAGATGGTGCGTGCCGGCATGGTGGGCATCGGCTTCAAGGCGCAGCGCCTGGCCAACGACCTGCTGCGCGGCCTCGCGAAGAAGCAGACCGCCGCGCCGCCAGCCACGCTGGGGCCGGCGCCGATCAAGGAGCAGGTGGTCCACTTCATCAACAAGAAGATGCCGGGCAACCTGCCGAAGAAGACGGCGCGCGCGCTGCTCGACATCGAGGATGCGGACTACGTGCCGATCATCCGCAATCCGAAGACGACCACCTCGGAAACCGAGGCGGTGTTCTATTTCCCGGGCTGCGGTTCCGAGCGTTTGTTCCCGCAGGTCGGCCTCGCCACGCAAGCCATGCTCTGGCACGCAGGCGTGCAGACCGTGCTGCCGCCGGGCTACCTGTGCTACTGCTATCCGCAGCGCGGCAGCGGCCAGTTCGACAAGGCCGAGAAGATGATCACGGACAACCGCGTGCTCTTCCACCGCGTGGCCAACACGCTCAACTACCTGGACATCAAGACCGTGGTGGTGAGCTGCGGCACCTGCTACGACCAGTTGCAGGGCTACCAGTTCGACAAGATCTTCCCGGGCTGCCGGATCATCGACATCCACGAGTACCTGCTCGAAAAGGGCATCACGCTGGCCGGCGCGGGCGGTGGCGGCTACCTGTACCACGACCCCTGCCACTCGCCGATGAAGCTGCAGGACCCGATGAAGACGGTGAAGGCGCTGGTCGGCGACAACGTGCTCAAGAACGATCGTTGCTGCGGCGAGTCGGGCACGCTGGGCGTGTCGCGGCCGGACATCTCGACGCAGATCCGCTTCCGCAAGGAAGAGGAACTCAAGAAGGGCGAGGCCGAATTGCGCGAGAGCGGCCAGGTCGGCGCCAAGGACAACGTCAAGATCCTCACCAGCTGCCCGAGCTGCCTGCAAGGCCTCTCGCGCTACGGCAACGACCTGAACAACGGCCTGCTCGAAGCCGACTACATCGTGGTCGAGATGGCCAACAAGATCCTCGGCGAAGACTGGATGCCGACCTACGTGGCGGCCGCCAACCACAGCGGGATCGAGCGGGTGCTGGTATGAAGGCGCAAGGCTGCCCGTTCTGCGAGGGCCCGGGTGGCCGCGTCGTGTTCGAGGGCGCGAAGCTGCGCGTGATCCATGCGGAAGAGGTGGGCTTTCCGGCCTTCTATCGTGTGATCTGGCGCGAGCATGCGGCGGAGTTTTCCGATCTCAATGCCGCGGACCGCGCGCTGTGCATGGAGGCGGTGACGCTGGTCGAGCAATGCCTGCGCGAGCACCTGAAGCCGGTGAAGATCAACCTCGCCGCGCTCGGCAACATGGTGCCGCACCTGCATTGGCATGTGATCGCGCGCTTTGCGGACGACAGCCATTTCCCCGGTTCGGTCTGGGCCCCGGTGCAGCGCGAGGTGGATGCGGCCCAACAGGCTGCAGTGGCCGCACGCCTGCCCGCGCTGGAGGCTGCGATGATCGAGCGCTTGGCCACAAGGAGTTTCTGATGGCAGGTTTGAAACCGGGCGCACCGACGCCGCAATCGATCACCGTGCACGGCCAGTCGCGTGTGCTCGAGGTGGGCTTCTCGGACGGCGCGACCTTCCGCATTCCCTTCGAGCTGATGCGCATCTACTCGCCGTCGGCCGAGGTGCAGGGCCACGGCCCCGGCCAGGAAATCCTGCAGACCGGCAAGCGCGAGGTCGAGCTGGCCAACCTCGAGCCGGTCGGCAACTACGCCGTGCAGCCGACCTTCAGCGATGGTCACAACACCGGCATCTACTCGTGGGACCTGCTCTACGAACTCGGCGCGAAGCAGGCCGAGCTGTGGGCCCAATACGAGCGCCGGCTGGCCGAGGCGGGCATTGATCGCGACACCCCCATGATCGAGAAGAGCGGCTC
>CAMATD010000362.1 GCA_945860785.1 Variovorax sp. YR752 | reverse complement strand
GCCTGGAAGCCTCCGAAGGGCTGAGATACAGGGCAGAAGATTTCACGCGTTCGCCTCTTTGAGTTCGACCCTCCCTTTTTAAGGGCAGCCCCTGGGGGCGGGTCAAGCAAGCAGGATCAAATAGCTGGGGAAGCCCGGTGCCACGCATCCTGCGCGCAAGCTAGCGCGCGACCTGGGTTACCCAGGTCGTTGATCTCAAAAAGGAAATTGGTGGGCGGTGGAGGTTTCGAACCTCCGACCCCAGCAGTGTGAATGCTGTGCTCTACCCCTGAGCTAACCGCCCGTGGCACCGCGAGTGTAGTACCGTGGAATGAATCGCGTTGCGCGAAGCCTTCGCTTATGCCACAGCCTTTCAGCTGTTTTCGCGAAACAAGGTGCGTCCGTTGCTGGATTTGTCGAGTTGCGACAACAGCGTCTCATGCGCAGCAAGCTCCTGCTCGCCCGCCATGATCACCGGCAGATCGAACTGGCTCAGGTCGATGGCCACGATCCTGGTGCCCTGCTCCGGCTCGTTCGACGCCACGTCGATCAGGAGCGCATCCTGGCCGCGCGTGAGGTTGATATAGACGTCGGCCAGCAACTGCGCGTCGAGCTTGGCGCCGTGGAAGGTGCGGTTCGAGCGGTCGACGCCGAAGCGGTCGCACAGCGCGTCGAGCGAGTTGCGCTTGCCCGGGTAGACCTGCTTGGCCATCGCGAGCGTGTCGGTCACTTCGCTGACGAAGGTGCGCAGCAGCGGCAGGCCCGCGCGCTCGAACTCCTTGTTGAGGAAGCCGACGTCGAAGGCCGCGTTGTGGATGATTAGCTCGGCGCCGCGCAGGTATTCGATGATGTCGTTGCCCAGCGTGGCGAACTTCGGCTTGTCGCGCAGGAAGTCGGTCGTCAGGCCGTGCACCTTGAGCGCGTCTTCATGGCTCTCGCGCTCGGGGTTGAAATAGATGTGCAGGTCGTTGCCGGTGAGCTTGCGCGCGAACAGCTCGACGCAGCCGAGCTCGATGACGCGGTCGCCGTTCTCGGCGGAAAGCCCAGTGGTTTCGGTATCGAGGACGAGCTGGCGCGACATCAGTGGTTTTCCTTGGCGTGGTTGATCGAGTACTTGGGAATCTCGATCGTCACATTCTCCTGTGCCAGGATCGATTGGCAACTCAGGCGCGATTGCGGCTCGAGGCCCCAGGCGCGGTCGAGCAGGTCTTCTTCGCCCTCTTCCGCCTCGTTGAGCGAGTTGAAGCCTTCCCGCACGATCACGTGGCAGGTGGTGCAGGCGCAGCTCATCTCGCAGGCATGCTCGATGTTGATGTGGTTGTCGAGCAGCGCCTCGCAGATCGAGGTGCCGGCGGGCGCGGTGATTTCGGCCCCTTGCGGGCAGTACTCGGGATGCGGATAGATCTTGATCGTAGGCATGTCGTTGTTCTAGAGGGATTCGACCTTGCGGCCGGCGAGTGCGCGCGCAATGCCCGCGTTCATGCGCTGGGCGGCAAAGGCCTCGGTGTCGTTGGCGAGCGTCTTGGTGACTGCCTCGATGGTGGCGGCTTCGTTGCCCTGGATGGCTTCGCGCAGCTGCGCCATCGAGGCATCGATCACGGCGCGCTCGCTGTCGGTCAGCAGATCGCCATCGGCATTCAGCGCGCTTTGCATGGCGAGCAGCATGCGGTCTGCATCGACGCGCGCCTCCACCAATGCACGGGCCTGGATGTCCTGCTGCGCGGTGGAGAAGCTCTCCTGCAGCATGGCCGCGATCTGGTCGTCCGAGAGACCGTACGAAGGCTTGACCGCAACGCTGGCTTCGACGCCGCTGCCCTGCTCCTTGGCACTGACGCTCAGGAGGCCATCGGCATCGACGGTGAAGGTCACGCGGATGCGCGCCGCACCGGCCGCCATCGGCGGGATGCCGCGCAGCGTGAAGCGCGCGAGGCTGCGGCAATCGGCCACCAGGTCGCGCTCGCCCTGCACCACGTGCAGCGCGAGTGCGGTCTGGCCGTCCTGGTAGGTCGTGAAGTCCTGCGCCATCGCGGTGGGGATGGTCTGGTTGCGCGGCACGATGCGCTCGACTAGGCCGCCCATGGTTTCGATGCCCAGCGACAGCGGGATCACGTCGAGCAGCAGCAGCTCGCCCGCGCCGTTGTTGCCTGCCAGCTGGTTGGCCTGGATCGCGGCGCCGAGCGCCACGACTTCGTCGGGGTTCAGGTTGATCAGCGGTTCGCGGCCGAAGAAATCAGCGACGGCGCGGCGGATCTGCGGCATGCGGGTGGAGCCGCCGACCAGCACGATGCCCTGCAGGTCGTCGGACTTGAGCCTGGCGTCGCGCAGCGCCTTGCGCACGGCGGCGATGGTGCGGTCGGTGAGCGGTTTCGTTGCCGCATCGAAGTGTTCGCGCTTCAGGTCGAATCGGGCTGTGCCGCCGGCCAGGTCGGCCTGGAATGCAACCGTCTCCGAATCGGTCAGCGCCTCTTTCGCGGTACGGGCGGCTACCAGCATGGCGGCCTTGTCGGTGTCGCTGCCGGTTTGCAGGCCGGTTTGCGCCAGCACGAAGTCGGCGAGCGCGTGGTCGTAGTCGTCGCCGCCAAGGGCCGAGTCGCCGCCGGTGGCGATGACTTCGAACACACCCTGGGTGAGCCGCAGGATCGAGATGTCGAAGGTGCCGCCACCGAGGTCGTAGACCGCGTAGACGCCTTCGCTCGCGTTGTCCAGGCCGTAGGCGATGGCCGCAGCCGTGGGCTCGCTGATCAGGCGCAGCACGTTGAGGCCGGCGAGCTGCGCGGCGTCCTTGGTGGCTTGGCGCTGGCCTTCGTCGAAATAGGCCGGCACCGTGATGACGGCACCGTAGAGCTCGTCGTCGAAGGTGTCTTCGGCGCGGAAGCGAAGCGTCGCGAGAATCTCGGCGCTGATCTCGACCGGCGATTTCTCGCCTGCCTTGGTCTGCACCTTCACCATGCTGCCGTCGCTGCCGTCGATGCGGTAGGACATGGATTCGCGGTTCGCGATGTCTGCCAGGCCGCGGCCCATGAGCCTCTTGACCGAGGTGATCGTGTTGGCGGGGTCCTGCGCGCGGGCGGCGACGGCATCGAAGCCGATCTGCCGGCGGTCGCCGTCGAGGTAGCGCACGGCCGAAGGCAGCAGCACGCGACCCTGGTCGTCGGGCAGGCACTCGGCCACGCCATTGCGCACCGCGGCCACCAGCGAATGCGTGGTCCCGAGGTCGATGCCCACGGCGATGCGGCGTTGATGCGGGTCGGGCGCCTGGCCGGGTTCGGAAATCTGAAGAAGAGTCATAAGGGCTTATTGTCCCAACTGATCGAATTTGGCTTCGACGTCCTGTCCGAAGCGCTCAATGAACATGAGGGCTCTCACCTGCTGGGCGGCGGCCGGGTAGTCGCCTTTTTCGTCGATCAGCCAGTCGAGCGACGACAGCGCGCGTGCGCGGGCAGCCTCGACCTCGGCTTGCAGCTTGTCGAGCGCGGCGGTGCTGTCGACCTCGTCGAGCGCCTCGCGCCACTCCATCTGCTGCATCAGGAAATCCGGCGGCATCGCCGTGTTGTTCTCGGCGTTCAGCGGGGCGCCGTGGAGCTCGCAGATGTAGCTCGCGCGGCGGATCGGGTCCTTGAGCCGCTGGTAGGCCTCGTTGATGCGCACCGAACACTGCATGGCCACGCGCTGCGCTGCGGCGCCCTGCGCGGCAAAGCGGTCCGGATGGGCCTCGCGCTGCAGCTCTTTCCAGCGCGCGTCGATCGCGGTACGGTCCTGCGCGAAGGTGGCCGGGACGGCGAACAGTTGAAAGTCGGTGTCGTTCAGGTTCATGGCAAGAAAAAACCGCCAGCACATGACATGGTGGCGGCTGTGGTCGCTGTCAGCGACGGTGCATCAGATGCGAAAGCTTTCCCCGCAGCCACAACGGTCGCGTTCATTGGGGTTGATGAACTTGAAGCCCTCGTTTAGGCCTTCGCGCACGAAGTCGAGCTGCGTGCCGTCGATGTAGGCCAGGCTCTTGGGGTCCACCAGCACCTTCACGCCGTGGTCTTCGAACACCACGTCTTCAGGCGTGAACTCGTCCACATACTCGAGCTTGTAGGCCAGGCCCGAGCAGCCGGTGGTCTTCACACCCAGCCGCACACCCACGCCCTTGCCTCGTTTGCCGAGGTAGCGGGTGACGTGTCGTGCAGCGGCTTCGGTCAGCGTGACGGCCATGTCAGTGAACAGCTTCGGCTTCGGCCGCTTTGACGCCGTGCTTGGCCTTGTAGTCGCTCACTGCGGCCTTGATGGCGTCTTCGGCCAGGATGGAGCAGTGGATCTTGACCGGCGGCAGTGCCAGTTCTTCGGCGATCTGCGCGTTCTTCAGCGCAGCCGCTTCGTCGAGCGTCTTGCCCTTGACCCATTCGGTCACGAGCGAGGACGAGGCGATGGCCGAGCCACAGCCGTAGGTCTTGAAGCGTGCGTCTTCGATCACGCCGGTTTCGGGGTTGACCTTAATCTGCAGCTTCATGACGTCGCCGCAGGCCGGTGCGCCGACCATGCCGGTGCCTACCGTGTCGTCGCCCTTTTCGAAGGAGCCGACGTTGCGGGGATTTTCGTAGTGGTCGATGACCTTGGATGAATATGCCATGGTGTACCTCTCAAACTTTGTTCAATCGTGGAGCGCTGGGCCGGCCAATGTCAGTGGGCCGACCACTGGATCGTGCTGATGTCGACGCCGTCCTGGAACATCTCCCACAGGGGACTCAGCTCGCGCAGCTTGGCGACGTTGTGCTTGATGGTCGAAATGGCGTAGTCGATTTCTTCTTCGGTCGTGAAACGGCCGATGGTCATGCGCAGGCTGCTGTGGGCCAGCTCGTCGCTGCGGCCCAAAGCGCGCAGTACATAGCTGGGCTCCAGGCTGGCAGAGGTGCAGGCCGAGCCCGAAGACACCGCCAGGCCCTTGATACCCATGATGAGCGATTCGCCTTCGACGAAATTGAAGCTCATGTTCAGGTTCTGCGGCACACGGCGCTCCAGGCTGCCGTTGATGTAGACCTG
>CAMATD010000361.1 GCA_945860785.1 Variovorax sp. YR752 | reverse complement strand
ACGGTGTCTTCGGGCATCTCGATGTTGGCGAGCAGCTCGACACGCTGGCCATCGAGCGTGACGGCGGGCTTGTGGCGCAGCCGCGCAAGCCCGCCGCGTTCGAGGTCGCCCTGGCGCTGCTTGAAACCGTACTCGGCCAGGATGATCGGCGAGGGGTCGATGATCATCACGCCGGCATCGCCGTCGATGATGACCCAGTCGTCCTGGCGCACCAGCTGGCTCGCGGTGCGCGCGCCGACGATGGCCGGGATGTCCATGCTGCGCGCGACGATCGCGGTGTGCGAGGTGCGCCCGCCCACGTCGGTCACGAAGCCCGCGAACACGCTCTTCTTGAACTGGAGCATGTCGGCGGGCGACAGGTCGTGCGCGATCAGCACCAGGGGCACGTCGATGCCGTCGCCTGCTGTGGGATCGTCGTCGTCATCGGTGGCGGCGGCACGCTTGCGGCGCGGCGGACTGGGCGCGAGCACGGCGGCCGTGCCCTTCATGCGGTGCAGCAGGCGCTCGACCACCTGTTCGAGGTCGGCCTTGCGCTCGCGCAGGTACTCGTCCTCCATCTCGTCGAACTGGCGCGCAATGATTTCAAGCTGCGTGGTCAGCGCCCATTCGGCGTTGTAGAGCCGGTCGGTGATCCAGTGCTTGACGCCACCGGTGAGGGCCTCGTCCTGCAGCAGCATCTGGTGCACTTCGAGCAGTGCCGCGAGTTCGTGCGGCGCATCGTTCGGGCCCATCAGCGCGACGCTGGTCTGCAGCTTGGCGAGTTCGTCGGCGACGGCGTTGCGCGCGGTGCGCACGCGATCGATCTCGGTCTCGATTTCCTCGGGCTTGATGAAGTAGTGGGCGACGTCGATGCGGCTCGACACCACCAGAACCGCGCGCCCGATGGCAATGCCACGGGCGACAGGGAGGCCGTGGACTGCGAACGTCATGGGGCTGCCCTTATTCGCCTTCGCCGAACTTGTCGTCCATGAGCTGGACGATGGCGCTCATCGCTTCTTCTTCCTGCTGGCCGTTGGTCTCGAGCTCGACGGTCGAGCCGAGCCCGGCGGCCAGCATCATGACGCCCATGATGCTCTTGGCATTGATGCGGCGGTCGCCGCGCGAGAGCCACACTTCGCAGGGAAAGCTGCCTGCGAGCTTGGTCAATTTGGCCGATGCGCGTGCGTGCAGGCCCAGCTTATTGCTGATGGTCACGGATTTCTTGATCACTGTGCTTTCTTTTTGCCTGGTTCTGGGGAGCCGACACCGCGACCTGGATAACACCCGCAGTGCCGCCCGCGATGGCACGCTGCACCAGCGTGTCGAGCGGCTCGTGGCGGTAGGTGACGGCGCGCAGCAGCATCGGCAGGTTGACACCGGCGACCAGCCGCGAGCGAACGCCATCCACCAGCTTCTGCGCCACGTTGCAGGGCGTGGCGCCGAACACGTCGGCCAGCACCAGCACCTGCGAGCGCGGCGCATGCAACTGCTGCGCGAGCGTGATGCGCGCGGCGGCCAGCGTTTCTTCGGGCGACACGTTGGGCAGCACGTCGAGCGCGATGACGGCCTGTTCGCAATCGGGGAACACATGCAGCGCGCACTGCCGCAGCGCCTGCGCGAACGGAGAGTGGGCGATGATGAGGATGCTGTTCATGCGGCTCGGAGGACGACGCTTCGATTATGCGGGGGCGCCCGGAGGAAGTAGAGATATGACATAACGCATCAGTCCGGGAAATGGGACAGTGCTGCACGAAACAACACCATGCGATTGCGGGCCGACAACGCCCGTGCCGGCTGCGGGGCCAGCTATCAGAACCATAGCGAGCATGCCACCGTTCATGGGAGGCGCAGGCCCTCGAAGAAGGTCCTGGACGCCTCGGGGGAAGAAGGCCTGCCGAGCACGGTGGCCTGATAGAGCGCCACGGTGCCGTCTTTTTGCGATTGAGCGAACCAGAGCACCTGGACGGGCGCAGTGCCTTGCTGCGGGGGCTGGGCATCGAGCCGCAACGGCGAGGGCACCGCGGTCGCGCGCAGCAGGGTTGCCGGGGCTTCCGTCACCTGCGCCTCGCCCAGCTGGCTGCGCGTGGCCGCGCGCCATGCGTTGAGCCAGGCTTCGGCCTGCACGGGGCTGTTGGCGGACGCGTGGGCAATGGCAAAGGTCGCGCCGCCCGCCTCGCAGCCAGCCATGTCGACTTGGACAGATTCGGCGCCCAGTGGCAGGGCCCGGTTCGCGCGGTCGGCCTTGCAGGGCAGGAGCGCGATCAGGCCGGCATCGGCGATCGGCACTTCGCGCCAGTTGAAGGTGGGGCTGCAGGCAGCAAGCAGGGCTGCCACGGCCAGCGCTGGCCAGGGACGGGGAACGAACGACGGCATCAAGGAGCGATTATCGAGCCGCGAGACACCGGGTGGACACGCGCCAGCACGATCCCGCAGGCCGAACTAAAATCGCGCCGCCCTCCTCTTTCAGCTGCCATGAAAAAATACATCGCTGCCGCCGCCGTCGCTCTTGCATTGGCCGTCGGCGTGGGCGTGTACCTCGGCTCCGGCAACACGGCAGCACCGGCTTCCACCTTCGTGCTGCTCGACGGCAGCCAGAAGAGCACTGCCGACCTGAAGGGCAAGGTCACCCTCGTCAATTTCTGGGCCACGAGCTGCGTGACCTGCGTCGGCGAGATGCCGAAGGTCATCGCGACCTACGACAAGTACAAGTCGCAGGGCTACGACACGCTGGCGGTGGCCATGAGCTACGACCCGCCGAGCTACGTCGTCAACTTTGCCGAAACGCGCAAGCTGCCGTTCAAGGTCGCGATCGACAACACCGGCAGCGTGGCGCAGGCCTGGGGCGACGTGAAGCTCACGCCGACCACCTACCTGGTCAACAAGCGGGGCGAGATCGTGAAGCGCTATGTGGGCGAGCCCGACTTTGCCGAGCTGCACAAGCTGATCGAGAAGCTGCTCGCCGAGGCTTGAGCCCTCTTGGACCCAACAAAAAAGGCGCTACCTGGTAGCGCCTTTTTGTTTTTGCAGCCGCTTACTGGTTGCGGAAGCTGTCGTGGCAAGCCTTGCAGCTCGCGCCGGTCGCGCCGAACTGGGCCTTGAGCGCATCGAGGTTGCCGGCCTTGGCGGCGACCACCAGCTTGTCGGTCTCGGCGAGCAGCTTTTCCTGGCGTTCCTTGAATTTCGCGTCTTCCTTCCAGACTTCGGGCTTGACCTTGCCGCCCTCGGTGCCGGCGCCGAAGCCGGCCCAGGGCAGCTTCGCCATGCTGGCGACCACTTCGGCGTTGGCCGCAGCGGCAGCTGCATCGTAGGGAACGCGTCCGTTGGCCATGGCGCCGAGGCGGCCGAAGTGCTGGCTCATCACGAACCGCGCGCTCTGGCGGTACTTGATGGCGTCCTCGGGCTTGGCAAACTGGGCCGCGGCGGGCAGGGACATCGCAGCGCAGACGGCTGCAAGGGCGAACGAGGCAAGTCGGGTCATCGTGGGTCCTTGTGGGTGGGAAGCGCCGTCGAACGCAGCGCTGCGGCCGAGTGTAGGGGCAGGCCATGTCGGACGCATAGCAACAACCCGAAGCCGCCTGCGGCCTGGACTCTGCTAATCTGCGCCTTCCGCAGCCTTGCGCACCCGCGCCCCTTTCGATGTCCGACACCTCCGTGGCCGCCCTCCACGCCACCGCCAGCACCGCGGCCCGCACGCGCGTCTGGGACCTGCCGACACGCCTTTTTCACTGGGCCCTGGCCGTTGCCGTGCTCGGCCTGATCGGAACGGGCCTGGGCGGCGTCATGGAATGGCACTTCCGCCTCGGCTACACGGTGCTTTCGCTGCTGCTGTTCCGGCTGCTCTGGGGTTTCGTGGGGGGCGCTGGTCGCGCTTTGCCACGTTTTTCTATGCGCCGGGCTCCCTCGTCGCTTACCTGCGCGGGCGGGCGCACCCGGATCATCTGATCGGCCACACGCCACTGGGTGCGTTGTCGGTGTTCGCCGTGCTCGCGATCCTCGCGCTGCAGGTGGCCACGGGGTTGATGGCCGACGACGAAATCTCCGCCTCCGGGCCGCTCACCCGCTTCGTTTCAGGCGGCGTCGTGAGCCTTGCCACGGGCTGGCACAAGGCGCAGGGCAAGTGGATCGTGATCTCGCTCGTGATCTCGCTCGTGAGCCTGCATGTGCTGGCCGTGCTGTTCTACGTGCTGGTCAGGCGGCATCGCCTGGTGCGGCCGATGCTCTCGGGCGACAAGCTGATCTCGAGCGGCAACGGCAATGTCGCGGCAAGCCGCAACGATGCGGCCTCGCGCTGGCTGGCGCTGGTTCTGTTCGCGCTGTGCGCGGGCGTGGCGTACTGGGTGGCGTCGTTGCGCGTATGAGCTCTTCGATTTCACGCCCTCTGCCGCTGGCGGACACGCCGATTGTGGTGCTGCTCACGCCGGATGAGGCCCACGAGATCGACGTGACGCGCGCGATCTTTCGCGACTATGCGGGTTCGCTGAACATCGATCTGCGTTTTCAGGATTTCGACAGCGAGCTCGCCGACCTGCCCGGCGAATACAGCGAGCCGCGCGGCACGCTTCTGCTGGCCCTGGTCGACCCGGCCAACGTCAAGGAAGAGGCGGGCCGGCAGGCGCCCATCCTGCACGCGCCGACGGCACGCTGGCGCACGTGGCAGGGTGCTGTGCGCTGCGTCCGCTCGACAGCGCGGACTATGCGAATGCGGCGGAAATGAAGCGGCTGTATGTGCGTCCCGACTTCCGTGGCCTCGGTCTGGGCCGGCAGCTCGCCGAGGCGATCCTCGATGCGGCGCGCAGTGCGGGGTACGCCTGCGTGCTGCTCGATACGCTCGACGACATGGAGTCAGCGCGGGCACTCTACGAAGACCTGGGCTTCGTCGAGGTGCCGCCCTACTATCACAACCCCATCGCCGGGGCGCACTACCTCAAGGCAGATCTCTGATCGATCAGCCGCAGGCTTGCGCCAGCAGCGTATCGGCGTCGCTGACTTCGAACTTGCCCGGTGCCTCGACGTTGAGCGTCGCGACCTTGCCGTCCTTCACGAGCATCGAATAGCGGTT
>CAMATD010000360.1 GCA_945860785.1 Variovorax sp. YR752 | reverse complement strand
CTGCCCGACGCGCTGGCCGGCATCGCGTGGATGCTGTTCATCACCGGCACCACCTTGAGCGTGCCCGCGCTCACGGGCGCGATCATGACCATGGGCGTGGCCACGGCCAACTCCATCCTGCTGGTGTCGTTCGCACGCGAGCGGCTGCAGGCCGGCATTCCGCCGCTCTCGGCCGCGCTCGAAGCCGGCGCCACGCGCATCCGGCCGGTGCTGATGACGGCGCTGGCGATGATCATCGGCATGATCCCGATGGCGCTCGGCCTCGGCGAAGGCGCCGAGCAGAACGCGCCGCTGGGCCGCGCGGTGATCGGTGGCCTGCTTTTTGCCACGGTGTCGACATTGTTTTTCGTACCCGCCGTGTTCGCGGGGGTGCACAGTCGGCTTGCGCACCGCAAGGCGGCACGCGAAGAAGCCGCTCATTCGGCGCAACCGCCAGCGGGCACAGCACCCCAGGAGAACTGATTCCATGACGGAGCAACGCCACTCGGCATAGGCCATCCACCCCATCGCCATCGACGAAGCCGATGGCGAGCAGCACGAGCTGCTGCGCCGCCGGCAGATCGTGAAGCGCACGCGCTGGATCGTGCTGATCGTGCTCGTGCTGATCGTGCTCGTGCTGCTGGCCCTCGGTGCGGCGCGCACGGTGTTCGTGCGCATCACCAATGCGCGCGCGCTCGAAGCGGGCACCACGGAGCGCGCCAAGCTGTACGTGCAGACCGCCCTGCCGCGCACGCCAACGGCCGGCCAGACGCTGGCGCTGCCCGGCACGCTGCAGGGCTTCGTGCAGTCGCCGATCTCGGCACGCGCGAGCGGCTACCTCAAGCGCTGGACCAAGGACATCGGCAGCCGCGTCGAAAAGGGCGAGCTGCTGGCCGAGATCGAAACGCCTGAAATCGACCAGTAGCTCTCCCAGGCCATCGCCGCACGCGCGCAGGCCGCATCGGGCCTGGAACTGGCGAAGAGCACCGCCGAGCGCTGGGAAAACCTGCGCAAGAAGGACGTGGTCTCGCAGCAGGACCTCGACGAACGGCGCAGCGCGGTCGCACAGGCCACCTCGAACGTCGCCGCGGCCGATGCCAACGTGCAGCGGCTCAGGCAGACCGAAGGCTTCAAGCGCGTGCTCGCCCCCTTCGCGGGCGTCATCACGCGCCGCAATGTCGACGTGGGCGACCTGATCGACGCGGGTGCGGGCGGCGGCGCCGGCCGCGCGCTCTTCATGCTCGCGCAGACCGATCCGCTGCGCGTGTACATCAACGTGCCGCAGGCCTACGCACAGCTCATCAAGGCGGGCCAGCCGGTGGTCGTGACGCAGGCCGAACTGCGCGGCCAGAGCTTCAAGGGCGAGGTGGCGCGCACCTCGGGCTCGATCGACGCCACCACGCGGATGATGCAGGTCGAGGTGTCGCTGCCCAACCGCGACGGTTCGCTGCTGTCGGGTGCCTATGTGCAGGTGTCGCTGCCAATGGCCGCGAGCCGCACGCTCTCGGTGCCGGCCAATGCGCTGCTGTTCCGCGCCGAAGGCACGCGCATCGCGGTGGTCGATGCAGAGGGCCGCATCGGCCTGCGCGCCGTGACGCTGGGTCGCAACTACGGCGAGAACGTCGAGGTGATCGACGGGCTCGGCAACAACGATCGCATGGTGCTCAACCCCTCCGATTCGCTGGCCGAAGGCGACATCGTGACGGTGGCGCCCGATGCGCCCGCACCGGCCGCGAAGGCGGCGACTCGCAAGGAACCGGCGTGAGATTGCGCCTGCTGGCCACGGCCACCGCCGCCCTGCTGGCAGCAGGCTGCGCGGTCGGCCCCGACTACAAGACCCCCGACACGCCGCTGCCCGTGAGCTGGAAGCTCGAAGAGCCCTGGCGCCAGAGCGCACCGAACGACAGCGCCGACAAGGGCCCGTGGTGGAAGCGCTTCAACGATGCACAGCTCGACGCGCTGCAGGACAAGGCCCTGGCCGGCAGCCCCACGCTGACCATCGCCAACGCACGACTCGCCTAGGCACGCGCCACGCTCGCCAGCAACTCGGCCAGCCAGTTTCCGCAGCTCGGGCTCGGCACCCGCGCTTCGCGCCTGAAGATTTCCGCCAACCGGCCGCTGACCAACTACACGACCCCCAACTCGTCGACCGTGCAGAACGACTTCACGCTGTCGCTCAATGCCAGCTACGAGGTCGATCTGGCGGGCCGCGTGCAGCGCACGGTCGAAGGCGCCACGGCCTCCGCCGAGCAGTCGGCGGCCGACCTGGAGAACACGCGGCTGCTGCTCACCGCCGACGTGGCGAACAACTACTTCAACCTGCGCTCGACCGACATCGAGCTCGACGTGGTCTTGCGCTCCATCGGCCTGCAGCGCCGCGCGCTCGAGCTGGTCACGGCGCGCCATGACTACGGTGCCGTGTCGGGCCTCGACGTGGCGCAGCAGCAGGCACTGCTCGACAGCACGCTCACGCAGGTCGATGTACTGAAGAAGCAGCGCGCGCAGTACGAGCATGCGCTTGCCACCCTCACGGGCACGCCGGCGCCGAGCTTCGAGCTGCCGGTGGACCTGCGCGAGATCCGGCCGCCCGCAGTGCCGCTCGGCGTGCCGTCGGAGATGCTGCAGCGCCGGCCCGACGTGGCCTCGGCCGAACGCGCCATGGCCGCCGCTAATGCGCAGATCGGCGTGGCCACCGCGGCCTTCTACCCCAGCGTGATCATTTCGCCGACCGTGGGCGTGGACAGCCGCACCATCGAGACGCTGTTCAACGGGCCGAGCCTCTTGTGGTCGGTGGGCGTGTCGGCCACGCAGATGCTGTTCGACGGTGGCCGCGTACGCGCGAATGTCGACTTCGCGAAGGCCGGCTACGACGCCACCGTGGGCAACTACCGCCGCACGGTGCTCACCGCGATGCAGGAGGTGGAAGACGGCATCACCGGCCTTTCCGCGCTCGACCGCGCCACCACGCAGGCGCAGGCCGCCGTCACCGCCGCGCGCCGCGTGCTCGACATGGCGACCAGCCACTACGAAGGCGGTGCTTCGACGTACCTCGACGTGATCACCGCGCAGCAGTCGCTGCTGACGGTCGAGCGCCAGGCCGCGCAGCTGCAGGGCCAGCGCCTTCTGATCTCGGTGTTTCTCGTGAAGGCGCTTGGCGGCGACTGGGAAGGCCCGGTCACCCTCGGCTCACTCGCGCGAAAGGAATGACAGCATCGCGTCGCCGAACTCGGCAGGACGCTCCATGTGCGGCATGTGCCCGACACCCTCGAAGACGATGACCTTGGCATTCGCCATCGTGCCGGCGATGCGGCGCGCGTTGTCGGCGTTGAACCCCATGCCCGCGCCGAGCTCGGGCGTCGTGTAGGGCTTGCCGGGCGCGTTATGGTCGTTCGCGCCCATGATGAACAGCGTGGGCGTGCGCACCAGCGGGTATTCGTGGACCACCGGCTGGTCGTGGATCATCTGGTTTTCGATGCGGCCGAGTTCGACCAGGTCATCGCGTGGCTCGACGCCAACCGCAACGGGCTCGACATCTTCGTTCACGGCGTGACGGGCGACGACTTCGCCGATCACACGACGCACGCCATGTGGCTCGGCGAAGAGAGCATGCTCGATCTGCGGATGTTCCGGCGCTAGGGCTTCGGCCGCACCTCGGCCAGCAGCGCGCAAACCTCGTCGTCCGTGGTCTGCGAAAAATCGTCGTACCAGGCACCGACGGCCATGAAGTCATCGGGGCACCGCACGCACAGCACCTTGATCGGCTTCATGCCGCAGGGCCTTCAGCGCCTCGGGCGAGGCCACGGGTGCGGCCGCCACCACCGCAGCGGCCCCTTGCTGCCTGAGCCCGCGAACGGCGGCCAGCATCGTGGAACCCGTTGCGATCCCGTCGTCCACGACAAGCACCTTGCGCCGAAGAACATCCTGTGCCGGCAGGCCGCTCCGGTAGACGCGCTCGCGGCGTTCGAGCTCCGCACGCTCCGTGCGAACCACGTCTTCGATGGCTTCAGGGCTCAACTGGAGCTGCTGCACCACGTCGTCGTTGATCACCGACACCCCGCCGCCCGCGATGGCGCCGAAGGCATATTCCTCGCGCCCGGGCACACCCAGCTTGCGAACGACACAGACGTCGAGCGGGAGCTGCAGCACCTTGGCCACTTCGAAGGCCACCGGCACACCGCCGCGCGGCAAGGCCAGCACCAGGGCGCCCGCGAAGTCGCCGTGCTCGAAAAGCACGCGGGCCAGCATGCGGCCCGCCTGCGTGCGGTTCCGGAATCTCATGCCATGTTCCTCCGACGGAACTTTGACGCGCCGCGCGCCGGCACGCAAGGACTAACCCTGCTCGTCCAAGGCAGGCGCGCCGTGCACCTTGGAGAATCGCGCACCCTCGACCTTCTGGCCGATCGCTTGCTCGTACGCCGCGCGCACGTCCTCGGGCTGGCCGGCCTGGCCGAAGAAATCCTTCAGGTACGGCCCGAGCAAGGGATGCGCGGCCAGTTCCGCCCGCGGCAGGCCGTTGAGCATTTCGTCGCGGCAGGCCGAAGGCAGGTGCACGTTGCGGTTCTTCTCTTCATCGCGGATCAACCCCTTGGGCTCGTGCGCCGGGTCGGCCTGCATCGCCTCGAGCTCCTCGAAGAAACGGCGGCGCATCATCACGACGCCCTTGTCGCTCTGGCCCAGCTTCTCGCGGGTGCGGTCGGTCACCGTGCCCGGCCCCACCCAGACCACGAAGTCCTGGTTGGCAACGTGGCTCGTGATCCAGCGGCCGGTGACCGGGTCCTTGATCGGGCCGTACCACGAGGGGATGCGTTGCTGCTCGTAGGGCTCCTGCTCGGTCGGCACGCGGCTCAGCACCCACAGCACGCTCAGCGTGTTGTGGTCGTCGATAGGCACGCGCCACTCGAAGTGGTGGCCGAGGAAGAAGCCGTTGGGCCACAGCGTGACGCGGCCGGTGGTCCACATCGGGTTGTCCTCGCGCTCGCCGCCGCGCAGCAGCCTGTAGACGAAGCCGTGCTCGAACTCCTCGAAGGCGAGCTTCAGGTGCGTGGGCACGTAGGGGCCTTCTTCGCCCTGCAGC
>CAMATD010000359.1 GCA_945860785.1 Variovorax sp. YR752 | reverse complement strand
CGGGGTCGATGCCATTGCTGATCCGTTCCGGGAAGCCAAGAAATTAACCCGAATGTACGCCCCTTGTGTGAAGCCGCACGCTTTCTTTTAAACCCTGTTGCTGCAAGCATTGAATCCCTTGCGCAAGCGCTAGATCTCGTAGTGCGAGGCCTTGGCTTCATCGCCCAGCGCCTTCTCGACGATCGCACGCGTCAAGGTCGGCGCGAACGACTCGATGAAGGCATAGACGTACTTGCGCAGGTAGTTGCCGCGGCGCACCGCGAGCTTGGTGAGGTTGATGCCGAACAGGCGCCCCGCATCGATCGCGCGCAGCTGCGTGTCGCGCTCCGCTTCATAGGCCACGCCGGCCACGATGCCCAGGCCCAGGCCCAGGCCCAGGTGCACGTAGGTCTTGATCACGTCGGCATCCATCGCGGCGAGCACGATGTTGGGCTGCAGCCCGCGTTGCTCGAAGGCCTCGTCGATGCGCGAGCGGCCGGTGAAGCCGGTGTCGTAGGTGATCAGCGGATAGCGCGTGAGCGCCTCGAGCGAGAGCGGCGCGTCGAGCAGCGGATGGTCCGGCGGCACGATCACCGAATGGGTCCTGCGGTAGCAGGGCAGGGCGACCAGTTGCGGGTAGTCGCCGAGCGCCTCGGTGGCAATGCCCACGTCGGCCTCGCCGTCGATCAGCATCTGCGCGATCTGCTTGGGCGAGCCCTGGTGCAGATGCAGTTTCACGTTCGGAAACTGCGCGCGGAATTCCTGCACGGCTACCGGCATCGCATAGCGCGCCTGCGAGTGCGTGGCGGCGATCGACAGCAGCCCGCTCTGCTGCGCGACGAACTCCTGCCCCGCATGCCGCAGGTTGCTGCTCTCCATCAGCATGCGCTCGATGATCGGCAGCACGTGGCCGCCCGGCTCCGTGAGCCCAGTCAGCCGCTTGCCGGCGCGCACGAAGAGCTCGATGCCGAGCTCCTCCTCGAGCTCGCGGATCTGCCGGCTCACGCCAGGCTGGGAGGTGTGAAGGGTGTGGGCGACTTCGGTCAGGTTGAAGCCGCAACGTACGGCCTCGCGTACCGAGCGCAGTTGTTGGAAGTTCATCTGGCGCGGAAGGGTCGGGGCCCCGGGCGGGGCCGACCGGCGATTCTCGGCACAAGTGCTTATGCGGGGAACGATGCGTTTGTTGGTTTCAAATGAGGAAAACATCTTTGTAAGCTTCTGGGCATGGGTAACTTGTAATTTCGCACGTTCGTGCTAAAGTTCGACGCATGGACGCCAAGACCCAAAAAAGCGAACTCACCCGCACCGCCATCGTCGGCGCGGCGGTGAACCTTGCCTTGGCCGAGGGCCTGGAGGCGATCACGCTGCAGGCCATTGCGAGCCGGCTCGGCCTGTCTAAGAGCGGTGTGTTCTCGCGCGTGGGTTCGCGCGAGGCGCTGCAGAAGGCGGTGATCGAGGAGTACGGCCGCGGCTTCCTGGCCGAGGTGTTCGTGCCCGCCATGCAGAAGCCCAAGGGCCTGCCGCGCCTCAATGACATCGTGGCGCGCTGGATTGCCCGCACGCGCGATGTCGAGGCCCAGAACGGTTGCCTCTACATGGCCGGTGCCTTCGAGTTCGACGACCGCGAAGGCGAGCTGCGCGACCTGCTGTTCGACGAGATCACGCGCTGGCGCGCTGCGTTGCGCCGCACCGTGATGCTCGCTGTCGAAACCGGCGAACTCAAGGCCGACACCGAAGCCGAGCAGCTGGTCAGCGAGATCAACGGGATCATGCTGAACCAGCTGCACGACGCGCGTTTCCTGCGCGACCCGCAGGCCGCCGAGCGCGCCGCACTGACCTGGCAGCGGCTCCTTTCCAGCTACCTCGCCTGAGTCATGAAGCAGGCGGATTTCCCATGTCTTTGTTCGTCAGAATTTCGCACAGTCGTGCGATAAATAGGAGAGGCACCATGCTGATCACTGCCCTCTGTCTCGCCGCCTGTGCGGCCGCCCTTGGCGCCTGGTTCGTTCGCAGCACCCTGCGCAATCTGCCCCGCAGCAACTAGGACTGGGTCTGGTACTGAACCCGAAGGAACACATCGCATGACGAGCACCTGCACCCCCGCGGCCGCACAGGCCGCGCCCACGAACTACTACGGCGCCAGCCGGTTGATGCGCGCGCTGCGCTTCGGCCTGGGCGCATCGCAACGCCTCTGGCCCGCGCTCGGTGTGCGCGCGGCCTACCGGGTGTTCGGTACGCCGCTGCCGCCCAAGTGGCTGTACCGCGGGCAGCACCCCGGTGCCGACTGGCGGCATGAGGCCTGGTCGTTCGAGGACGCGAGCGTCGGCATCTACCACCTGGCGGCGCAGGACTCGGGCGCGGAATCGGCACCGGTCGTGCTGCTGGTGCACGGCTGGGGTGAGCACGCGGGCCAGATGCTGCCGCTGGCGCAGGCCGTGGCCGCTGCCGGTCTGCGGCCGGTGCTGCTCGAGCTGCCGGCCCACGGCCGCAGCAAGGGCACGGTCACCAATGGCGCGCAGTTCGCGCGTGCCATCGACTACGTGACCGCGCGTCTCGCAGCCAACGGGCAGGCCCTTCGCGCGGCGGTCGCGCATTCGCTGGGCGCCAATGCGCTGGCCTATGCCGCGGAGCGCGGGCTGCAGGCCGAGCGCATCGTGCTGCTCGCACCGCCGGCCTCGCCGCGCGAATACACGCGCTACTTCGCGCACGCCTTCGGCCTCAGCGAGCCCACGCGGGCTGCGATGCAAAGGATGTTCGAGGCGCGCGAAGGCGTCGTGATGCCGCAGTTCGAGCCCGCCTTCACGGGCCCGCGCATCGCGAAGCCGACGCTGATCGTGCACGACCGCGACGACCGCGTGAACCGCTTTGCCGACGCAGAGGCTTACCGCGACGCGATCGCCGGCGCGAAGCTCGTCGCCACGCAGGGCTGGGGCCACCGCCGCATCCTCAAGGAAGCGGACGTGCTGGCGCAGGTGACGCGCTTCGTGGCGCAGCCCTGAGGGCCGCTGCTACCACGTCGGGTGCACCGGCGTGAACACCGGCCGGAACAGGTGCCGCCGCACGATCTCGCCGTAGCCCCGGTAGTAGAAGTTTCTGTTCGCTTCCAGCACCGCCGCACGGTGGCGCCGGAAGTACACCGGGATCTCGTACCACGGCATGGTCGGCGCGCGATGGTGCACGTGGTGCAGGTTGTTGAACAGGTACAGCAACCCGAAGACGAGGTTCGATTCGACGATGGCCACGCGCTCGTGCGGCGTGTCGGCCCAGCGGTGCTCGGTGAAGGTGCGGAGCGACTCCAGCATCATCCCGGGGTAGACGAAGTACAGCAGGTACTCGCCGAAGCCCATGTCGCAGACCACGGTGACGTAGTACAGCACCGGCGCCATGCTCAGCGCATGCCAGCCCCAGGTCGGCAGGCGCGAGAAATTGCCGGCGAGCACTTGCCCCACCTCGAAGCGCACCAGCTTCCACAGCCGCAGGAAGGGACCGAGCACGACGCGGAACGCGATCGTCTGGTTGGCCATGTAGATCCAGCGCCAGACCGGGCCGTAGCCTGCCCACGCGGGTGCCGAGTGGTAGGCGCTTTCGTTGTCGCGCTCCAGGTGCGTGAGATGGAAGTTGACGTGGTGCGCGCTGTGGCCGCGGTTGTAGAACGGGTACGGCAGCCACAGGTTCAGCGGCGGCCACACCACCGCATGGCGCAGCCACTTCGGCAGGTGCCGCATCGCATGGATGCTCTCGTGCTGCAGCGAAAAGTGCAGCTGCGCGAGAAAGCCACCCAGCAGGAACAGCGCCCAGCCCGGCACCGCCGCATGCCACCACAGCAGCGCGGCCCAGGCGCCGTACAGCGCGGCGGCCAGCAGCAGCGTGGGCACTTCGTAGTGCCACCACCAATGCCGGCGCGCGTCGGTTCGGTGGATGGTTCGGCGGCAGTCGATGTCATGGGCTGACTCAAGGAACTGCGATCCTAGGTATGAAGAACCCGCTTGCATGCGCGCTTTTCGCATAAGCATGGACGGGAAATTTCGTTTCCGCTCCGGCCCGTCGCGGCCTACGCTCAACGGCTTTGCTGTGCCGGTATCCCGCTCGTCCCCCATGAACACGCCTCTTTCCCGTCTCGCCGTGCTGTGGTGGGCGCTGTCGTCCTCCGCGCTGCTGGGCGCTTCGCAGGCCCATGCAGCCGCCGTGGACGACTATCCGACCAAGACCATCCGCGTGGTCGTTCCCTATCCGCCCGGCGGCATCGCCGACAAGATTGCGCGCGAGGTGGCTGAACAGCTCCAGCAGCGGCTCAAACAGGCGGTGGTGGTCGAGAACCGCAGCGGCGCGGCGGGCAACATCGGCTTCGACTACGTGGCGCGCCAGCCGGCCGACGGTTACACGTTGCTGCTCGCACCCGCCTCCAACCTCACGGTGCAGCCCGCGCTCTTCAAGCAGCTGAGCTACGACCTCGCGCGCGACTTCACGCCGGTCTCGCTGCTGGTGCAGACGCCGCAGGTGCTGCTGGTGAACCCGAAGCTGCCCGTGAGCAACCCGCGAGAGCTGATCGACTATTCGAAGAAGCACCCGGCAAGGTCAACTACGGCATCAGCGTGGGCGCGTACTCGCACCTCGCGGGCGAGCTGCTCAAGACGCAGACCGGCGCCGACTTCACGGCCATTCCCTACCAGGGTAGCGCGCCGGCCATCAACGACCTGCTCGCGGGGCAGACGCAGTTCATCTTCAACGAGGTGATCACAGCGATCCCCTTCATCAAGGCCGGCACGCTCAAGCCGCTGGCTGTGGCCTACAGGACGCGCGCCCCGTGGCTGCCCGATGTGCCCACCACGGCCGAAGCGGGACTGTCCAACTTCGAAGTCACCTCCTGGTATGGCGTGGTTGTGCGCAGCGGCACGCCAGCGCCGCTGGTGCATCGCCTCTCGCGCGAGCTACACGCCATCGTGCAGTCGGCCGATTTCAGGAAGCGCTACGACGACATCGGCGCGTTCACCGTCGGCAATACGCCCGAGGAGTTCGGCCGGTTTATCCAGGCCGAGACCGTCAAGTGGACGGCCGTCGTGAAACAGGCGGGCATTGAGCCCAACTGAAATCGGGATGAAACTCGTTGTGCGTGATGGGGCGCGCGCTCACGCCGACGGTGTGCTCTGCGCAGCGAATGTC
>CAMATD010000358.1 GCA_945860785.1 Variovorax sp. YR752 | reverse complement strand
CTGCATCATCAGCGCGGCGTCTTCCACCGTGCGCGTCATCGGCCCGGCGCAGCGGCCCATGTAGGGCGTGCTCAGCGGAATGCGGCCGAAGCTGGGCTTGAGCGTGAAGATGCCGCACCAGCTCGCGGGCAGCCGCAGCGAGCCACCGATGTCGGTGCCTGCGTGCAGCGGGCCGTAGCCCGCGGCGGCGGCCGCACCGGCGCCCGCGCTGGAGCCGCCGGGCGTGAGCGCCAGGTCCCACGGATTGCGCGACAGTTCATGGAAGGTCGAGAGTCCGGACGACAGCATACCCACATCGGGCATCGTGGTCTTCGCCACGAGCACGGTGCCGTCTTCCTTCAGCCGTGCGGCAGGTGGCGAGTCGTCGGCGACCGGCACGAGGTCGTAGGCTGCGGTGCCCAGCGGCATCGGGTCGCCGGCCGTCGCGAGGTTGTCCTTGATCGTCACGGGCACGCCGTCGAGCGCGCCGCGTGGCGTGCCGGCCAGCCAGCGCGCTTCCGAAGCGCGCGCCTGTTCGAGCGCGAAATCGGGGCGAAAGAGCCAGGTCGCATGCAGCTTCGGCTCGAGCGCCTCGATGCGCGCGTTGACCGAGCGCGCCACCTCGACCGGCGAGAGTTCCTTGCTGCGGTAGGCCGCGCCAAGCTCGGCCGCACTCAACGAATACAGGGGCTTCGTCATGATCATCAGCTCCAGGAGATCGCAGCCAGGTCGTTCACCACGATCGGCATGCTGGCCCACAGGCCCTTCACTTCCTTGCGCGCGATGGTGGGGAACACCGCCTGGAAGAGAAAACCGTTGACCGCATCGGTCGCCAGCTGTTTCTGCGCCTCGGCCAGCAGGTCGGCCCGGCGCTTTTTGTTTTCCTCGTTCTGGATCGCGGCGAACAGGTCGCGGAACGACTTCGAGTCGTAGCCCCAGTAGTACTCGGGCTTGGTGTAGTTCACGAGGTCGAAGGGCTCCACGTGCGCGACCATCGTGAGGTCGAAATCGTGGGCGCCGCCGAAGGTCCCGCTGAGCCACTGCGCCCATTCGACGTTCTGGATCTTCGCGACGATGCCCACCTTGGCGAGCTGCGCGGCGATGAGCTCGCCGCCCTGTCGTGCATAGGGCGGGGGCGGCAGCACGAAATCGAGTTCGAGCGGCGTCTTCACGCCGGCCTCGGCCAGCAGCTTCTTTGCCTTCTCGACGTCGTAGGCGTTGATGCCGGTGGTGTCGATGTAGCCCGGCGCGCCCGGCACGTAGTGGCTGCCGATGGGTATGCCGCGTCCGTCCACTGTAGCTTCGATCACGGCCTTGCGGTCGATGGCCGCGGCGATGGCGCGGCGCACGCGCACGTCGTCGAGCGGCTTGCGCTTGTTGTTGATGGCAAGGATGGTCTTGCCGCGCGAGGCGTTGAACACGATCTGGAAGCGCTTGTCGTTCTGGAACTGCGGGAGACTCCGCGAGACCGAGGCATGCGGGAACAGGTCGACGTCGTCCGAGAGCAGCGCTGTGGTCTGCGCGGCCGGCTCCGAGATGAAGCGGAAGCTGGCCTTGCGGATCTGCACCGCTTCGGCGTGACGCCAGCCATCCCACTTGGCGAGCACGATGCCCGAGCCCTTGGCCCAGCTCTCGAGCCGGTAGGGGCCGGTGCCGACCGGCTTGGTGGCGTTGGTCTCGACGGTCTTGGGTTCGACCAGGATGGCCGAGGCCTGGCCGAGCAGGAACAGAAGATCAGGTTCGATCTCCTTGGTGATCAGCACCACCGTGTAGTCGTCGACCACCTGCGTGGCGATGTTGGTGAAGGTGCGCTTGTCCTTGTTGGTGCTGTTGGCGGCGGCCGCGCGGTCGAACGAGAACTTGACAGTGGCGGCGTTGAAGGGCTGTCCGTTCTCGAAGCGCACGCCCTTGCGCAGCCTAAAGACGAAGGTCTTCATGTCGGGCGACGAAGACCAGTTCTCGGCGAGCATCGGCGTCACCGAGCCGTCGGCGTTGACCTTGGTGAGCGTCTCGAAGATGTTGTACTGCGCGATCTCCGCGATGGCCGATGCGGCGCCCGTCGTCGGGTCCAGGCCCGGCGGTTCCAGCGGCATGCCGATGGTCAGCATGTTCTTGCCCGTCTGTGCGCTTGCCAGCGGGAGAAAGGCGCCCGGGATCGCTGCGGCCATGGCGGTGCCCATGAGGGTGCGTCGCTTCAACATTCGATAGCTCCTGGAAGTGAGGGATGTGACTGCGCGCGGCCTAGGCCGCTGGCGTTTGCAGGACAGCGGACAGCAGGGTCCGCGTGTAGGGATGCCGTGCGTTGCGGAACAGGTCGCCCGGTGCGCCCTGCTCGACGATCTGGCCCTTGAAGACGACGGCCACGTTGTCGCAGAGGTGGTTCACCACCGCGAGGTCGTGGCTGATCAAGAGGTAGCTGATGCCGAACTGCTGCTGCAGGTCCTGCATGAGGTTGAGCACCTGGGCCTGCACGGACACGTCGAGCGCGCTGACGGGCTCGTCGGCGACGATGAGCTTGGGGCGGGTGATGAGGGCGCGTGCGATCGCGATGCGCTGGCGCTGGCCGCCCGAGAACTCGTGCGGGTACTTGTCCATGTCGGTGGTGCGCAGGCCAACTGCGGCGAGCGATTCGGCAGCGCGTTCACGTTGCTCTTTGCGCGATGCCTCGGCCAATGCCTCCAGCGGCTCGGCGACGATGCGCGCGAAGGTCTGATGCGCGCGAAGGTCGGGATGTTGTAGATGCCGATCGCGACGATCGCGTTGACGATGCCGGCGCCGAACACGGCGGTCATCATGATCGCCGAGAGGATCGCGGGGAAGGCCAGCGAGAAGTCGGTGAGCCGCATGATGGCTTCCTCGACCCAGCCGCGCTTGGCGGCGGCGAGCAGGCCGAGCGCCGTGCCGACCACGAGGCCGATGCCCACCGCGATCACGCCCACGAGGATGGAAGCACGCGCGCCTACGAGTAGCAGCGAGGCCACATCGCGCCCGAAGGCATCGGTGCCCAGCCAGTGCACGGCCGAGGGCGCCTGCATCTTGTTCGCCATGTCCATCTCGTACGGCGACCATGGCGTCCACACGAAAGACACGAGCGCGGCCATGAGCAGCAGCAATGCGAGAACGCCGCCGATCACGATGCTGCGATGCTGCGATGCGCGGCGCCAGAAGCCCGGCACCTTGAGCGCGGCGGCGCTCGGAATGGTGACGGTGCTCATATGTCACTCGCCTTGATGCGCGGATCGATCACGGCATACAGCACGTCGACCACGAAATTCACGATGACCACGAGGGCCGCGAGCAACATCACGCAGTTGCGCACCACGATCAGGTCGCGGTTACTGATGGCCTGGAAGATCAACCGGCCCAGACCGGGCAGGTAGAACACGTTCTCCACCACGATGGTGCCGGCCAGCAGCTCGGAGAACTGCATGCCCATCACGGTGATCACCGTGATCATGGCGTTGCGCAGCACGTGGGTCCAGAGCACGGCGCGTTGCGACACGCCCTTGGCGCGTGCAGTGCGCACGAAGTCTTCACGCATCACCTCGAGCACGGCCGAGCGCGTGATGCGCGCGAGGATCGCGGCCTGCACCACTGCGAGCGACAGCGCAGGCAAGAGCAGCGACTTGATGCCCGCGAAGATGCCCTCGCCCCAGCCCTCGAAGCCGCCGGCCGAGAACCACTGCAGCTGCACCGAGAACACCAGGATCAGCATGATCGCGAACCAGAAATTCGGAATCGCAATGCCCACCTGCGTCATGCCCATGAGGCCGACGTCGCCCATCTTGTTGTGGCGCGCCGCGGCCGTCACACCGACGATCAGCGCGAGCACGGTGGTGAGCGTCATCGCCAGCACGGCCAACGGCACGGTGAGCGCGCGCCGCTCGAGGATCAGGTCGAGCACAGGCGAGCCGTAGGCGTAGCTGTCGCCGAGGTTGCCGGTGAGCAGACCGCCGATCCAGTGCCAGTAGCGTGTCCACGCCGGCTGGTCGAGGCCCAGCTTCGCAGCCAGCGCCACCACGGCTTCAGGCGATGCATCCGACCCCATCAACATCTGCGCCGCATTGCCCGGAAGAATCTCCAGCACCAGGAACACGATGACCGAAGCGCCGATCAGCGTGCCGATCAACGTGGCGAGGCGCTTGTATAGAAACAGACTCATGGGGCGGGGCGCAGCATAACTGACTACGGCAACAAATGTGCCGTGAATGTGGCCTTTGTCATTCACGGGTGGCCGGCCCCAACCGGTCCGCCGATAATCGGGGGATGGCCCTCATGATCACCGACGAATGCATCAACTGCGATGTCTGCGAGCCCGAGTGCCCGAACGATGCGATCTACATGGGCGCGGAGTACTACGAGATCGATCCGCACAAGTGCACCGAGTGCGTCGGCCACTTCGACGAGCCGCAGTGCGTGCAGATCTGCCCGGTGGCGTGCATTCCCCTGAACCCCGCGCATGTGGAAAGCTGCGAGACGCTGATGCAGAAGTACCAGCGCCTCACGGCAATCAAGGTGACGACGGCTTCTTCTTCTTCAACCGGCGTCTGAGTCGCGGGACTTTCGCTTCTTTTTCTTATGTGCCGGCGCGTCACCGGCTGTCTTGCCGGTCGCCTTGCCGCTCGACCCGCCGTTGAAGCTCATGGTGGACTTGCGCGGGTCGCCAGCCGACTTGCTTGCGCGCTCCCGGGCCTGCTGTTCGGACAAGGCCATGCGCCGCTCGGCCAGCGCGTCGCTTCTTGCTTCCCGGGCCGCCTGGCGATCGCGGTCGTAGGCCGCTTTCTCCTGCGACAGGCGGGAGCGCTCCAGCTGGTCGGCATGGGTGCTGGCGCTGCGTGCGCCGGCATCGGCGGCCCGGCGGTCCTGGTCGCTGCGGGGATCGTCCACCTTCACCGTCTTGCCGCCTTCGCAGGGGCGATCCGAATAGGTGTTGCCGCATCGCCAGGTTTTTGAGGCGCCTTGGGCGGGCGCGATAGTGGAATAGGCGCAGGATGCTATTAAAAGCAGAGCTATCCCGATTTTTCCCGCCCTCGTTTCTCTTCTTCTGCTCGTCATTTTTTTGTTCTCTCCCTCCTGCGCTCCGGTTGCCGGCTAGGTGGCGGCAGGCGTGCCCCCGTCGCCGGGCTCCCGCCGCGGCGGTTTGGGCCGGGGCGGTTTGCTCGTGTGAATCACCATGGTCGCTTTCTCCATCTCGCCGGCCACGAGCGCAGGCGCGGCATGCAGTGTGCGGGCGATGGCGTCTTCG
>CAMATD010000357.1 GCA_945860785.1 Variovorax sp. YR752 | reverse complement strand
TCAGGTGAGCTGTACGGGGTGGTGCGCGTGTCGATTCGGGGCGCGTGCACAGGGCACGCTACTGGTTTGCGGCCGATCAACAAGTGCTCTGAGCGATCACGCCGGCGGTGTGCTCTGCGCAGCGAAATAAAGGAGGAGGCATGCGGCCTTAGGCCGCGCCGGGGGACATTCGCGGAGCAGAGCACACCGTCGGCGTGAGCGCGCCCTGAACCACGCACCTCACGCACAAAAGCGCAACGAATAAGAAGGAAAGGTTGCATCCTGGCGACCTTGTGCGGTGTGCGGCTCGATCAGCGCTGCGCGATCTTTCCGTTCTCGTACTTGAGCCGGTCGTAGGGCGGGTTGAGCCGCTGCCGGTTGGCGTCGAAGCTGATGACGCCGGTGACGCCCGGGTACGACTGCCCGATCTCCTTGAGCGCGGCCTGGATGGCGGCCGAGTCGACCGACTTGGCCTTCTCCATCGCGGCCGCGGTCATCAGCACCGCGTCGTAGCCGTAGCCGGTGTAGGCGGTCTTGAAGCCTTCCTTGTATTTCGCCGTGAAGGCTTCGGCATAGGCCTTGCCCGCCGGACCCTGCACCGCGCCGAGCTCCATGCCGAGCTGCCCGTTCGCGATCTCGGGCGGCGTGTCCGACACGCACATGCTCAGGAGGATGGCGTACCAGGGCGTCTTTCGCAGGCCCAGGTCATGCGCTTCGCGGTTGATCACCGCGGCCTCCTGGCCGTAGGCGGTGTAGACGAAGGCGTCCGGGCTGCTGCGCGACATCTGTTCGAGCTCGCGGCGGTAGGTGGACTGCCCCGCCGCATAGAGAACCTCGGTGACGACCTCGCCGCCCAGCTTCTCGAAGGCTTCCTTGTAGCCCTGCAGCACGCCCTGGCCGTAGGCGTTGTTGGGCGCGATCACGGCGACCTTGCGGTAGCCCAATGCATAGGTGTCGGAGGCCGAGAAGCTGTTGGCGTAGTTCTCCAGCCCGAGCAGGCCGAACGAGGTGGGACCGAGGTCCTTCAGCTTGATGCTGCTGCTGTTGATGTTGAGGTGCGTGACACCTTCCTTGACCAGGTACTGCCCCACCGGCAGCGTGATGCTCGAGGAGTATTCGCCCATCACCACGGGCACCTTGTCCACGCCGACCAGCTTGCGCGCCGCGTTGAGCGCCGTCGTCGCGTTGCCGCCCGAGTCCTCGACGACCACGTTGAACTTCCTGCCGAGCACGCCGCCCTTGGCGTTGACCTGGTCGACGCCGAGCATGATGCCGCGCCGCACGTCCTCGCCGATGGTGGCGCTCGCGCCCGTGAGGGACAGCACCGCGCCGACGTTGACGGTGCCCTGGGCCAGGGCGCCGGAGGGGCCGGCCCCGAGCAGCAGCGCGGCGAGAAGGCTGGATGAAAACTGTTTGATCACGGCGTACTCCAGGTTTTGAAAAAAATTGGCAAAGAGCGCGATGGCGCGGGCCACCTACACATGCCCCGCATACAGCCGCACCACGCTGCGCTGGATGAACTGGACGATGTCTTCCATGCGGTGCGCCACGTGGCCGCTGATGACGTCGCGGCACAGCGGTGCATCGCGGCGCAGCAGGGCATCGAGCAGCGCCAGGTGCTCCTCTTCCATGGCCTTGCTCTTGCCTTCGAGGTCGCTCCAGCGGAAGTAGTGGATGCGGGCGTTGACGGCCTGCAGCGACTTGGCGATTTCCTGGTTGCCCGAGAGCCGGGCGATCGACAGGTGAAACTGCTCGTCTGCTTCCAGCAACTGGTAGGTGGACATCGCGGCGGTGTGCTGCATCACGTCCAGCCAGGCGTCGCGCGCCAGAACGATGTCGTCGTGCGGCGCGCGCAGCAGCGCCAGATTGACGGAAGCCAGCTCGATGGCGCCGCGCAGCTCGTAGAGATCGAAGACCTCCTGCCGTTCGAGCTGCCGCCCGTAGAAGCCGCGGTTGGGCACCAGCGTGAGCATGTTCTCGGCCACCAGGCGGTGCAGCGCCTCGCGCAGCGGCGTGCGGCTCACGTCCAGCTCCTCGGCCAGTTCGCCCTCGTTCACGCGTTCGCCGGGCTTGATCCGGTAGACGATGACCATTTCCTTCAGGCGCTTGTGGACGTCATTGACGGTCATGCCGGCGCGGCGCAAGGTGCGCGGCAGGACGCTCAGGACGGCTTCGAATCTGCGATTCATGGGGCGTAAAAAAATGAGGGGTCAGACTTCGAACAGGCGTCCGAAGCGGGGAAGGGAATCGCGCACCTCGGCCAGGCGCAGCGCGTGCCACGCCATGGCGCAGTTGCTCGAGACCACGGGCTTGCCGAGCTCCTCCTCGACCTCGCGTGTCAGGTCGGCCATGCGCAGGCTGGTGCAGGCGACGAACACCGCGTCCACGTCGGACTCGGCACCGGTCGCAAGAATCGCTGCACGCAGCGAGGCGCGATCGATGCGCGCCACCTCGCTGTCGTTGGCGTGGTTGAAGGTCGCGATGCGCGGGACCTCGATGCCGCCGGCCTCGATGTGCTGCTTGAACACCTCGTTGATCGATTGCACGTAGGGCGTGATCAGCGCGGTCCTGCGCACGCCCAGTGCGTGAAGGCCGGCCATGGCGGCCGTGATCGGCGTGGTGCAGGCCACGCCCGGGCGGGCGTCGCGAATCTGCGCGAACACCTTGTCCTCTCCGATCACGATCGAGCCCGAGGTGCAGCCGAAGGCGACCACGTCGAGCTCCACGTCGGGCACGATGAGCCGCGTGGCCAGCGTGATGTGCGCTTCCATCCGCGCGAGCGAGGCCAGGCCGATGTCGGCGGGGCTCGGCAGGCACGCCTCGAAGTACGCCACGCCGGGCAGCGTCATGATCTGGCGCCACTCGTGCTCGATGGTCTGGTCGGTCTCCAGCACCACCAGGCCGATGGCGGCCCGCGCCATCACGCCCTCGTCCATCGCGGACGGCAGGATCGTGTAGTTCTCGCCCAGGGTCGCTGTGTGATTCATCGCAAGGTCATTCCCGTGATGTCGATGGCCGGTGGGCGGCCGTTCATGATGTCGGTCACGATCTGTGCCGTGCCGCAGGCCATGGTCCAGCCCATGTGGCCGTGGCCGGTGTTGAGGTACAGGTTGTCGTGCCGGCTCTTGCCCAGGATGGGCGTGCCTTCGGGGGTCATCGGGCGCAGGCCGGCCCAGAAGTCGGGCTTTTCGTAGTCCGCGCCGTCGGGGAACAGCTGCCGGGCCACGCGCAGCATCGGACCGAAGTCCGCCGGTGCGTGCCGCGTGTCGTAGCCGCTGAATTCGGCCGTGGCGGTGAAGCGCAGGCGATCGCCGAAACGGGCCCAGGCCACGAGGTTGTTCTCGTCGACGCCGGCCAGTGAGGGCGGCCGGTGCCGCGTGTCGGTCGGGAAGGTGACCGAGTAGCCCTTGACCGGATAGATCGGCAGCCGGTAGCCGAGCGGGCGCGCGGCAATGGGCGAGTAGCTGCCCATGGCCAGCACGTAGTCGTCGCCAGCGACGGCGCCCTGGTCGGTGTGCACGGCGCGGATGCGGCTGGCATCGGCCTCGATGCGCTGGATGTTCGCATCCATCATGAAGGTCACGCCCGCCGCGCGGCAGCGTTCGGTGAGGGCCCGCGTGAACATGCGCGCATCGCCGCTCTCGTCGCTCGGGCAATAGATGGCGCCGGCGATGTGCGGGCGCGCGTCGGCGAGCGCGGGTTCCTGTGCGACCACGCCGTCGCCGTCCAGCAGCTCGAGCCGCATGCCGCCGTCGGCCAGGATCTGCATGTTCGCCTTGCCGCGCGCGAACGAGGCTTCGTCGCGGTACAGGTACAGCGCGCCGCGGCTGATGCGTTCGTACGCCAGGTCCTGTGCAGTTGTCAGTTGCTGCAGCAGCCCCTGTGAGTAGCGGCACAGCACCAGCTTGCGGCTGGTGTTGAGGCGCGAACGCTCGGCCGTGCAGTTCTGCATGAACTTCCACAACCAGGTCCACATGCGCGGATCAGGGTTGAGCTTCAGGCGAAGCGCCTGGCTGTCGTCGCGCAGCGAGCGCCAGAGAATGCCCGGTGCCCGCGGCGAGGCCCACGTGTAGGAGTGCCCCGGCGCCACCATGCCTGCATTCGCATAGCTGGTTTCCGCGGCAGGCAGCGGCTGGCGGTCGATCACCGTCACCTGCCGCCCTTGCGCGGCAAGATACCAGGCGGTAGCAACACCCGCCACGCCGGCGCCGAGGACCACGGTATGCATTGCGGGTGCTCCGTCAGACGACTGCGATGACGCCGATCTCGACCGTGTAGGGCGGGAAGGCCAGCGCCGATTCGACGCAGGCACGCGCCGGTGCGTGGCCTTCCGGAACCCATGCGTCCCACACCGTGTTCATCTCGGCGAAGGTCTTGTGGTCGGCCAGCCAGATCGTGGCCTGCACGATGCGCGTCTTGTCGCTGCTCGCTTCTTTCAACAGGGCATCGATCTTGGCGACGATCTGCGCGGTCTGGCCGGCGACGTCGGCGGCGGTGTCGCTCGCCACCTGGCCTGCGAGAAAGACGAAGCCGTTGGCGATCACGGCCTGGCTCATGCGTGCGTTGGTCTGGAGTCTTTGTATGGACATTGCGGATCGATCCTTGGAAGGAATGTGCAAAGTGAATTCACTTGCTTATTCACTTGCACACAAAAACCATGCCAAATCCATCACGCTGGAAGTAGTGCCACTGCCTGTGGAAATCGGGTGCAGGAGGAAGCCGGCCATGCGAAATGGCTCGCTGCATGGCATTACTTTTTGCGCGAGGTGACGGATCGCGATCGCAGGGCGCGCATGCACTGTCGGTTGCGCACTCGCATCCGGCGGAATGCACCAGGGGAGCACCTTTTGAGTGCTCTTGTCAGGTCGGTCGCGCTGCGTTGGGCGGCGTCGCAACGAGGCTGTCTTGTCCTGGGCGAGGTGCCGGGAATTTTTTTCGAGGAAGTAGAACCATGCGTGAATGCGCGTCACCTGACTGCGCATTCGCTCGCCGCGACTTGGGTGTTGACACTACTTTTCAACGCGTCGATTCAGGCCGTCGAGCAAGCCGGTTTTGGCATGCTTTTTGTAGGTGTGCACACATCTGAATCAACAAGTGAGTTCAATACGCCATGATTCTGATCACCGGCGGAGCCGGCTTCATCGGCGCCAATTTCGTACTCGACTGGATCGCGCAGAGCGACGAGGCGGTCGTGAACCTCGACAAGCTCACGTACGCGGGCAACCTGGAGACGCTCGCCTCGCTCAAGGGCAGTCCGA
>CAMATD010000356.1 GCA_945860785.1 Variovorax sp. YR752 | reverse complement strand
CACCCGCGCCCCGATCGTCGAGCGTAACCCGCCCCGGCTCCCGCGCCCGCAACGCCAGCGCAGGGTGTCCTCTGGCTCTGCCCACACCCTCCAGGCAGCATCACACCGCTGACTGACCCGGCGGTGCACGAGCGCGCATGCAGCGCGCGCCATGACCTTGACCGACGTGCACTATGATGCGAATGGGGTTCGCCAGGCGCCTAATGAAGACGCGATGGCGAGCGACAAGCTCGCCGACGGTATGCGTCTGTTTGCCGCCGACGCGGTGAAGCTCGAAGCATTGATCCAACGCCGGTCAGGCTGAGCCTGAACGGCCACACTCCGGGGGACACCATGGCAGACAAGCTGGAGAAGCGGCGCGGCTACGTGCCGGACGAGGAACTCGAGGCCTATCCCAAGGGCGCATTCGGCGACCGTATCGGCCTGGGCGAGCATGTCGCGCTGCTGAACATCGACACCACGCAAATATTCGTCGATCCGCAGTACTCGATGTGCGCACGGCGCGGCCTGGCGCTGGAGGCGGAGATCAAGCGCAAGTTCGGCGGTGCGGTGAAAACGCGCGCGGTGGCTTGAGCACCGGCGGTCCCTGCAGGCGGGCAGCGATGGCACGCATCGTTTCAGCGGCGGCAGCGGCGAACAGCCGCCGTCAGCACACGCTCGATGGGGTGACCTACTGGCGCACCGACTACTTCAATACTGCGGGCGAGGCACCGCAGGCTTTCATTGTCGAGAAGTCGCCCGGTGACGTGAGCCGGCCACATTTTCATCGCGAGAACGAGTTCCAGGTCTTCGTGCGCGGAGCGGGGCTGTTCGGACGCCACGCCGTGCGCGCGTACGCCGTGCATTACTCCGGTGCCTATACCGGCTATGGCCCGATCGTTCCCGGCGAGCAGGGACTCGCCTATTTCACGCTGCGTGATCGGCATGATTCGGCCGCGTTCTACCTGCCCGAGTCGATGCCCCGGATGCGCCGTGTGCCCAAGACGTTCCGGCTGAGCGAACCCGTGCCTGTCGACCCGTCGCAGTTCGCCACGCTGGACGCGGTGCAGACTGTTCCCGTGCTCGCCCGGGAGGCCGACGGGCTCGCCAGCGTGCTGCTGCGCGTTCCGGCGCGGCAACAGGCGCTGGCGCCGGCTCCAGAGGGCAGCGGAGGGCAGTTTCTGGTGGTGGTCGGCGGGTCGCTGCAGAGCGCGGGCGAGGCACTGGGCGTGCATTCCTGCATCGCTGTTGCCGCCGATGAAGGCGCGTTTGCGCTGCGTGCCGGCGATGCGGGCGCCGAGGTGCTGGTGTTGCAGTTTCCGCGGCGCGCGGCGTGGCAGGACGAGAGCGAGGACGTGCAGGCGGCTGCGCCGGGCAGCGTTCTGGCATCAAAGGCATGAGCCACGGCGGCTGGCGCAGGTCGGGCGCGGTTGCGCTGCAGTTGCAGGCGATCCGCGCGCTCGCCACGCTCGCGCTGGCAGCGAACGCGAGTACCCTCGCGGCGCAGTCGATCGTGGCGTTTCCGGGCAAGCCACTGCGCATGGTGGTGCCGGCGACGCCGGGCGGTGGCACCGATATCCTCGCGCGCGCGCTGGGCGCGCGGCTGGCGCTGACGCTGGCCCAGCCGGTGACCATCGACAATCGTGGTGGCGCGGGGGGCATTGTCGGCAGCGAGATCGTCGCGCGCGCCCAGCCCGACGGGCATACGCTGCTGATGGCGTTCACGACGCACGGCACCAATCCGAGTATTTTCAGCAAGCTGCCGTACGACACGCTGAAGGACTTCGCACCGGTGTCGCTGGTGGCCACGGCGCCCAGCGTGCTGGTGGTCAACCCGTCCGTGCCGGTGCGATCGATCAAGGAACTGATCGCACTGGCGAAGGCGCGTCCTGGGCAATTGCAGTACGGCACTGCAGGCTCGGGCAGCGGCACGCATCTGGCCGCTGTGTTGTTCGCGCAGGCTTCGGACGTCGATCTCGTACATGTGCCCTACAAGGGGGGCGTCCCGGCACTGGCCGATGTCGTTGGCGGACATGTCGCGCTGATGTTCGGCAACATCGCGCCGGTGGGCCCTCTGGTGAAGGCCGGCAGGTTGCGTGCCCTGGCGGTGACCAGTGCGCAGCGCTCGCCGCTGCTGCCGCAATTGCCCACGCTCGATGAACTGGGACTGAAGGGGTTCGATGCTGTTGCATGGTTCGGTGTGCTGGTACCCGCTGGCACACCGGCGCCGGCCGTGCTGCGGCTGAACCAGGAGATCGTGCGCGCGCTGCGCGAGCCCGAACTGATCGAACGGATGACTGCGCAGGGCGCCACACCCGCCCCGACCACGCCTGAAGCGTTCGCCGCCTTCATCCGTGCCGAGATCGCCCGCTGGGCGCCGGTGATCCGGCAGGCGGGGATCAAGCCCGAGTAGCAGGTGTTGCCAAATTCAGCGGGACGGCTTCAGGGAACTCGACGAGTTGGCCGACGTGCTCATGAGCCGGCACGAGAAGGCCTCGACCCTCATCACCTCCAATCGCGGGCTCGACGACTGGCCGAAACTCCTCGGTGACGTGGTGATCGTGGCTCCGCTCATCGACCGCCTCATGCATCACGGACACCTGCTCAAGTTCGACGGCAAGAGCTGGCGCCTGAAGGAGGCCGCCGCCCGCGTTGCAAAGGCTTCAGCCGACAACTAATGCCAGCGCAAAAGCTCTCATGAAACCTGATACCGACTTGTCTGAACAACTAAACCGCGAATATGCAAGCTTGGTCGCACGCAACCAACGAATGCGTCGCATTGGGAAAGTATTCGAAGGTTTGCTATTTCTGATGTTCATTAGCCCAGCGCTGTTCATCGCACTGTACTTTGACGCCGTACCTTTGTTCGGTGGACGACGCAATAATCCACCCACCACACAACTCGTCGCGGATGGCTATCAACTCAGCCTCATCGGGTACGCATGCCTAGCACTCGCGGCGATCATCCGTATCATCGAAGGCCTTGATCCTCGAACCCGGTTCCGCTACGACAGGCTAGTTATCCTCATAGGTGCCATTAGCGTATTGCTTCTGGTTATAGCGGTTATCGTCGAAATTCTTGGGCTCTAATTCTTGGGGCAGTCGTTGGCCGGATACCGTCGCGAATAGTACTTTCAAACGCCCCCACCCCGCCAAGAGCCACCGCCTTCCGGCAGCAAGCCTCGCGCCGATGCGCCGCGCGGGCAAGCATCTACCCTGGAAACCCGGCCGGGCTGGACCAGATGACCCTCGAATCCCTCGTCCTCACCCGCGCCCCGATCGTCGAGCGCAACACGCCCCGGCCCCGCGCCCGCAACGCCAGCGCAGGGTGTCCTCTGGATCTGCCCACGCCCTCCAGGCAGCGTCACACCGCCCACTGACCCGGCGGTGCACGAGCCGCATGCAGCGCGCGCTCTGAGAGCGGGCCCCAGAAATTCAGACACCCGGATAAGTGAAGTCTCTGCTCCAATAGGCGGCGAAAGCCGCCCCGACAGGAGCTTAGACGATGAGACGACCCCGCAGGAACCACTCAGCCGCCTTCAAGGCGAAAGTGGCCTTGGCCGCCGTGAAGGGCGATCAGACGCTGGCGCAGCTTGCTGAGCGATTCGATGTCCATCCGAACCAGATCACGCAGTGGAAGGCCGAGCTGCTCGAGCGTGCGTCGACGGTTTTCGCCACCGCCGGCGAGAAGCGCGAAGCCGGCCCGGACGTGAAGGCACTGCACGCGAAGATCGGGCAGCAGGCCCTGGAGATCGATTTTTTGTCCGGCGCGCTCGGGCGCGAGAAATAGCCGAACGCAAGAGCATGATCGATCCGACACACGAGCTTCCGGTCGTTCAACAGACGCGGCTACTGTCGCTGGCGCGCTCGACGGCGTACTACCAGCCGCGACCGATTCCGGTGGAGGATCTGGAACTGATGCGCCAGATCGACAGGTTGCACCTGGAGCATCCGTTCGCCGGTGCCCGAATGCTGCGCGACTTCCTGCTTCAGCACGGCCATTTCGCCGGCCGCAAACATGTGGCGACCCTGATGCGACTCATGGGCATCGAGGCGCTCTACAACCGTCCGAACACCAGCCGGCGACATCCGAAGCATCCCGTGTATCCGTACTTGCTGCGCAATCGGACAATCGACCAGCCGAACCAAGCTTGGGCGATGGACATCACCTACATTCCGATGGCCCGAGGCTTCGTGTACCTGGCGGCCGTCATCGACTGGGCGACGCGCCGGGTTCTGGCGCATCGGGTCTCGATCTCGATGCACACGGATTTCTGCATCGAAGCGGTCGAGGAAGCCATAACCAAGTACGGACCGCCCGAGATTTTCAACACCGATCAGGGCAGTCAATTCACCAGCGCCGCGTTCATCGGCGTGCTCGACCGGGAACGTATCGCCATCAGCATGGACGGCAAGGGTTGCTGGCGCGACAACGTGTTCGTCGAACGGCTGTGGAAGTCGGTGAAGTACGAAGAGGTTTACCTGCACGCGTACGACAGCGTGAGCGCGGCCAAGGCTGGTATCGCTCGCTACCTCGCGTTCTACAATAGCCGGCGGCCGCATCGCGCACATCAAGGCCGAACGCCCGATCAGATGTACTTCGGGTTGCAGGAACTGCCGTTGGCAGCATGACCCTTAACAGGCAGAGGCTCCACTTAACTTCTCGGAAAAACTGTCCGAACGCGTGGGGCCCGCTCTGAGCGATCACGGTTGGCGTTGTGGCTGATCGAATAGGAATCTTCGGCATTATCTTTGAAGCGTTGGAGCGGGCTTGATCATCCCCTCGTCCTCTCAAACGTCTCCTTCACCATCAACGCGTAGAAACTCGCGCTGTGCCGCGGATCGCGATTCTTTTCCAGCAGCACGCGCTTGGCGTCCGCCCACGCGGACAGTTTCTGCTCTGAATGGAGCATCTCCAGCCAACTCAGGGTGAACTCGCAGCGCATCGATGCAGCGGCGTAGAGCCAGCCGAGCCACCGACGGGCGACCACCCAGCCATCGCTACAGGCGGTGCGTCTTCGTAGCATCTCGTTCAACCGGTTGGCTACCTCGAACGTTTGGCGGCTATGGGCGAGCAGGATTTCGAGCGAGATGCCATGCACCTTCTCGGCGCCCGTGCGCCAGTGCGTCCAGTCCTGCCGCAGCTGGATCAGCGAGTGGCACTTGAGCCTGTCGTCCATGATCACGCCGACCCCGATCGGGTCGCTGCCCGATCCGAAGCCCGACGCTTCGATGTCGTTGTCGATGATGATCGGCGGGCGGCGCGGGGACATGGCGAAACGATAGCGCGCCG
>CAMATD010000355.1 GCA_945860785.1 Variovorax sp. YR752 | reverse complement strand
GCACCGACGACGATGTAGTCGAACGCTTCATCACGCATGCGGGGCACCCGGAGAGTGGAACAATCGCTTCGATCCGCCGCATCCTAGGTTATTGTTTTTTGGAACGCAATGTTCCATTTTTAATGGTTTACCCGCATGCCACGTTCTGCGCGCCCTGCAGTCGCCGTGTCTTCTTCCGCTCCCGTCGTCGTCGAAGAGCCGACCTCCGGTTCATCGGCCGAGCGCAGCCTGCGGCTGCTGGCCTTGCTGGCCAATGAGGGCCGCGCGCTGACGCTCGCCGAGCTGGCCGCGCAGCTCGGGCTGCCCAAGGGCACTGCGCACCGCATCTGCACGCAACTGTTGGCGACCGGGTTCCTGGCGCGCGATGTGGACGAGCGCTCGTTCAGCGTCGGCCCTGCATTGCGCAAGCTGGCTTTCGACACGCTCAACCACGGCGTGGTGCGCGGGCTGCGGCACGAGGTGCTGTCCGAGCTCGTGCGGAAGGTGGGCGAGACCTGCAATCTCACGACGCTCGACGGTGCGCAGGTGCTGTACCTCGATCGCGTCGAGGCGCAATGGCCGTTGCGGCTGACGCTGGATGTGGGCTCGCATGTGCCGCTGCACTGCACCGCGAGCGGCAAGCTCTTCCTGGCACTGATGCCGAAGAAGGCGCGCGACACCCTGCTCGACAAGCTGCCGCTCGAGCGCATGACGGCCAACACGATCACCCAGGCCGATGCATTGCGCGCCGAGTGCGACGAGATCGCGAAGCGCGGCTATTCGCGCGACCGCGAGGAGTTCATCGCCGGCTTGGTGGCGGTGGCTGTGCCGGTGCGCGATGCGACAGGGGATGTGCGCGCCGCGCTGGCGGTGCATGCGCCGACGGCGCGGATGTCGATGGAAGATGCGGTGAAGCGCATCGATGCGCTCAAGGCCGCCGCGGAAAGGATGAGCGGCCTGCTCTGAGCGGCCCGCTCACTGCTCGTAGCAGATGTCCAGCCTGATCAACGCGCCGTTGCTGTCGATCCGGTCGGCGCGGAAGTAGTAGCGGCCGCGGTAGCTGTCGAAATGAAGGGGCAGCGGCACGGGCTCGCCCCAGCTTGTCAGCGCGAAGCCCTGCACGCGCAGCCATTGCAGCAGGGCGTCCAGGCGCTGCGGGTCGGCGTCGACGCGGATGTCCGCGTCTGCGGGTGGCGTGCCTTGCGGGTCGTGCAGCCAGCGGGCGAAGCTGCCGAGCAAGGTGAAGCTGTGTCCTTGCGCGCGCATGGCATCGAGCAACGCGGAGGTGCCTTGCAGGTCGATGCGTTCACGTTGCTTGCGAAAGACCAGACCAGCGCGTATTCGTGGCGTCGGTCGGTGCGCATGTCGGAGCCGGTTTCCTCGCCGTCGTGCGGATAGACCAGCACGCGTTCCTCTTCCATGGTGAAAAGCGAACCCAGGATGCGCGCGAGGTCGAAGGCCAGGGGCAGCACGCGCTCGCCGAGGCGGATGTTCTGGACCATCGCGATGCAGGCGCCGCCTTCGCGCAGCCCCGCGCGGACGCGATGGAACACGTTGCGCAGGCCATCGAGGTGCTGCGCATAGCTCTGGCTGTCGTAGAGCTGAGAGCCCACGGGGGCGCCTGTCCATCGGCAACCGAAGTAGGGCACGTTGGTCAGGCAGAGCGCGAAGGGCGGCAGTGCGGCGTCGTCGAGCGCGTCGCACGAGCCATGCAGGAGCGTCGTGCCGTGCGCGAGCTCATGGCGCGCCAGCCGCTCGCGGATCAGATCGATCCGCCCCGCGTCGACTTCGCAGCCGGACGCCAGCCGGTCTTCGAGGCGCGCCGCCAGCAGGGTCGTGCCGAAGCCGGCGAAGGGGTCGAAGACCGTGTCGCCCTGCGCCGAGAACTGGCGCACGAAGGGCAGCATCTGCTCGATCCATCCGCAATCGCGACCGCCCAGCGGGTCTCGCGCGCGCAGGTCCTCCGGCAGCCGGTAGCGCGGCGACTCGTGGTCGAGCAGCAGCCAGCTGTGACTAGCCATGGGCCTGCGCCTCGTCGATGCGGGTGTCGAGCAGCACGTCGTGCCCGGGCTCCCAGCCGGCGCAGAGCTGGCCGTCGGGAAAACAGACCAGCTTGTAGATGTCGCCGGTCGCATGACGCTCGTGCATGGCGCCGTAGTCGGAACTTTCGAAGACGACGGCCAGCCCGCTCGCGGCGCGCAGGCGCAGGTTCCAGAAGTAGTAGCCCTCGGTGAGGCTCTCGATGGCCCATCCGCGCGAGAGGGCGGGATCGTCGAGGCAGGCTGTCAGCAGCGCGTCCATCGACACCCGTTCCGCGCGCAGGTAGCGCGCGGTGGCGTTGTCCCGGTAGCCGTCGTCGAGCCGCGAGAACTCCCGGAACACGACGGTGCCGGCGCCGCAGTGCCGTGCCCACGCCAGGTACGCTGCAACATCCTGCGGCTGCGCGACGCCGCTGCGCTGAAGGATGCACACGAGGCGCAGCGGAACGGCATCGGCCAGTTGCCGCGCGGTGCGCTCGAACACGGCCTGATCGCCGACGGCCACCTCGGGCCGGAACCGCATGATGGCCTGGTTGACCGCGCCTTCATGGTGGTGGCGGGACAGTTCCAGCCAGCTGAGGCCGAAGTCCTGCAGCGCGCGCCGCAGCACCCCGCCTCGCGGCGCGGCGAAGCCGGCGCCGTTGGTGTAGAGCACGCGGTCTTCGATCACCGGGCCGTCGTTTTCGCCGGCGGCCAGCGTCTCGAGCAGTCGAAGCATCCAGTCGGCGTCGTCGCTCGTCTCGAGGCCCGAGAGCGACCACGAGAGCGGCACGCCGCGCAACGCCTGCAGCGCGCGGGACAGGCCTTCGAAGTAGCTGGGGCCGGGTCGCAACCGGGACGCCGGCGTCCCGCCATCGGCCTTGCGCAGGTTCTCCGAGCAGAAGCTGCAGCGCGCCGAGCAGGGCTGTACGGCCGCGTACGGCGTGAAGGTGACGGGTTGTGCAAAGCGCCGCTGCATGCCGCCGATGGCGTGGGCGTGCCAGCGCGTTGCTTCGCGCAGGAGCGGGGCGCGCAGGTTCACCTGGCCCAGCACCGGGCGCAGGCGGTCGAAGAGCGGGGAGCTCGCGCTGCGCGGCAGGTCGGCGAGGGCGATGCCGTCCACGGGGTACGTCGTGACGCGCGGCACCGCAGGCGCGCGCGTGGCAGCTTCGGATGATGGAATGGCAGGGCGCATGCAGGGCGGTGGGGCGAAGAATCGACGCACCCGCAACGATACGACAGCGCAGGCGGGATTGGGCCTTTGGGCGCAATCTGTTAGAATCCTGCCATGCGCGCACCGGCCTTCTTCATTCCGCTCTTTTTCGTCGCACTGGCTGCGAATGCGGACGTGGTTCGCTGCACGGACGCCAGCGGGAAGATCTCGTACACCGACGGTCCCTGCCCCTCGGGCAGCAAGGAGTCGCGCCAGGTGCCGATCATGGAGTCGCCGCCGCCCACGGAAGCACCTCGCCGGCCGGAGTACACGCAGACGCCGGGCGTTGCGCCTTCTCCCTCGTCTCCGCCGGCCAATACGGCGAGCAATGCGCCCTCGGGGCCGGCCATCATTCCGCGCAGTTCTGTCGCCGATGCCGCCCCCACGGCCGATCCGCCCCCGGTCTACATCCTGGGACCGGACCCGTACTACGACGGTCCCCGCCGCCCGGCCCATCGCCCGCCGCCGCGCGTGCGCGATCCGGGGCCGCCGCCCGGCGAACGGCCGTGCCAGAACCTCGCGGGCATCAAGCGCAGCAATTGCTGAGCGCCGTTGAAAGCGGCTGGCTCGCCGGCCACGAACTTCTTCCATAACCCTTCCCGCGCCGGAGCGCCTTCGCCCCTGGACCGTCTACTGCGACGGCAGCGCCATGCCGAACCCGGGGCGCATGGGCATCGGCGCCGTCATCACCCAGCCCGACGGCACCCGCCACACGCTCTCGCAGGCCACGCACACCACGGGCTGCAACAACGAGGCCGAGCTGCGCGCGCTGACCCTCGCCCTGCGGCGTTGCGGGCCAGAGGCGCGACGGCCGTTCTGGCGTACAGCGACAACAGCATCCTGGTCGAGCAGCTCACTGCGGCCGATCCCAAGCCGATTGCACGGCTGACCCCGCTGTTCGACGATGCCCGCGCATTGCTCGGCGCATTCGACGAGGCGAGCGTGCAATGGATTCCGCAGCGTCGCAATGCAGAGGCCGACGCACTGGCACGCGCCGCCCTGGGCTTCGGGCCGAAGCCCGCCCCCAAGCCCTGGAAGAAGCGTCGCTAGGCCGACGCCCTATCATTCGGGTCGATTTTCGAAACACCGATACCCATGACCGAAGCCAATCCCATTCCACCCCTTCCCGATCGCCTGTGCACCGATGCGCGCAGCCCCTACCACGTGGCGGCCGTCTTCGAACGCGAGATCGGCATCCGATTCAACGGCAAGGAGCGGCTCGACGTGGAGGAGTACTGCATCAGCGAGGGCTGGATCAAGGTGCCCGTGGGCAAGGCGGTGGACCGCAAGGGCTACCCGCTGCTGCTCAAGCTGAAGGGCAAGGTCGAGGCGTACTACCGCTGATACCGAAGGGGGCTCGCTCGCCCCTTCAGCGCCACTGCAGCAACAGCGACCAAGGCTGGCGGCTCATGTGGCGGTCGATGCATCCCGCGGTGCCGATCGTGCATCCCTCGGGCAGGGTAGCTCGAGTCCAGCAGCCTTGTGCCCGGCGCGAAAGCCAGGCGCCGCAAGGTGACTGACTGGATCACGTTGCCGCCCACGGTGTCGAAACCTGTGGCATCGACGCCCACCACCACATCGCAATGCATCGGCAGCGCCTCTCCACCGGTGGGGCGCTGGGCCAGCACCTCGCCGATCTTGCCGAAGGTGTCGTACCCCGCACCGATGCCGCGCGCCTGGCAGACGAGGTCACCGATGCGCGGCGGCGTGCGCATCAGGTCGCAGGCGCGCATGGCGTAGCGCGCCGTCCGGCCGGCTGCTTCGTCGAGGCCTGCTTTCCATGCGGCGCCCGCGTAGTCGGCATGCGCCTCCGAGAAAGCGAATTCGTCCGCGCCAAGCCCGGCCTGCCGTGCGATCCAGCTGATGAAGGCGGCGGACCACGGCGCGTCGATCACCGCGACGCGGCTCAATGCGTTGTCGATGGACTGCGGCTCGGACAAGTCGGAAGCGGCGTCGGGATCGGTACCGCGCAGCCGCGCACCGGTCGCCTTCCAGTAGCCGAGCACGCGCTGCCACGGCGCCAGGTCCTGCGGCGTGCGGTGGATGTCTTCGGCTTCGGCATCGCCGACAAAAGTG
>CAMATD010000354.1 GCA_945860785.1 Variovorax sp. YR752 | reverse complement strand
CCCGCAACCCACGATCAGCAAGATCGGCCTTGGGAAAGGTGGGCGACATCATGTCGCGGCACTACCGGGCGCTGCTGGCCGCCTACGAGCAGCAGAAGAAGGCGGAAGCCATTGCGCCAGCGCCTGCTCCCTGCGTCTGGCCCCGCAATCGATGACTGAGCGGTGCGGGGGCCGTCATCGTCAGGCCTGTGGTTTGACCGCGCGCTGTGCGTGCTGCTGGCGCTGCTGTCCATTGCGGCGCTGATCTACGGGCTTGTCGCGAAGCGGCACGGCATTGCCGGCGGCGGGTTGTTCGGCCTGGTCGGCGTGGCGCGCACGGCCGTCGTGCTGTTCGACCGCGAAGCGCTCAGGCGGGCGCGTGCGCTGCGGGAGGCGCTAGACCGAGTGTGGCGCTGACGCGCACGCAGTCCTTGATGTGCTGCTCGCCAAGGGCGCGCAGGGCGGCATAGCCCAGCGCGGCGGAGACGATCTGCCCGGCGATCGGCACGTACTTGGTGGCCTGCTTGGCGGTGAGGCGCACGCCGGCGTGGCGGGCGAGCCTGATGAGCAGGTCGCGCGTGACCAGCCTGCCGACCAGCAGCGCGCCGACGGTGGTGGCGGCCTTCTGGATGCGCTCGCGCTGGTGCGGCGCGAGCTTTTCGACCTGGGTGACCGAGAGCCCGAACTCGGCGCTGATCTGCGGCACCAGGCGCGAGAGCAGCGCCGCATCGGCGGCCCAGTCGATCCCGGGCAGCGGTATGGCGCTGGCGGCCGCCGCCATCAGGGCCTTGCGGCCGATCAGGCGCCGGCTGCGGCGGATGGCCTCGATCAGCGTTTCGTTACCCTGGGCCAGTTCGATGGCTGATGGCATGCGGTGCCCCTTGCAGGTTGGTCGGGTTTGTCAGGCCACCAGCGCCTCCAGCTGGTCCGAGAGGGCCAGCCAGCGCTCTTCGAGTCGGCCGATTTCGTCGTTGAGTGCCTTCAGCCGCTTGCCGGCTTCGGCGATCTCGGCCGACGGGAGCGGCTGGGCCAGGCGCGCTTCCAGCGCTGTGCGCTCGGTGCCGGCCGCAGCCAGGCGTTCGTCGACCTGGGCGATCTCGCGCTTGATCGGCTTGAGCTGGTCGCTGCGTTGCTGGCGGTCCTGGGCACTGGCCTTCGCCGGAGGTGCTGCAGCAGCCGCTGCCGTCGCGCTCTCCGCTTCGCGCACGGCGATCTTGGCTTCTTCGCGCTGCCGCTTGGCTTCGTCGAGCAGGTAGCGCTGGTAGTCGTCTAGGTCGCCGTCGAAGTCGGTGACGACGCCGCGGCCCACGAGCCAGAACTCGTCGCACACCGAACGCAGCAGTGCACGGTCGTGGCTCACCAGCATCAGCGTGCCTTCGAACTCGTTGAGCGCCACGGCCAGGGCCTCGCGGGTGGCGAGGTCCAGATGGTTGGTGGGCTCGTCCAGCAGCAGCAGGTTGGGGCGCTGCCAGACCATCATGGCGAGCACGAGGCGGGCCTTTTCGCCGCCGCTCATGGTGCCGACGGGCTGCTTGACCATGTCGCCGCTGAAATTGAAGCTGCCGAGGAAGCCGCGCAATGCCTGCTCGCCGGTGCTTTCCTTGACGGCGCTGCCCAGCTCGCGGGCCATGCGCACCATGTGTTCGAGCGGGTTGTCCTGCGGGCGCAGCACGTCGAGTTCCTGCTGCGCGAAGTAGCCGATGTTCAGGCCCTTGCCTTCGGTGACTTCACCGGCCAGCGCGCCCATTTCGCGCGCGATGGTCTTCACCAGCGTCGACTTGCCCTGGCCGTTGGCGCCCAGGATGCCGATGCGCTGGCCTGCCAGCACCGAGCGGCTGACGCCGCGCAGGATGGTCTTGGGCTCGGCGTCCTCGATCTCGTAGCCGAAGCTCGCGTGGGTGATCGATAGCATCGGATTGGGGATGTTGCCCGGCTCCTTGAACTCGAAGGTGAAGTCGGCTTCGGCCAGCAGCGGCGCCACCTTCTCCATGCGTTCCAGTGCCTTGACGCGGCTCTGCGCCTGCTTGGCCTTACTGGCCTTGGCCTTGAAGCGGTCGATGAACTTCTGCAGGTGGGCGATCTTGTCCTGCTGCTTGCTGAAGGCGGTCTGTTGCAGCGCCATCTGCTCGGCCCGAAGGGTCTCGAAGGCGCTGTAGTTGCCACCGTAGCGCGTGAGCTGGGCGTTGGCGATGTGCAGGGTGACGTTGGTCACGGCATCGAGAAACTCGCGGTCGTGGCTGATGACGATCATGGTGCCGGCGTACTTCTGCAGCCAGGCTTCGAGCCACACCAGGGCGTCCAGGTCCAAGTGGTTGGTCGGTTCGTCGAGCAGCAGAAGGTCGCTCGGGCACATCAGCGCGCGGGCCAGCTGCAGACGCATGCGCCAGCCGCCCGAGAAGCTGTTGACGGGGCCGTCGAGCTCGTGCGACTTGAACCCCAGCCCGAGGATCAGTGCCTGCGCGCGCGGCACGGCGTCGTGCTCGCCGGCATCAGCCAGGTCGGTGTAGGCGTGGGCCAGTTCCATGCCGATGTCGGCGTCCTCGGGGTTGGCTTCGTAGGCGTCCTCGATGGCCGCGAGCGTGGTGCGCAGCTCCGTCAGGCGGGTGTCGCCGCCCACCACGAAATCGGTGGCCGACTCGTCGGTTTCGGGCATGTCCTGTGCGACCTGCGCCATGCGCCATTGCTTGGGCACGTAGAAGTCGCCGTCGTCTTCGTGCAGCGAGCCGTTGAAGAGCGCGAACAGCGAAGACTTGCCGGCACCGTTGCGCCCCACAAGGCCGACTTTTTCGCCGGGGTTGAGGTTGACGGTGGCGCCGTCGAGCAGTTTCTTGGCACTGCGGCGAAGAATGACGTTTTTGAGAGTAATCATGAAATAGGAACCGTAGGGGCGATTATCCCGTCCAGCCCCGGGCGGCCTGGCGCGAAGGGGCAAATGGGGACATCACCCGATGAAAGGGGACTGCAGCCAGGGCTGCGAAATTCGACTGGAAGGGGCTTGGGCGGGCGCCGCTAACGCACGCCGGCGCCGCTCTGCAGCGCCGTTTTCGTGACCAGCAACACCTCGTCTTCGCCGGCCGAGGTGTCGAGCCACACGACCTCGAGGCGCGGGAAGGCCGCTTCGAAGTGTTCGCGCTCGTTGCCGATTTCCAGCACCAGCACCGCCTGATCGCTCATGCGCGAAGGCGCGTCGGCAAACAGCTGGCGCACGAAGTCCATGCCGTCGGTGCCGCCTGCGAGCGCCAGTTCGGGCTCGGCGCGGTATTCGGCGGGCAGGGCGGCCATGCTGGCGCTGTTCACGTAGGGCGGGTTGCACAGCACGAGGTCGTAGGGGCCGGGCACCTTGGCCAGGCCATCCGATTCGATCAGCGTGATGCGGGCATCGAGTTCGTGCCGGGTGACGTTGATCGCGGCCACTTCGAGCGCCTCGACGGACAGGTCCGCCGCGTCCACGGTCACGTCCGGGTAGGTCAGGGCCGCGATGACCGCCAAGCTGCCGTTGCCGGTGCACAGGTCGAGCACGCGCCGGGTGTGCTCGCCGAGCCAGTAGTCGATGCTGCCGTCGGCAATCAGTTCGGCGATGAAGCTGCGCGGCACGATGGCGCGCTCGTCCACGTAGAACGACACGCCCTGGAGCCAGGCCTCCTTGGTGAGATAGGCGGCGGGCTTGCGCGTGGCGATGCGTTCGTCGAGCAGCGCGGCAACCTTGCCCGCATCGGCCGGCGAGACAGCCGTGTCGGCCACCGCATCGATATCGTCGATCGGCAGGCCCAGGCGCCACAGCACCAGCCAGGCGGCTTCGTCGAAGGCGTTGGCGGTGCCATGCCCGAAGGCGACGCCGGCATCGTCCAGCCGCTTGGCGCCGGCCTCGATCAGTTCGATGACCGTGCTCATCGGGCGAGCGACGCTTCGAGCCGGTCCAGCGTGCGCTTGTAGATGTTCTTCAGCGTCTCGATCTCGGCGACGTCGATGTGCTCGTCGATCTTGTGGATGCTGGCGTTGACCGGGCCGAGCTCGACCACCTGCTTGCAGATCTTGGCGATGAAGCGTGCGTCGCTGGTGCCGCCGCTGGTCGACAGCTCGGTGGCGATGCCGGTTTCGTCGGCAATCGCCGCCTGCACGGCCGTGACGAGCTCACCGGGCGTGGTCAGGAAGGGCAGGCCGCCGACGGTCCAGGTGAGCGTGTAGTCGACGCCGTGCGCATCGAGCACGGCGTGGACGCGCTGCTGCAGCGACTCGGGCGTCGATTCGGTCGAGAAGCGGAAATTGAAGTCGATCACCGCGCTGCCGGGAATCACGTTGCTCGCGCCGGTGCCCGAGTGGAAGTTGCTGATCTGCCAGCTGGTCGGCTGGAAATAGGCATTGCCCGAATCCCAGCCGCCGGCCGTGTTGAGGGCCACCAGCTCGGCCAGCGCGGGTGCGACCGAGTGCACCGGGTTCTTCGCCAGATGCGGGTAGGCGATGTGGCCCTGCACGCCCTTGACCGTGAGTTTGCTGCTCATGGTGCCGCGGCGGCCGTTCTTGATCATGTCGCCGCAGCGCTCCACGGCGGTGGGTTCGCCGACGATGCAGTAGTCGATGACTTCGCCGCGTGCCGCCAGCGTGTTGCAGACGATGACGGTGCCGTCGACGCCGGGGCCTTCTTCATCGCTCGTGAGCAGCAGGGCGAGCGTGAGCTTCGGGTCGGGCGTGGCCTGCAGGAATTCCTCGATGGACACGACAAAGGCCGCCACCGAGGTCTTCATGTCGCAGGCGCCGCGGCCGTAGAGCTTGCCGTCGCGGTGCGTGGGCGTGAACGGATGGCTGGTCCATTGTTCGACGGGGCCGGTGGGCACCACGTCGGTATGGCCTGCGAACACCAGCGTCTTGCTCGCCGAGGCACCCGCCGGACGGCGCACCGCCCACAGGTTGGTCACGCGAAAGTCCGAAGGGCCGCTCTCGATGGTCTCGAGCGTGAAGCCCAGTTGCGCCAGCCGTTCGCCGAGGCTCTGTTGGCAGCCCGCATCGTCGGGGGTGACCGAGGGGCGCGAGATGAGTTGTTCGGCGAGCTGGAGCGTGCGGGACATCGGGAAAGGGGTTCGTTCAGAACTTCACGTCGAGCGTGATGTCGGTAAAGGTGGGTTCGTCGACTTGGTCGGTCAGGTGGCGGTCGTCGACTTGCTGCTTGGGTGCGGCGCGGTTCTGCAGGCGCCACATCAGGTTGGTGGGCGAGTCGGACTGGGCCAGGCCCTCTTCGCGCGTCACGCGCTCCTCGGTGATGAGGCGGGCAATGTCTTCCTCGAAGGTCTGCGAGCCTTCGGCCATCGACTGCACCATGGCCT
>CAMATD010000353.1 GCA_945860785.1 Variovorax sp. YR752 | reverse complement strand
CCTTCACTGATGAGCGCGCCCTTCACGACGCGGCCTGCGGCAAGCGCTGGAACTCGTGGCGCTTCATCGTCAGGTAGTCGTTGCGCTCCACCTCGTGGAGCTGTTTCGCATACTGCTCCGTCGCATCGAACCAGGCACCCAGGCGCTGCTCCAGCTGCCCCGGGCCGGGTGCATCGAGATAACTGTCGATCGCAAGGTAGTAGCGCATCGTGTTGCGCTCCACCACGCCGCGCACGCCGCCGATGTATCCGCCTTGTCCCTTGGGCGTGCAGCCGATCTTGTCGCTGCCCAGCGTGGCCAGATAGCCTTTCATCGCCAGCCGCGCCGCGGTGCCGTAGGCATAGGCATAGCGCAGGTGGATCGCCGTCTTGCCGCCATCAGCGGGCGTGGCCTCGAGCACGATGCTGTAGTCGCGCGTGGAAAGCGGGCTGGTGGCGGCGCTCAGGCGAGCGTTCAGGTAGTTCGCGTCGGCCTTGCCGAGGCTGAAGACGAAGTCGATGTTCTGCGCATCCGACAGGGGCTGGTCGAACTTGCGTCCGATGGCCACCGCCAGCGCGGTGCCGCCGCTCTTCACCGCGCAGTGCTTGGTGTTGAGGTGAAGCATCAGCACCTGGCACCACGCGGCCGGCTCGCGCAGGGCGCCACTCACGCGCGCGAAGGGGTGGTTCACCAGCGCATAGACATCGCCGCTCAGCCGGTCTGCGGCTTCGCGCGACTCGAGCGCCAGCGGGCGGCGGAAGGCATTGCGTTCCAGCTGTGGTGCCAGCGACTGGAGCTTCGCGCGCAACGCACTCGCCGCGCCGTCATCGAGCGGCGCCGGCTGCTGCGCCCGCGACGCGATCGGCACCAGCATCGAGGCTGCCAGCAGAAGGATGCCGAAGCCCGCGCGACGGGCGGTGTGGGCCATGGAAGTGTTCATGCCCAGGCACCTTGGCGCAGCCCGCGCTGCCGCGTTGCAGGACAACCGGCTCAGATGCTGTGCGGATCGACGTCGACCAGCCAGCGGATCACGCCCTTGCCCTCGGGCGTGCGGCGTAGTTCGTGCAGCAATGGCTGCCAGCCCGCCAGCAGGCGCTGCAGCGCGGCGCGCGAGGGGCTTTCGATCAGCATCTGCGCGCGCTCCACATTGGCCACGCGCTGGATCGCGAGCGGCACCGCGGGATAGCGCGTGACGATGTCGGCGCCCGGCAGTGCTTCCGCGGCATCGGCTGCGATGTTCAGGAAGGCCTGTGCCGTGGCCTGTTCGCGCGCGTCGGCACGCAGCAATGCCTGGAACGCGAAGGGTGGCATGCCGGCGGCCCGGCGTTCGTCGAGCTGCTGTTTCGCGAACGCGGTGTAGTCGTGCCTGCGCAGCGCCATGAACAGCGGGTGCTGCGCATGGTGCGTCTGGATCCACATCTCGGCCGTGGCGCCTTGCGCGGCGAGGTAGGCGGCATCGCGGCCCGCGCGGCCGGCCGATTGCATCAGCAGGCTGAACAGGCGCTCGGGCGCGCGGAAGTCGCTGGAGAAGAGGGCGCCGTCGGGGTTCACCGCGGCCACCAGCGTGATGCGCCGGAAGTCGTGGCCCTTGGCGATCATCTGCGTGCCCACCAGCACATCGACCTCGCCCGAATGCACGGCCGCGAGCTGCGATTCGAGCGCGCCCTGTTTCTTGGTGCTGTCGGCATCGATGCGCGCGATGCGCACCGCGCTGCCGTCGGGCCGCTTCACCGCGGCGAACAGCTCCGCCAGATGTTCTTCGAGCCGCTCGGTGCCGCGACCCACGGGCGCGATGTCGGGGTTGCCGCAGGCCGGGCAGGCGCGCGGCACGCGTTCGGTGAAGCCGCAGTGGTGGCAGCGTAGCGTGCGGTCGATCTTGTGGAACACGCGATACGCGCTGCAGTGCGGGCACTCGCTCTTCCAGCCGCAGTCGCCGCAGGCCAGCACCGGCGCGTAGCCGCGGCGGTTCAAAAAGATCATGCTCTGCTCGCCGCGCGCGATGCGCTGGCCGATGGCGTCGAGCAGCGCGCCCGAGAGCACGGTCTTCGGCGGCTGCAGGTTCATGTCGACCAGCCGCACCGCGGGCAGTTCGCCTGCGCCGATGCGCGAGGGCATGGCAAGGCGCACGTAGCGACCGCCCGGGTCCTCGCCCTCGGCGGGGCGGCTCTGGTGCCAGCTTTCGAGCGAGGGCGTGGCCGAGCCCAGGATCACCTTCGCGCCCTCGCGCTGGCCGCGCCACACCGCCAGGTCGCGTGCCGAGTAGCGCGCGCCTTCCTGCTGCTTGTAGCTCGGGTCGTGCTCCTCGTCGACCACGATCAGCTTGAGCCCCGGGATCGATGCGAACACCGCCATGCGCGTGCCCAGCACGATGCTCGCGGCGCCGCTGTGCGCCGCGAGCCAGCTCGCGAGCCGCTGCGGATTGGTCATGCCGCTGTGCAGCGACACCACCGCCTCGTCGCCGAAGCGCGCCTTGAAACGGGCCTCGAGCTGCGGCGTGAGGTTGATCTCGGGCACCATCACCAGCGCCTGGGCCTCGGGGTCGCGCGCGAGCAGGTCGGCCACGCAGCGCAGGTAGACCTCGGTCTTGCCGCTGCCGGTGCTGCCGACCAGCAGGAAGGTGTCCGTTTCCGCCTCGATGCGGGCCAGGGCGGCCGTCTGCTCGGCGCTCAGCGCGATCAGGTTGGCGGCTTCGGCCGTCTCGGCCACGGGTCCGGTCGTCGTCTTGCGCTTGAGCCGGCGCGCCAGCTGCGTGGTCGTCAGGTCGCGCAGCTGGGGCGGCAGGGAGGCCAGCGCGATCTCGCCGATCGAACGCTGGTAGTAGCGCGCGGCAAAGGCCACGAGGTCGCGCCAGGCCTCGCCGAGCGGGGCCAGCGCGTCGAGCGCGGCGCCCACGGGTTTGAGGGCCATGTCCGGCTCGGCGCTGTCGAGCGAACTCGCCTCGTTCCAGACCACGCCCAGCACCTCGCGCCGGCCCAGCGGCACCCGCGCCAGCGTGCCGGGCACCAGCGGCGCTGCGCTGGCGTAGCTCAGCAGGTCGCCGAGCGCGGCATGCGCCGGCGTCTGCACCGCGATGTCGAGCCGCCAGGCCAACGCCGGTGGCGCGCTTTCGGGCGGCGGCGCAGCGCTGTTGTCCGTTGTCGGTGCGCCCGGTTCAGGGGCGGGGCTGGCTTTGGAAATGGGCGTCCTTGTTGGCAAGGTTTGTTAATGCGACTTTGAGCAAATCCGCTTAAGTCGTTGATTTTTCAGCGCTTTGACGGCCATCCAGAGTTTCTGTGGATAACTTTGTTGACAACCGGGCTCGACACGCTGGGGAGCCTTGAAAATCAAGGCTCTGACTGGATTGCCCCAAAAAAAAGCAAAGTTAAAATCCTATATAAATCAACAACTTACGCGTGCTATTGGTTTGGAAGCAAAGAGGGGCATACCTCAGATAATCTTGCGCAGTGCAACACGAGTTTTGTGCATAAGTCGGGGCTCCTAGATCGTTTTTGCGCTTGACAAACGGCTTCGGAGCGATTTTCAGGGGCAGTTCGCGCTTCCGCGCAGCCGGCCCCTCGCGACACAGTTTTAACCGCGCAGGGCGCGCGACTGCGTGTGCACCGCCTGCACCAGTGCCGCCACGTGGTCGGGCGGCGTGAACTGGCTGATGCCATGGCCCAGGTTGAAGATGTGCGTCGGGCCCTTGGCGTTGCGGTCGGCGTGGGGCTTGCCGAAGGCCTGCAGCACCTTTGCCACCTCGGCCTCGATCTGCGCGGGCGGCGCGAACAGCACATTGGGGTCGATGTTGCCCTGCAGGGCCTTGGTCTTGCCGTCGGAACCTTCGACGACCTGGCGGCGCGCGGCCGCCAGGTTCACGGTCCAGTCGACGCCGAGCACTTCGCAATCGAGTTCGCGCATGGTCTCGAGCCACAGGCCGCCGCCCTTGGTGAACACGATGCGCGGCACGGGCTGCCCGTCGGCGCCGTTGCGCTTGAGGCCCGCCAGCACGCGCGCCGTGTAGGCGAGGCTGAATTCCTGGAAAGCGCCGTCGGCCAGCACGCCGCCCCAGCTGTCGAACACCATCAGGGCCTGCGCGCCGGCGTCGATCTGGGCATTGAGGTAGGTGGCCACCGAATCGGCATTGACCGCGAGGATGCGGTGCATCAGGTCGGGGCGGCTGTAGAGCATGCTCTTCACGAGGCGGTAGTCGCGGGAGCCTGCGCCTTCCACCATGTAGCAGGCCAGCGTCCAGGGGCTGCCCGAGAAGCCGATGAGCGGCACGCGACCATCGAGCGCCTTGCGGATCGAGGCCACGGCGCTGAACACGTAGCGCAGCTTCTCCATGTCGGGCACTTCGAGCGCCGCTACCGCGGCTTCGTCGCGCACCGGGCGTGCGAAGCGCGGGCCTTCGCCGGCCTCGAACGACAGGCCCAGGCCCATGGCGTCGGGCACGGTGAGGATGTCGGAGAATAGGATGGCGGCGTCCAGCGGATAGCGCGCGAGCGGCTGCAGCGTGACCTCGGTGGCGTAGTCGGTGTTGGTCGCCAGCCCCATGAAGCTGCCGGCTTTGGCGCGCGTGGCCACGTATTCGGGCAGGTAGCGGCCGGCCTGGCGCATCAGCCAGACGGGTGTGTGATCGGTGGCCTGGCGCCAGCAGGCCCGCAGGAAAGTGTCGTTTTGCAGTGGGGCGGAAGGCATTTCCCGATTGTCGCAGGGCAGTGCGCGCGGGATCAGCGGACGGGTTTGCCGCCAAAGACCTCGTGCATCAGCGAGATGAGCCATTGGAGGCCCAGGTCGCCGTCGTGCGCGGCCGTCCACAGGAGCGACACCTCGTAGCTCGGCGTTTCGAACGGCAGCGGGCTGACCGCCAGCCCCAGCGCATCGCGCCAGGTGGCCGCGGCAAAGGTGGGCACGGTGGTGATCGCCGGCATCTGCCGCACGATGAAGGGGCTGGTCGCGAAGTTGCGGCTCGAGAACACGACCTGCCGCGTGAGCCCCTGCTTGTGCAGCAGTTCGTCGACGAGGCCGCTCAGGCCGGCGCTGAACGAGGTGAGCAGGTGCGGATGGCGCAGGTATTCCTCGAGCGTCAGCCGCCTGCCGCGCGCCTTGACGAGCGCGGGGTTGTAGACGCAGACGAAGTGCCAGTCGAACAGCGCGCGCTGGCGCTGCCAGGCGGCGCATTCGATGAACACGCCCACGGCCAGCTCGATCTCGGCCGCGTCGAGCATGCCGGGCGCCGTGGTGCGGTCGGCTGCCTGCGCAATCAGCCGCACGCCCGGCGCCTCGGCCGAGAGGCGCTGCATGAGCTGCGGCATCAGCGCGACTTCGAGCGCATCGCTCAGGCCGATGCGGAACACGCGCTCGGCCTTGGCAGGGTCGAACGCCGGCTTCGCATGCAGCGC
>CAMATD010000352.1 GCA_945860785.1 Variovorax sp. YR752 | reverse complement strand
CCGCTTCGCTCCTCCTTTATTTCGCTGCGGGGAGCACCCGGTGCCCTGTGCACGAGGGCAGGCGGCTGGTGTGCGGCCGATCAACAAGTGCTCTGAGCGATCACGCCGGCGGTGTGCTCTGCGCAGCGAAATAAAGGAGGAGGCATGCGACCCTAGGCCGCGCCGGGGGACATTCGCGGAGCTCCGCACACCGTCGGCGTGAGCGCGCCCTGAACAGCAAACGTCAAACACAACGCGAAAAACAGAAAAGCAAGGTTTCATCCCAGTGCCTGCTGGTAAACGTCGATGTACTGCGCCGCCGCCGTGCCCCAGTCGGCCGGTCGCCGCATGGCGTTGCCGCGCACGCGGCGCCAGTCGGGCGCGCGCTCGTAAAGCGCGAAGGCGCGGCGGAGCGCCCGTTTGTAGTCGTCGGTATCGAAGCGGTCGAACACGAAGCCGGTGGCCTCGCCGCTCGCCATGTCTTCGAGCGTGCTGTGACCACCGTGTCGGCCAGCCCGCCCACGCGGCGTACCAGCGGCAGGCTGCCGTACTTGAGGCCATACATCTGCGTGAGGCCGCAGGGTTCGAAGAGAGACGGCACCAGCGTCATGTCGCCGCCACCGAAGAGCTGGTGCGCGAGCGTCTCATTGTAGCCGATGGTGACGCTGACCGATTGCGGCGCGGCCGCCGCGCGCTGGCGAAAGGCCTCTTCGAGCCAGGCCTCGCCGCTGCCCAGCAGCGCGAGCTGGCCGCCCTGGGCCAGCAGGGCGTCGATGCCGCCGAGCACGAGGTGCAGGCCCTTCTGCTCGGTGAGCCGAGCTCACCAGGATGAAGAGCGGCGTGTCGGGGCGTTCGGCCAGGCCCAGCTGGTGCTGCAGCACGGCCTTGCAGCGCGCCTTGCCGGCCATGTGTCGGCCCTCGGGCGTGTGATAGCCCTGCACCAGCGCAGCGTCGGTGCAGGGCTCCAGACCTTGTCGTCCACCGCGTTGAGGATGCCGCTGAGCACGCCGCTGCGCTGGCGCAGCAGGCCATCGAGCCCGCAGCCCTGTTCGGGCGTCTGGATTTCGAGCGCGTAGGTCGGGCTCACCGTGGTGAGCCGGTCGGCGAAGTACAGGCCGCCCTTCATGAACGACACCTGCCCGTGGTACTCGAGCCCGTTGATGTGGAAGGCGGGGCTGGGCAAGCCCAGCTCGGCGAAGTGCCAGGGGGCGAAGATGCCCTGGTAAGCCAGGTTGTGCACCGTGAACACGCTGCCCACGCGCGGCCGGCCCGCCTGCCGCGCAAAGGCGATGTAGGCGGGGGCCAACGCGGCATGCCAGTCGTGCGCATGCACGACTTCAGGCTGCCATGTCGGATCAAGCCCCTGCGCAAGCTGCGCCGCAGCCCAGCCCAGCAGCGCGAAGCGCCGGTGGTTGTCGGCATAGGGTTGGCGCGCCGGGTCTTCGTAGGGGTTGCCGGGCCGGTCGTAGAGGGCCGGCGCATCGATCACATAGACGGGAATCGGCGGCGCACCGGCAATGGCGATGTGCCCGGCGCGCAGGCCGAAGCGCTCACCCCAGGGGGCGGTGAATTCGGCCACCGGCGCCAGCTCGCGCACGCCGGCCACGATGGCCGGAAAGCCCGGCAGCAGCACCCGCGCGTCCTGCCCTTCGGCCATGAGCGCGATGGGCAGGGCGCCGGCGATGTCCGCCAGGCCGCCAGTCTTGAGCAGGGGGAAGAGTTCGGCACTGACCTGGAGGATTCGCATCGTCAGCGTTTGTCCAATGCGAAAACGAGCGAGGTCAAAGCGCGGTTCCTTCCTGGAATACCGCGGAACCGGCTTTGCCGGGCCGCAGGTGTTGCCCCCGGCGAGGGGGTGGGCGGCCACACGAGAAGTGGGCAAGCCTGTGGGTGAGCTTCATGTTGCCAATCGTTTGAGCATTTCGCGCATGACCAGCACCACCCCGTTCTCGGTGCGCTCGAAGCGCGCGGCGTCGGCCGCGGCATCTTCGCCGATCACCATCTCGTCCGGTATGACACAGGCGCGGTCGATCACCACCCGGTTGAGCCGCGCGCCGCGGCCGACTTCCACGTCGGGCAGCAGCACGGCCTCGTTGATCTCGCAGAACGAATGAATGCGCACGCCCGAGAACAGCACCGAACTGCTGACCTTGGAGCCCGAGACGATGCACCCGCCCGAAATGATGGTGTTGACCGTCATGCCGTGCTTGCCGTCGCGGTCCAGCACGAACTTGGCCGGGGGCAGCTGCCGCTGGTAGGTCCAGATGGGCCAGTCCGTGTCATAGATGTCGAGCTCCGGGGTGATCGAGGCCAGGTCGAGGTTGGCTGCCCAGAATGCATCAATCGTGCCCACGTCGCGCCAGTAGGCCTTGGCGCCCGGCCCGCGCGAGGCCCGCGTGACGCAGGACATGCTGAAGGGATGGGCCAGCGCACGGCCCTGCGCCACGGCGCGCGGGATGATGTCCTTGCCGAAGTCGTGGCTCGAGTCGGGGTTGACGTTGTCTTCCTCGAGCAGCTGGTAGAGGTAGCTGGAGTCGAAGATGTAGATGCCCATGCTGGCCAGCGCGACGTCGGGGTTGCCGGGCATCGCGGGCGGATCGGCCGGCTTTTCGAGAAAGGCCGTGATCTGGCGGCCATCGTCGATCGCCATCACGCCGAAGGCCGTGGCTTCCATGCGCGGCACTTCGATGCAGCCGACCGTGCAGCCCAGGCCACGCTCGGCGTGGTCCTTGAGCATGAGGGAGTAGTCCATCTTGTAGATGTGGTCGCCGGCGAGCACCACCACGTAGTCGTGGGGGGTCGAGCGGGTCTGGATGATGTCCAGGTTCTGGAACACGGCGTCGGCCGTGCCGCGGTACCAGTGCTCGTCGCCGACGCGCTGCTGCGCGGGCAGCACGTCGACCATCTCGTTGAGCTCGGCCCGCAGGAAGCTCCAGCCGCGCTGCAGGTGGCGCATGAGCGAATGCGACTTGTACTGCGTGACCACCGCCATCCGCCGGATGCCGGAGTTGAGGCAGTTCGACAAGGCGAAATCGATGATTCGGAACTTGCCGCCGAAGTACACGGCCGGTTTGGCGCGCCGGTCGGTCAGCTGCTTGAGGCGGGAGCCTCGGCCACCGGCCAGCACCAGGGCGATGGTGCGGCGGACCAGTTGATGTGCCTGCAGGGGTTCCTGCGTGGTGAGCTGCTTGTCCATCCTGTGTCTCCGTTCGTTCGTTGGTTTCGGTCGTCAGAGTTTCTGCAGCGAGACTAGCACCGCGCTGCGCGCCTGGCTCCTACGTTCTTGCAATCCACAGGCTCGAATGCGGTACTTCTGCCGTGTCGTCAAGCGGTCGCGGCGCGGCCTCCGGGGTGTGCCCGGCGTCGGTCGCGAGACAGCAGCACCAACTGCCCGCGGGCAGCCTGAAAGACGCGGTCTCTACTCCCGCATTCACCAGCACCAGCCATGCGCCTGCGTCCTTTGTCGCGGCGTTCTCGAAGAGGATCGCAAGGGCCGTGCCCAGGCGCCAGTCGGCCGGCGTCATCGGCTGGCCGTCGGGGCGCAGCCAGCGGATACCCGGTGTTCCCGGTGGCGGCTCGGCGGGCCACCAGCGCGTGCTGCGCAGCACCGGTGCCTCGCGGCGCAAGGCCGTGAGCCGCGCGACAAAGTCGCTGGTGTGGGCCATGTCGCTCGCGGGGTCGGCCGCGCCGATCCACGCGAGCCAGGTGGTCTCGTTGTCCTGGCAATAGGCGTTGTTGTTGCCCTGCTGGCTGTGACCCAGCTCGTCGCCGGCCAGCAGCATCGGCGTGCCTTGCGAGAGCAGCAGCGTGGCGAGCAGCGCGCGCTGCAGGCGGCTGCGCCGGGCCAGCACGGCGGCGTCGTCGCTGGTGCCTTCGACGCCGCAGTTGTTGCTCAGGTTGTGGGCATGGCCGTCGCGGTTGTTCTCGCCGTTGGCGAGGTTGTGGCGCTCTTCGTAGCTCACCAGGTCGCGCAGCGTGAAGCCATCGTGCGCGGTGATGAAGTTGACGCTCGCCGTCGGCGCGCGGCCGTGGTGGGCGAACTGCGTGCTGGAGGCCGTGAAGCGTTGCGCGAAATCGCCGAGGCCGGCAGCGTCATCGCGCCCTTGCCGCAGCCAGAAGCCGCGCTGCGTGTCGCGGTAGCGGTCGTTCCATTCGAGCCAGCCCGGCGGGAACTCGCCGAGGCGGTAGCCGCCGGGGCCGATGTCCCAGGGCTCGGCGATCAACAGCGTGCGCGAGAGTACCGGGTCTTGCGCGATGGCTGCGAAGAAGGGCGCGCGCGGATCGAAGCCCGTCTTCGCATCGCGCCCCAGCACCGGCGCGAGGTCGAAGCGGAAACCGTCGACGCTGAACTCGCAGGCCCAGTGGCGCAGGCTGTCCGTCGCGAGTTGCAGCACACGCGGCTCGCCCAGGTTGAGGCAGTTGCCGCACCCGGTCCAGTTCTCGTAGAGCGCGCGGTCGTCGGGCCGCAGGTGGTAGTAGAGCGCGTTGTCGATGCCGCGCATGGAGAGCGTGGGGCCGAGCTCGTCGGTCTCTGCGCTGTGGTTGTAGACCACGTCGATCACCACTTCCATGCCGCGCGCGTGCACGGCATCGACCATTGCACGGAACTCGCTCGCGGGCGTGGTGCCGGGGCGGCCGCTCCAGTAGCGGGCTTCGGGCGCGAACCAGCCGACGGTGTTGTAGCCCCAGTAGTTGCTCAGGCCCATGGCCAGCAGCCGTTGCTCGTCGGCGCGGTGCTGGACGGGCATCAGGCTCAGCGTGGTGACACCGAGGCGCTGCAGATGGTCGAGCACCGCGGGCTCGGCGAGGCCGGCGTAAGTGCCGCGCAAGGCCGCAGGAACGCCCGGGTGCAACCGGGTCTGCCCGCGGACGTGCAGTTCATAGAGCACGCGATCACCGGCTGCGATGCGTGCATGACCCGGTGATGGAGTCGTACCCGTGGCCGCTGCCACACGTCCCTTGAGGGCGACAGCACCGTTGTCATGCGCATCCCGTTGATCCGGCCGCGACGGGTCGTGTCCCAGGAACAGATCGCTCCCGTCATAGCGCCCACGATTTCGCGCGCATACGGGTCCATACGGGTCCAACAGCAGCTTGGCGGCATTGAATCGCTGCCCTGCGTGTGGCGCCCAGGCGCCATGCACGCGATAGCCGTAGACCAGCCCAGGCTGCCCGCTGGGAAGCAGCCCATGCCAGACGCCATCGGTGCACGCAGGCAGTTGAAGGCGTTGCTGCTCGTTCTGCCCGGTCCCATCGAAAAGACAGAGCTCGACAGCCGCGGCATTCGGCGCAACCAGCGCGAAGTTCACTCCGCTCGACGAAAGCGAGGCCCCCAGAGGAAACGGCGAACCGAGACTCAGCATGACAAAAAAGCGGGAGAACCCGCCCACAGCGTATCCACGGCGGCGGGGGGGGGG
>CAMATD010000351.1 GCA_945860785.1 Variovorax sp. YR752 | reverse complement strand
AGTTCACAAAACTCGCCGGGCAGACGCTGGTCATCGACAACCGCGGCGGCGCCGGCGGCACGCTGGGCGCGAGCATTGCGGCCAAGGCGCCGGCCGACGGCTACACGCTCTTCATGGGCGCGGTGCACCATGCGATCGCCCCATCGGTGTATCCCAGGCTCGACTACGACATCGAGAAAGATTTCATGCCGCTGATGCTGCTGGCGAACGTGCCGCAGGTGGTGGTGATCAACCCGAAGCGCGTGCAGGCCAACACCATTCAGGAGTTCATCGCGCTGGTCAAGCGCAACCCGGGCAAGTTCAACTACGGCTCGGCCAGCTCGGGCACCTCGCACCACCTGGCGGGCGAGCTGTTCAAGCTGCAGACCGGCACCTTCATCACCCACATTCCGTACCGCGGCGCGGGCCCGGCGCTGTCGGACCTGATCTCGGGCAACGTCGACCTCATGTTCGACGGCCTCGGTTCCTCGGCCCAGCACATCAAGAGCGGCCGCATCAAGGCGCTGATGGTCGCGAGCAGCAAGCGGCGCAACCCGGCCTTCCCCGACGTGCCGTGCGCGGGGGCTGCCCGACTACACCGTGACCACCTGGTACGGCCTCTGGGCACCCAAGGGCACGCCGGCCGAGGCACAGGCGCGTGCGGTCGACGACATGAAAAAAGCACTCGCCACCGACGAGCTCAAATCGATCTGGGCGCAAAACGGCTCCGAGATCCCGACCCTCACCATGGCGGCCTACGGCGGCTTCGTGAGCTCGGAAATCAAGCGCTGGGCCACGGTCGTGAAGGCGTCGGGCGCCAAGCTGGAATGACGGCTGCGGGCACTGTTTCGCTGCGCCGCGAAGGCGCAACGGCGGTCGTCACGTTGTCGAACGCGGGCCGCCTCAACGCAATGACGCGCGCCATGTGGCGCGAGCTGCGCGCGGTGTTCGATGGCATTGCCCATGTTGACGATGCGGGCCTGCGCTGCATCGCGATCCGCGGAGAGGGCGGGGCCTTCTGCGCGGGCGGCGACATCTCCGAATACCCGTCGTTCCGCTTCGAAGAGGCGAGCCTGCGCGAATTCCATGAGAACGAAGTCTGGGCCGCGCTGCAGGCGATGCTCGACTGCCCGCTGCCGCTGGTCGCACAGATCGAAGGCGCCTGCATGGGCGCCGGCATCGAGATCGCGAGCTGCTGCGACATCCGGCTCGCAGGTGCCTCCGCCAAGTTCGGCGCACCGATTGCCAGGCTCGGCTTTCCGATGGCCCCGCGCGAAGCGGCGCTGGTTCATGGTGCCATCGGCGACGTGCTCGCGCGCGACATGCTGCTGGCCGCCGGCGTGCATGGCGCACAGCGCCTGTACGACGCCGGCTTTCTGCTGCAGGTGCTGCCCGACAACGAAGTGGCGACCGCCGTGCAGGTGCACGCCGACCGCATCGCCGCGCTGGCGCCGCAGGCCGCGCGCCTGCACAAACGCACCTTCGCCATGCTGAAGGCCGGCGCGCATTCGACCCAGAACCTGCTCGCCACGGCCTACGACTACGCCGACTCCGCCGAGCACCGCGAAGGCATCGCAGCCTTCCTTGCCAAGCGCACATCGAATTTCTGAAGTACCTGTCCGATGAAGAAGAAAGCCAACTCCAACCTGTTCGCCGCCCTGCGCGCGGCCTTTCCCGGCAACCTCGATGGCATCGCCGTCGAAACCGACAACGGCCTTTTCTATTCGTGGCGCGACCTCGAACGCGCGAGCGCAATGATCGCCAACCTGCTCGATGCACTCGGGCTGGAGCCCGGGGCACGCATTGCAGTGCAGGTCGAGAAATCGGTCGAGGCGATGCTGCTGTACCTGGCCACGCTGCGCGCGGGCTATGTGTTCCTGCCGCTCAACACCGCCTACCAGAGCGCGGAGATCGAATACTTCATCGGCAATGCAGAGCCCGCTGTCGTGGTGTGCACCAGCCGCAACGCCTCGTGGGTCGGGCCCATCGCCAATGCGGCGGGCACGCAGCATGTGTTCACGCTCGACGACGACCGCACCGGCACGCTGCTCGAAGTCGCAGCGCTGTGCAGCGACAAGCACACGGCGGCGCAGAAGGGCCCTGACGATCTCGCCGCCATCCTCTACACCAGCGGCACCACCGGCCGCAGCAAGGGCGCGATGCTCACGCATGGCAACCTGCTGTCGAACGCCGAGGTGCTCAAGGACTGCTGGGGCTGGACCCCGGGCGACGTGCTGATCCACACACTGCCGATCTTCCACGTGCACGGCCTTTTCGTTGCGCTGCATGGCGCGCTGCTCAACGGCAGCAAGATGCTCTGGTTCTCGAAGTTCGATCCGAAGCGCATCGTTGCCAAGCTGCCCGAAGCCACCGTGTTCATGGGCGTGCCCACGCTCTACGTGCGGCTGCTGGCCGAGGCCGGCCTCACGCGCGAGGCGGTGCGCAACATGCGGCTCTTCGTCGCGGGCTCGGCGCCGCTCCTGATCGAGACCTTCGACGAATGGCGCGAGCGCACCGGCCACACGATCCTCGAGCGCTACGGCATGAGCGAAACCGTCATGCTCACCTCCAACCCCTACAAGGCCGAGCAGGGCGAGCGCCGCGGCGGCACCGTCGGGTTTGCGTTGCCGGGCGTGCAACTGCGCGTGCGCGACGAAAACGGCCGCGACTGCACCACCGACGAAATCGGCGGTATCGAAGTGAGCGGCCCCAACGTGTTCGCCGGCTACTGGCGCATGCCCGAGAAGACGAAGGAAGAGTTCACCGCCGACGGCTTCTTCAAGACCGGCGACGTGGGCAAGATCGATGGCCGCGGCTACATCACCATCGTCGGCCGAAGCAAGGACCTGATCATCAGCGGCGGCTACAACGTCTACCCGGCCGAGATCGAGGGCTACATCAACGACATGGCCGGCGTGGCCGAGAGCGCGGTGGTCGGCGTGCCGCACCCCGATTTCGGCGAGGTGGGCGTGGCCATCGTGATCGCGAAGGCGGGCACGGCGATCGATGCCGATGCGATCGTCGCGGAGCTCAAGTCGAAGCTTGCGAACTTCAAGATCCCGAAGCGCTGCTTCGTCGTGCCCGAGCTGCCGCGCAACACGATGGGCAAGGTGCAGAAGGCGCTGCTGCGCGCCGAGCACAAGGGGCTGTTCGCCGCCTAGACGGGCGAAAGCCCATTCATCAGCCCGCTGCGCGCGTGGCAGTTGATGTATTCATAGCTCTGCTCGTCGGCCTGCAGCACCGACACCTCGTGGTACACGCGCAGCTGCAGCTGGAAGTTCAGCGCCTGCACGTAGCGCATGAAGCTGCCGAAGATCGCGACGTGCGTGGGGTGCGATTCGGCCCAGCGTTCCATGTCGGCGAGCGAGCGCCAGTAGCTCAGGCCGAAGGACTTCTGCAGCGGCGCGCCCTTGGCGTCGAGGTGGTGCATGTAGCGGTTGCTGTAGCAGCCGATGCCCAGGCCCTGGTCGTGCAGGAACTCCATGCCTGCGCGCAGCACCGGCTCCATGTCTTCGAGGTAGAGCGTGCGCTCCTGGCCCGTGGTGTCGGTCCATTCCTGGCCGGAGCGGATCATCGCGATGTTCTCGTGGCCCGCGACGCGCACGCGCTGGCCCAATGCGGGTGTGCCTGCGATGACGGCGCGCGTGCCCGAAGGCGCCATCGCATCGGTCTGCGAGAGCGGGATGCGGTCGCGCATCGAACCCCAGTAGCCGTGCTCCTACAGCTCGCCGCTGACTTCGCCCATCACGACGCCTACGCCCTCGAAGCGGTCGGGCGTGTTGAACATGGTCTCGAAGTGTTCGACGCGCGGCGAGGCGATCTCGCGGAAGTAGCCGAGGCCTTCCGCCAGCCGCTCTTCGGAGCGCCACCATGCATCGATTTCAGGCGTTGCACACCAGCGAGCGTGGGCGGCAGCATCGTGCCAGTACGCGATGGCGATCATGTTGTCGTAGCCGTCGGCGTCGACGTAGTGCGCGAGGTCGTGGTGACCCGGTCCGTCGGGCAGCGCGAAGTCGCGCACGATCTTCATCAGCGCGGCGCAGGCGTGGCCCTGCATCTCGGGGCCGCGCGACTGCACGCCGAAGTAGCTCATGACGACCTGCTTCACCGAGGTCGACGCGCGGGCCGACCAGACAGGGTAGGGCGGCGTGTAGTCGTCCTCGACGCGGCGGTGCCGCGTGCGGGGGCACTTCAGATGCTCGGCAATGGCGGATTCCATGGCGCGGCTCCGTGCGGTCAGGCCGCGACCGGCAGGCGCGGCTCGGTGTTGGCGGCGACCGCTTCCGGCACGCTGCTGTCGGGCTCGGGCGTGCGCTGTACCACCACGGGCTCGCGGCGCGTCTTGTTCAGCAGCAGCTGCGTGACGTCGGGCCGCGAATAGTGGCCGCTCGGGTCGGCCGCCGCCTTGGCGAGCGAGATCATGCCGAGGTCGATGTCGGCGATCACCAGGCCTTCCTGGTCTTCGGCCAGCGATGTGCCGAGCGGGGAGCCATCGGGCGCGTAGATGCGCGCATAGCCGCCACCGGTGCGCAGCATCTGCTGCTTGGCCGGATCGGTGCACAGCAGGTCGCTCATCACCTGCGAGACGGTCGCACACGGCGCGACCACGAAGCACTGCCCCTCGGCCGCGTAGATCTGGCTCGCGGCGTTGTTAACCTCGGGGCCGAGCGCATACGCTGCACCGCGGTAGAGCGAGAAGCTGGGCCACGCGCCGCAATGGATCTGCTCGTTCTGCGAATACATGGCGTATTTGCTGAGCGGCTGCAGGTGTTCCCAGCACGAGAGCGATCCGATGTTGCCGATGGGCGTTTCGACAACGGCCAGGTCAGAGCCGTCGCCTTCGCCGAACACGGTGCGCTCACGTGCGTGGGCTTGAGCTTGCGGCGCGTCTGCACGGTGTTGCCCTGGTCGTCGATCAGCGCCTGCGCGATGTAGAGGCTGCCTGCGGCCTTTTCGCTGTAGCCGAGCGACACCCAGATCCTGTGCTTGCGCGCCGCGTCCTTGATGCGGTCGAACTCGGCCGAGCCGACGACCAGCGCGTTGTCGTTGTAGCGCTGCACGAACTGCATGCCCCAGGCCGGCGAATCGAGCCAGATCCACCAGGGGTAGCCGGGCACCCAGGTTTCGGGGAAGGCAATCAGCTTGACGCCCTGGCCGGCCGCCTGGGCCATGAGGTCGATGGTCTTGTCGATGGTGCCGTCGAGGTCGAGGAATACCGGCGCTGCCTGCACGGCGGCGACGCGCAGCTTGGGGTGAACGGTGGTGGGCATGGTGGGCCTCCAGAAACAGTGGATGAAACAACTTCGCACACTTGCGCACCGGGTTTGCGCTGTGGCATGCGGGTTGCTTGAAGCGTAAATTCGCCGCCGCGGAACGCCTTGACCCGAACTGGCGGCGTTCTTGTTCCAGCGTTGCATGCGCTT
>CAMATD010000350.1 GCA_945860785.1 Variovorax sp. YR752 | reverse complement strand
AATACGGGTTGCCGGTCGACTGCGCGATCTGCAGGTGAAAGCGGAAATCGGGCGCCACCGTGTCGCCCGCCACCGTCACGTTGTGCTCGAAGTCGTCGAGCGCCTGGCGCATGGCCACCAGTTGTTCTTCGGTGCGCCGGCTCGCGGCGAGCCCGGCGGATTCGGTCTCCAGGCTGATGCGCAGCTCCAGCACGGCGAGCACGTCGACCGAGGCGGCGATTTCGCCGGGGTCGAGGCGGAACACCCCACCCGGCCGCGGCTGCAGCACGAAGGTGCCCACGCCATGCAATGTTTCGACCAGGCCGCCGGCCTGCAGCTTGGACAGCGCCTCGCGCACCACGGTGCGGCTCACGCCATAGGCCTGCATGATGGCCGACTCGGTGGGCAGCTTGTCGCCCGGGCGCAGCGACTGGCTGCGAATCTTCTCGCCCAGGTCTTCGACCAGCCCGTGCGCCAGGCCGCGGGAGCGCTGGCGGGGCCGCCCCACGAAGGCCGCGGGGCCCGCCGCCATACCGGCGGAAGCTGCTTCTGCCGGCGCATCTAGATCCAAGGGATTACCCGCAGTCGTCTGAACCATGGCCACGATGATAATCTCCAATTAGTTATACGACAACCGATAACTTATCACTTTGACCTCTTTCGAAGCCGTTTCGCAAGCCTCGCTGGAGGCATTTGCGGCCTCCACGGCACTCACATGAAGTATTCACTCGACTTCGCTCCGTTGGCATCGTACTGGCCGGTTTTCATCAACGGTGCATGGCTGACGCTCAAGATGACCGCATTGGCGGTCGTTATTGGCGTTTGCGTCGGAACACTGGACGCGTTCGCCAAGCGCAGCAAGATCGGGCCGCTGGCGCGCGCCTGCACGATCTACATCGAGATCGTGCGCAACACGCCCTTCCTGGTGCAGATCTTCCTCCTGTACTTCGGCCTCGCGAACTTCGGCGTGCGCATGCCGACCTTCGCGGCGGCCGTGCTGGCGATGGTGATCAACATCGCGGCCTATGCCGCGGAGATCATCCGCGCCGGCCTCGAATCGGTGCCGCGCGGGCAGATCGAGGCGGCCGAGTGCCTCGGCCTTTCCAAGTGGCGCATCGGCTGGCACGTGATGCTGCAGCCGTCGATCGAGAAGGTCTACCCCGCCCTCACGAGCCAGTTCCTGCTGATGATGCAGGCCTCGGCGATGGCTTCGCAGATCTCGGCCGAAGAACTCACGGCCATCGCGAACACCGTGCAGTCGGACACCTTCCGCTCGCTCGAGACCTACATCGTGGTGGCGGCGCTGTACCTCGTGCTGTCGCTCTTCATCAAGCTCGTGACCTGGGCGCTCGGCGAATACCTGTTCCGCCGCCGCCGCGTGGTGCGGCGCGCCGCCGCGCAGGCCGGCAAGGCCCAGCCGGTGGCAGCGACGGCCGCCATCGCCATCCACGGAGGCGCCGCATGAGCCTGGGCCACTTCACGTTCACGCACCTGATGTACCTGGTGCAGGCTATCGGCTGGACGCTGGTGCTCTCGGCCATCGCCTTCGCGCTCGGCGCCGTCGGCGGCTTCGGGCTGATGCTCGCGCGCATCTCGCCTCGCCCCTGGCTGCGCTGGCTCGCGTTGCTCTACATCGAATGCATCCAGGGCATTCCGCTGCTGATCCTGCTGTTCATCGTGTACTTCGGGCTCTCGGTGTACGGCCTCTCGCTGCCCTCGCTGGTGGCGGCCGGGCTCGCGATGATGATTTACGTGAGCGCCTACCTGGGCGACATCTGGCGCGGCTGCATCGAGGCCATGCCCAAGCCGCAATGGGAAGCCTCGGAATGCCTGGCCTTCACGCGCTGGCAGACGCTGCGCCTCGTGATCATTCCGCAGGCCGTGCGCCTGTCGCTGCCGCCGACGGTCGGCTTCCTGATGCAGATCATCAAGATGACCTCGCTAGCCTCGGTGATCGGCTTCGTCGAGTTGACGCGCGCCGGCCAGATCATCAACAACACCATCTTCCAGCCCTTCCTGGTTTTCTTCCTGGTCAGCGCTTTCTATTTCGCCCTGTGCTATCCGCTGTCGCGCTGGAGCGAAGCGATGGAGAAGAAACTCAATGTCGCCAATCGTTAAGCTCGACCACGTCTACAAGAGCTTCGGGTCCAACCAGGTCTTGAAGGGCGTGTCCTTCGAAGTCGCCAAGGGCGAGATGATCGCGATCATCGGCGCCAGCGGCTCGGGCAAGAGCACGGCGCTGCGCTGCATCGACCGGCTCGAAGTGATCGACAAGGGCACCATCGAGGTCTGCGGCATCCGCGTCGACAGCCCCAACGTCGACCTCAAGCAATTGCGGCTCGAAGTGGGCATCGTGTTCCAGAGCTACAACCTGTTCCCCCACCTCACGGTGCAGGAGAACATCATGCTGGCGCTGCGCCATGTGAAGAAGCAGTCGCAGGGCGAAGCGCACGACGTCACCATCCGCGTGCTCGCCCAGGTGGGCCTGAAGGAAAAGGCCGGCGCCTACCCCGAACAGCTCTCCGGCGGCCAGCAGCAGCGCGTGGCCATTGCTCGCTCGCTCGCGATGTCGCCCAAGGTCATGCTGTTCGACGAAGTGACCTCCGCGCTCGACCCGCAACTCACCGGCGAAGTGCTGCGCGTGATGGAAGACCTCGCGGCCGGCGGCATGACCATGCTGCTGGTCACGCACGAGATGGCCTTCGCCAAGCGCGTGGCCGATCGGATCATCTACATGCACCAGGGCACCGTGTGGGAAACCGGCCCCGACGAAATGCTCGACGCGCCGAAGACGCCCGAGCTGCATGCCTTCCTGAACAACGGGCTGTAAGCAGGCAGCCCGGGTCTTTCCCCGTTACTCCCATACCAAATCACTCCAGGAGACATCCATGAAACTCGGCAAAGCCTTTACCCGCAGCTGCATTGCGCTTGCACTCATCGCCGGCGTTGCACAGGTCGCCATGGCCGACCAGCTCGACGACATCAAGAAGGCCGGCAAGGTGCGCGTGGCCATCGCCATGGGCACGCCGCTCTTCAGCTTTGCCGACGCCAACCTGCAGCCCACCGGCTCGGACGTGGACACCGCCACGCAGCTCGCGAAAGACCTGGGCGTGAAGCTCGAGATCGTGTCGATCACCAACGCCGCCCGCGTGCCCACGCTGCAGGCCCAGCGCGCCGACCTGGTGATTGCCGACCTGTCGATCACGCCCGAGCGCGAAAAGGTCGTGGACTTCTCCGTGCCCTACGCCGTCATCAGCATCATCGTGGGCGGCCCGAAAAGCATCAAGGTCACCGACTACGCCGACCTGAACGGCAAGCGCGTCGGCCTGACGCGCGCCACCGTCAACGACACCCTCACCACACAGCAGGCCACGGGCGCCGAGATCGTGCGCTACGAAGACGACGCCACGCTCATCACCTCGATGGTCACGGGCCAGATCGACATCTTCTCGAGCACACCGTCGAACCTGAGCGAAATGATCAAGCAGGCGCCGGCCAAGAACCTGGAGCTGAAGTTCTCGCAGAAGGACTTCGACCTGGGCATCGCGCTGAACAAGGAACAACCCAAGCTCAAGGAATGGGTCAACAACTGGGTCGTGACGAACCAGAAGAACAGCAAGCTCAACGCCATCTACAAGAAGTACCACGGCCGCGACCTGCCCGAGCGCATCACCAAACTGTGAATGGACGAGTGACGATGGAAGCTTCGAACAAGAAACTCAACAGGCTGCTGCTGACCGGCGCAGCCGGCGGCCTCGGCAAGGTGCTGCGCGAACGGCTCAAGCCGTATGCAAACGTGCTGCGCCTCTCCGACATCGCATCGCTGGCCCCGGCCGCCGATGCGCACGAGGAAGTCGTACCGTGCGACCTGTCGGACAAGGCCGCGGTGCATGCGCTGCTGGAAGGCTGCGACGCGATCGTGCACCTGGGCGGCGTGTCGGTCGAGCGCCCGTTCGAGGAAATCCTCGAAGCCAACATCAAGGGCATCTTCAACGTCTACGAGGCCGCGCGCCGCCATGGCGTGAAGCGCGTGGTGTTCGCGAGCTCCAACCACGTGATCGGCTTCTACAAGCAGACCGAGCACATCGACGCCCACGTGGCACGCTGGCCCGACGGCTACTACGGCCTGTCGAAGTCCTTCGGCGAGGACATGGCGCAGTTCTACTTCGACCGCTGGGGCATCGAGACGGTGAGCATTCGCATCGGCTCGTCCTTCCCCGAGCCGCTCAACCGCCGGATGATGAGCACCTGGCTCAGCTACCGCGACCTGACCACGCTGATCGAGAAGTCGCTCTTCACGCCCGACGTGAAGCACACGATCGTCTACGGCATGTCGAACAATCGAGACGTGTGGTGGGACAACAGCGCCGCCGCCCACCTGGGCTTCGTGCCGCAGGACAGCTCCGAGGTGTTCCGCGACAAGGTCGAGGCGCAACCGCCCGTCGCACCGACCGACCCCAACGCCATCTACCAGGGCGACGCCTTCACCGCACAGGGGCCCTTCGGCGATGCAAGCTGAGTCGTCCTCGACGCGCGCAACGGCACCGGCGAAAGCCCGGTGTGGCATGCCGCGGAGCAGGCGCTCTACTGGGTCGACATTCCGGCGCGCGCGCTGAACCGCTGGCATGCAAGCGAAGGCCATGCCCAGTGGCATGCCGATGAAATGATCGCCTGCATCGCACCGCTGGCCGATGCGCCCGGCGCGTGGATCGCGGGCATGGAGAGCGGCCTCTTCTCGCTGAAGCCGCAAGCCGATGGCACGCTGGCCGCCACATCGCTCGCGCCCGTCGAGCACGCGGCGCCCGCCATGCGCTTCAACGACGGTCGCTGCGACCGCCAGGGCCGCTTCTGGGCCGGCACGATGCTGCTCGACATGGCCGCGGGCGCCCGCGTCGGCCGCCTCTACAGCTATGGCAAGGGCAGCGACAGCGCCGCCATGCGCCTGGCCGACTTCATCGTGCCCAACGGCCTCGCCTTCAGCCCCGACGGCCGCACGATGTACCTCTCGGATTTGCACCCCACCGTGCAGGCCGTCTGGGCCTTCGACTACGACACCGACACCGGCACGCCGAGCAACCGCCGCCTGTTCGTCGACATGAAGCCCCTGCCCGGCCGCCCCGACGGCGCGGCCATGGACGCCGACGGCTGCTACTGGATCTGCGGCAACGACGCGGGCCTGGTGCACCGCTTCACACCCGATGGCCGGCTCGACCGCTCGCTCGAAGTGCCGGTCAAGAAGCCCGCGATGTGCGCCTTCGGCGGCCCGGCGCTCGACACGCTCTTCGTCACGTCGATCCGCCCCGGTGGCACCGACCTGTCGGACCAGCCGCTGGCCGGCGGCGTGTTCGCGCTGCGGCCCGGCGTGGCGGGCGTTCCGGAACCGACCTTCGGCGGCTGACATTTTCTTTTTACGTTTTCGACAACCACCAAGCAGAGGACGAGACAAATGA
>CAMATD010000349.1 GCA_945860785.1 Variovorax sp. YR752 | reverse complement strand
GGGCACTGCCCGGCTTTTTTGTGCCCTTTCATGCCCATCGGGCAGGGTTACATGCGCGAGATCTGACCGTTGTCAATACGCACGCGGTCGCCGATGCGCAGGTCGCCCGGGCTCTGGACGTCGAAGGCGCGATAGCCGCCACGATCGGTCTGCACCGACACGCGATAGCTTTCATAGGCACTCGGCCCGTTCTGCTGGGCCTCGATGGTGTTGCCCAGCAAGGCACCGCCCACGATGCCCAGAGCGGTGGCCGCGGCACGGCCGTTGCCGCGTCCGAACTGATTGCCCACCACGCCACCGATGACGCCACCGGCCACGGCACCGCCGCCGGAGGTACCAGTGCCGGCCGTTTCGCTGCGCAACACCTCGATGTTGGCCACGTGGTCGTACTCGACGTTGGAAGCTTCGCGGTACTGAATGGCCTGAGGCGGCGCCTGATAGGGGTAGCGCGAGGTCTGGTAGACCGGTGCGGGGACCGCCACGCAGGCAGTGAGCGTCGCAAGCGCCAGCACGGTGGCGGTGACGGAAACGAAGCGCATTGAGATTTTCATGTTGAGAGGCTCCTCGGATAGAACACAGTGCACGGGAAAAATGCACCTGCCTGTGTTCAACGCCGCAGCTACCGCTGCGATGACGCAAAACACACGCTGAAACTTTCGAGCGCGGCGGCGCTTTGGCGGTTCCGATCTTTACCGCTCGGTTACTCAGCCTCTCTTCAGGATTCGGTGCTCAGTGTTTTCCGGTCGAGCCGTAGCCGCCTTCGCCACGTTGCGAAGCTGCAAATTCCGTGACCACACGAAACTGCGCCTGCACGACCGGCACGATCACCAACTGCGCGAGCCGCTCCATCGGCTGCAGCACGAAGGGCGTGTCGCTGCGGTTCCAGGCGCTGATCTTGAGCTCGCCCTGGTAGTCGCTGTCGATCAGCCCCACGAGGTTGCCCAGCACGATGCCGTGCTTGTGACCCAGGCCCGAGCGCGGCAGGATCAGCGCCGCATAGGCCGGGTCCGCCAGGTGGATCGCGATGCCGGTGCCCACCAGCTGCCAGCCGTTGGGCTCCAGCGTGATCGGCGCATCGAGGCAGGCCCGGAGATCGAGACCGGCGCTTCCGGGGGTGGCATACGCGGGCAATTGATCCACCATGCGCGGATCGAGGATACGAACGTCGACTTTCACTTACTTGCTGCCTTGCTTCTGTTGCTGTTCTCTTTGCTTGCGGGCGGCCTCTTCAAGCACCTGCTGCCACTTGGCAACGCCAGGCGTCAGCTTCAGACCCTTGAAAAAATTCTTGCCGAACCAGAGTGCCGCACCCAGCACCAGGACCAGCACGACGAAAGGTACGCCGGCCAGCCACAGCACCAGGAACACCAGCGCGGCCACGCCGCCCAGCACCTTGAGCGGCAACGATCCGAAGGCGCCACTGAGCTCCACCTTCGTCACCTGGCCATTCGACGACTCGCGCCGTTTCGCAGCAGCCGCCGCGGGGACTTGCTGGCCGGGCGATGGCGTCATGCCGACATCCAGCCCGTGCTCGCCTTCCTTCGGCGCTTGGGCGGGCAGCGCGGCCCGGGCCGACAGCTGCTCCACGTAGCGGGCGAAGTCGCCATTCGGCGGTGTGTTCCATTGGGGATTCATCAGACCCTCCAGTCGGGAAGTCGTGCGGCAATCTCCGTCATCAGTTCGCGCGCTAGCGTGAGCTTGGGCGCACGGGGCAGCTCGCGCACGCCCTTGGCGTCCACCAGCAGCAGTGCGTTGTCGTCCTGCCCGAAGGTCAGCGGACCGATGTTGCCGACCAGGAGCGGAATGCCCTTGCGCTCGCGCTTGGCCTTGGCGTGTTCGGCGAGGTTCTCGCTCTCGGCCGCGAAGCCGACACAGAACAGTTTTTTGGCCTGCGCCCGCTCGCTCTTCGCCACGGTGAGCAGGATGTCGGCGTTCTCGACGAAGTTCAGCACTGGCGTCTTGCCGCTGCCGTCCTTCTTGATCTTCTGGTCGCTGTGGGTCGCCGGGCGCCAGTCGGCCACGGCGGCTGTCGCTACAAAAATGCTAGCGCTCTGCGCAGCACGGGTGGTCGCTTCGAGCATGTCCTGCGCCGAAATCACGTCGACGCGGGTCACGCCGCGTGGCGTCGGCAGATGCACCGGGCCGGCGACCAGGGTGACTTCTGCACCGGCCTCGCGGGCGGCACGGGCGATGGCAAAACCCATCTTGCCGGACGAATGGTTGGTAATGCCCCGGATCGGGTCGAGCGCCTCGAAGGTCGGGCCGGCCGTCACAAGCACCTTCTGCTCCGCCAGCAGCTTGGGCTGGAAGAAGGCCGTGATGTCCTCGAGCAGCTGCGCCGGCTCGAGCATGCGCCCGTCGCCGGTCTCGCCGCAGGCCTGCCAGCCGCTGCCCACGCCCAGCATGGTCGCGCCATCGGCCGACACCTGCATCAGGTTGCGCTGGGTGGCCGGGTGCGCCCACATCTCGCGGTTCATGGCCGGGGCGATCAAGAGCGGCACCCGGTCCATGGGGCGGGCCAGGCACATCAGGCTCAGCAGGTCGTCCGACCTGCCCTGCACCAGCCGCGCCACGAAATCGGCGCTGCAGGGCGCCAGCACGATCGCATCGGCCTCGCGGCTCAGGTTGATGTGCGGCATGTTGTTGGGCTCGCGGGTGTTCCACTGCGAGGTGTAGACGGTGCGCCCGGAGAGCGCCTGCATCGTCACCGGGGTGATGAACTGCTCCGCCGCCTCGGTCATCACGACCTGGACGGTGGCCCCGGCCTTCACGAACAGCCGGCACAGTTCGGCCGACTTGTAGCAGGCGATACCGCCCGTGAGGCCCAGGACAATGTGTTTTCCGGCGAGATCTTGCATGGGGCGTATTGTTGCTCACATGCCCGCAAGTCAGTGGCTGGAAGCCCTTCGCGGAAGGTGTCGCGAAGGGCACACCTATAATCGGAATTTCCCACTGCCCGGATTTCACGCATCCGGAACTGGCATGACCAAATTTGTCTTCGTCACCGGTGGTGTCGTATCTTCCCTTGGCAAGGGAATCGCCTCCGCCTCGCTCGCCGCGATCCTCGAATCGCGCGGCCTCCAAGTCACCCTCATCAAGCTCGATCCGTACATCAATGTCGACCCCGGCACGATGTCACCGTTCCAGCATGGCGAGGTGTTCGTCACCGATGACGGCGCCGAGACCGACCTCGACCTCGGCCACTACGAGCGCTTCATCAACACGCGCATGCGCAAGGCCAACAACTTCACGACCGGCCAGATCTACAAGACAGTGCTCGAAAAAGAGCGCCGCGGCGACTACCTCGGCAAGACGGTGCAGGTGATTCCGCACATTACCAACGAAATCCAGGAATACATCAAGCGCGGCGCCGGCATCGGCACCTCGCACGAAGTCGACGTGGCCATCGTCGAGATCGGCGGCACGGTCGGCGACATCGAATCGCTGCCCTTCCTCGAAGCCGTGCGCCAGATGAGCCTGCGCAACGGCCCGAACAACTCGGCCTTCGTGCACCTGTCGTACGTGCCCTGGATCGCCGCCGCCGGCGAGCTCAAGACCAAGCCGACGCAACACACGGCCAAGGAACTGCGCGCGATCGGCATCCAGGCCGACGTGCTGCTGTGCCGCGCCGACCGCCCGATCCCCGACGACGAGCGCGCCAAGATCTCGCTGTTCTCGAACGTGCCCGAATGGGGCGTGATCTCGATGTGGGACGTGGACACCATCTACAAGGTGCCCCGCATGCTGCACGAGCAGGGCCTGGACGGCCTGATCTGCGACAAGCTGCGCATCAACACCCCGCCGACCAAGCTGCAGCGCTGGGACGAACTGGTCTACGAGGTCGAGCATCCGCAGCAGGAAGTGTCGATTGCCATGGTCGGCAAGTACGTCGACCTGTCGGACAGCTACAAGTCGCTCAATGAAGCATTGCGCCACGCCGGCATGAAGAACCATGCGCGCGTGAAGATCGACTACATCGACTCCGAGACCATCTCGGCGCAGGACGTGTCGCGCCTGGCCAAGTACGACGCGATCCTGGTGCCCGGCGGCTTCGGCCAGCGCGGCGTCGAAGGCAAGATTTCGGCCGCCCGCTTCGCCCGCGAATCGAAGGTCCCCTACCTCGGCATCTGCCTGGGCATGCAGGTTGCCACCATCGAGTACGCCCGCCACGTGGCCGGCCTCAAGAACGCCAACAGCACCGAGTTCGACCCCGAGACGCCGACCCCCGTGATCGCGCTGATCACCGAGTGGAAGGACCGCGACGGCACCGTCAAGACCCGCGACGAGAAGTCCGACCTCGGCGGCACCATGCGCCTGGGCGCGCAAAGCTCCGACGTCACGCCCGGCACGCTGGCCCACAGCATCTACGGCGACGTGGTCACCGAGCGCCATCGCCACCGCTACGAAGCCAACGTCAACTACCTCGACGAGCTGCGCGCAGCCGGCCTCGTGATCTCGGCGCTCACGCAGCGCGAGCACCTGACCGAAATCGTCGAACTGCCGCAGGACGTGCACCCCTGGTTCATGGGCGTGCAGTTCCACCCCGAGTTCAAGTCGACGCCGTGGGGCGGCCATCCGCTCTTCAACGCCTTCATCAAGGCGGCGCTCGAACACAAGGACCAGGGTGCGGGCAGCACCAAAACACTGAAGGCGGTCGCATGAAACTCTGCGGATTCGACATCGGGCTGAATCAGCCCTTCTTCCTGATCGCCGGCCCCTGCGTGGTCGAATCCGAACAGCTGCAGATGGACACCGCCGGCACGCTGAAGGAAATCACCAGTGCGCTCGGCATTCCGTTCATCTTCAAGAGCAGCTTCGACAAGGCCAACCGCTCCTCGGGCACCAGCTTTCGCGGCCCGGGCCGCGACCAGGGCCTGGAGATCCTGGCCAAGGTGAAGCGCGAACTCGGCCTGCCCGTGCTGACCGACGTGCACACCACTGAAGACATCACCGAGGCCGCCAAGGTGGTCGACGTGCTGCAGACGCCCGCCTTCCTGTGCCGCCAGACCGACTTCATCTACGCCGCGGCGCAGTCGGGCAAGCCGGTCAACATCAAGAAGGGCCAGTTCCTCGCGCCGCACGACATGAAGAACGTGATCGACAAGGCGCGTGCGGCAGCAAAAGAAGCCGGCCTCGACGAAGACAGCTTCATGGCCTGCGAACGCGGTGCCAGCTTCGGCTACAACAACCTCGTGTCGGACATGCGCTCACTGGCGATCATGCGCGAGACCAAGGCCCCCGTGGTGTTCGACGCCACCCACTCGGTGCAGCTGCCCGGCGGCCAGGGCACGACCTCGGGCGGCCAGCGCGAGATGGTGCCGGTGCTGTCGCGCGCAGCCGTTGCGGTCGGTGTGGCCGGCCTCTTCATGGAGACGCACCCCGACCCCGCCAAGGCACTGAGCGACGGCCCCAACGCCGTGCCGCTCAAGCACATGAAGGCCCTGCTCGAAACGCTGCTG
>CAMATD010000348.1 GCA_945860785.1 Variovorax sp. YR752 | reverse complement strand
ATGGACGCCTCCATCGTTTGAGAAGATGGAAAAATGTTGACGCAGTGTTTGGAAAAATAGGACGATGTCGAAATGCTGAATCTGACAGACGTTTTCTATTTTGTGCAGGTGGTCCACCACGGCGGATTCACTTCCGCCGGACGAGTCCTGCACGTTTCGAAATCGACGCTGAGCCTGCGTCTTCAGCAGCTCGAGACGGATCTCGGAGTGCAGTTACTTAATCGGAGCTCCCGCAAGCTCGGGCTGACCAATGTGGGCGGCGAGTTCTACCGGCATGCGAAATCCCTACTGCGCGAGGCTGAGGCAGCGGAAAACGTCGGGCGCCAACGCCAGACTGAGCCGAGTGGGACGATTCGCATCACCTCGCCAGTGACAGTTGCACAACTTGCGCTGCGAGACATCCTGCCTGCCTTCATGCGCCGCTATCCGAAGGTTGGGATCGAACAGCATGCCACCGACGTCATGACGGATATCGTCGGGGAAGGCTATGACCTCGCCATTCGCGCGCACAGCGATCCTCTGCCCGACTCCGCGCTGGTCCAGCGTACGCTGGCGGCGGTACCCTGGCGCCTCTTCGCCTCGACGAAGTATCTGGAACGCAAAGGCGTTCCGCGTCACCCTGACGAGTTGCTCACGCACGAGGCCATCGCCGTGAGCCGAGGCTCGGGCCAAAAGTGGTCCCTTCGATTTGAAGAAGAGCCAGCTGTGATCGTTCCGATCGTCCCGCGCTTTGTCAGCAACGACATGGTGGCCTTGGCGTGGTCATGCTTCCCGGTTACGTGTGCCGAGGCGAGGTCGCGAACGAGGAACTGGTCGCAGTATTGCCGCAATGGCGCGGGGCCGACTCGTATTTGACCGCTGTTCTGCCGGTCCGTCAGGGGTGGCTTCCCTCGGTGCGATCCTTGCTGGACTACCTGGCCGACGAATTGCCCCAGGCGGTAGCGGAACGCCAAGATTGACCTGCGCGAGTGCCTGCGATATGGACCTCTTGAGGACATGGACCTTCTCCTTCTATGAAGGCCCAGCCAGCGTATCAGTTCATCTTTCTCCAGTGGTCCAGTCGATGGGGTTCAGTCCACTAGCGGGTCACTTCTGGATGGAAATCAACATTCTGGATGTCTCTGATAGCGCGGCCTGTATCTCCGCCGTTATCTCGGCGCACCGCGTGCGGTAGCACCATCTTATTCAACACCCTCCAGCCTGTGTGGGAACTCATTGCTTCCGAGACGACCGAAAGACGACTTCGGACCCGAAGCTCCGACCGACACTATTTCTTCAGGACACGGATTCGTGAAAACAATCTTCAAAGTAAGCATTGCTGCGGCCGCCGTTTTGACTTTACTCACTGCATGCGGCGTGAGCAACGACCGTTACATCGATAGGTCAGGCATCACCGCGCCCACGCATTCCCCCCCGACAGTGCAGTTCGATCCGGCGTTGTGCACCCCGCAAGCGGGTGCACCTTATGGGCAGACCACCGGCATCACCGGTACCCACGTTATGGTCACTTCAGCCGACGTCAGTGCGTCGGCAGCAGGCTGCAAAATACTCGCGCGCGGCGGCAGTGCCATCGACGCCGCCATTGCGGTGCAGGCCATGCTCAACGTGACCGAGCCCTTCGCATCCAGTCTGGCCGGCGGGAGCCTCATCACCTACTACGACGCAGCCAGCAAAACCGTGCATGCGTATGACGGGTTGTCTGGCGCTCCTGCGGCCACGGGCGGGGTGCCGGATATTTACAAGGCCGCTGTTCAGGACGTCTCTTGCAAGCTAGGCCTTACGCTTGGCGCTTCGATTTCTTCGCAGCAGGGCAACACCAATATCTCAGCCCGCGCTGTCGGTGTGCCGGGTACCGTGAGTGTGCTGGACCTGGTGCACCGGGCCTACGGCAAGCTCGCTTGGAACCAACTGTGGGACGACAGCATTTCCACAGCCGCCAACGGTTTCCCCATGACGCCCTACATGTACGTCACGCTCTACTCTGACCCTGGCAAGGTTAACGAGGCAGGCAGGCTCGTGAGCGCAGGTACCGCGGTGCCTGCGTGGGCGAATGCGACCGGCATCGCCAAAGGAGCGCCTCGCTGCAGTTATCCCGCCATCCATGATCGTTATTGCTTGGCTTCGGACCCGAGGAAACAGCAGCCCTTGCCGGTCAGTGCGATCATCCGCAACGCCGACCTCGCTGCCACGCTGACCCAAGTGCGTGACGGTGGCGCCGCCGCCTTCTACGATCCGGTTGGCCGCATTGCCCCTGCCATCGTCGCCAAGATCACCACTGGACAGTCACCCTGCGATTCGCAACTGCCTGCGGCGGGCACGCCGGGAGCGCCCTCGGTCGCCAGCAACATTGCCCACATTCCCAGCCTAATGACCACAGCCGACTTCGCCGCCTATCGGGCGGTGGAGCGCAAGCCGCTGATCGGCCGGCGTTTCGGCTTAACCATCTATACCCAGCCGCCGCCGTCCTTTGGTGGTTTGGTCACGCTCTACAACCTCGGGTTGATGGAGCGCAAGTCGGTTGGTCGAACTGCTTTCAACGGTGTCGACTATCTTCATCTGGTCACGGAGGGCAGCCGCCTTGCGGGCGCGGATCGCCGCGACTATGTTGGTGACCCTGCGTACTCCAATACCGACGAGGAGGTAGCTGCTCTTTTGCAGCCGTCCTATCTGGATGCCCGAGCTGGCCTGATCGGTGGCACCGCCCTCGGCAAAGTAACAGCGGGCGGCATCGCGGACGGCATTCCCGCTTTGCGCCCGAAGAACCCGATTGGCTATCGGCCGCTCGCAAGAACCGACGACCTGCCCGACCATGCCGAGGACTGGAACACGACCAGCAACCTTGCCATCGTCGATGGCTACGGCAACGCCTTGTCGATGACTACCACTATCAACATCCACTGGGGCGCGCATATCGAGGCGGGCGGCATTATGCTCAATAACGCAATGTCCAACTTCTCCGCTGGTGGCCCGCCGGACCTCGCAGTGAACGGCTATGCGCCACAGGCGCGCGCCCGCAGCTCTATCGCCCCGGCCATCGCCTTTGATGCTGCTGGCAAGCTCCGGCTCGTTTGGGGATCGGCCGGCGGTGGTCCGATTCCAGACTACATCGTTAAGATCTTTCTGGGCAATGTGGTGTATGACATGGACATCCAGGCAGCTATCAACGCTGGCAACTCCACCGGTCAAAATGGCGGTGCCGGTGTTGAAGCGGGTTCGCTCATTGCGAGTCGAGTGGCTGACCTAATTAGCACCTATGGAAACACTGCTACCAACGCTAAGGCCACAGGCCTGAGCAGTGGGCAGAGCGGCATTGCCGTCAACTACACCGGCAGCGAGCGGTACACCGGTTTACCACGGGGCCGCCGACCATCGGCGCAATGGAGGCGCCAATGGCTACTGATAAGTGCTTCGGCTAGCGAGGACGGGATTCTGAACTCGAGTCGTTCATCCAATCTGCGTCGGGCTCAAAGACCCGGCGTTCATTTGGATTCTGGGACAGCCGTTTTCGGTGGCCCTTGAGGAGCCAGATCAAGAATATCGGGCGGGCCACCTCGGATGGCCGTCAGGTTTTTGACGTTTCACGGCCAGAAGCCGGCCTTCAAGGCAATGTCCCCAAATACGCACCCTATGACAGCGATACGCATCCTTTCTTTCCAGGCTCTACCTCGACAAGGAGCTAGATCGCGGCGTCTTGGCAGACATACCCTCGCCATTGATCCTGCTTTTTGAGATGACGTCTCATCTCAGGACTGGTCAATTCGATGATCGGGAGTCGCTTGAAAAACTTTGGCGTGATCATTTTGTCGTTGACCGTCATCCACTCCATGCCCCCGCAGATTTGATTTGACGCCGCCGCACTCAGTCAATCATCCGCGCAAGCACATCGGTTCCGCCAGAGCGACGATGCCATAGCGCCATGCCGACGTGACCAACGACCAGAATCAAGAGTGCCCAGCCGAGTTCACCGTGGAGCAGTCCACCGAGTTGAATCATCCATTCGATCTTGTCGCCACCTTGGCGCATGAGAGGTACGCCAAACGGCGAGAAGGCTTTGCCTGAGCCGTACTGCCGTATCAATGCGATGACAGGTACGGCCCACATCATTGCGTAGATCAAACGGTGGCCCCATCCTGTGGCTGCGCTCAGTTCCGGTGGTCGTCGATGCGCCTGAAGCAGCGCCCATGCCGTACGCAACATAACCAGCGCCATCAACAACGTTCCTACGGACTTGTGTGTTGGCCATAGCATGTTCGCGATAGTCGAGCCATCTGCAAAATAGCGAGCAGCAGCCGCAGCGAAAACAATCGCAAAGCAGAATGCCATGCCCCAATGGAGCCATCGGCTTAGGCTGCCGTAGGAGTTCGTGGAATCAGGCCGTGGCCAAGTCGTAGTGCTCATCGGTCTATCAAAGTTAAAAGCTGGAGGTTGGGAGGCATTGACAAGCGTGCCGAAGACTTGGGCCCAGCGGCAGAGATTGCGATGCGCAGTCCCTGTCGGGCCCCCAGAGCGTTCGGGTCGGCGCGATGCGCCTTCGATGGCACGCAGGCGAGCTTTATTTCAGATTGGCTTGGCGCGTGAGCGGCACGTTGGACCTGCCGTACTGTGCAGGCACTTGGTCACGGTAAAAGGAATCGCGCCTTACGCCCTGCAGCGGATTGTGCGCGGTGGCCACGGCCTGTTCGTGCACCGCGGCGCGGTCGACTGTGGAAGCGATAGTGACGCTGCCCGCGCTGGCCGCGTCAGAGTAGGGATTGCCACTGCGCGCGGCGGCTAGGGCCTGAGCCTACACGTCGGCGCGGCTGGCGGACGTGGTGAGCGGGTGCACGCCCTCGTAGGTTTCCGCCTGTGCGGCGGCGGAGCCCATCAGGGCAGCGATGGCGAGCAGGGCAAGGCGTTGAGTTTTCATGGTGCGGATCGTTCCTGTGTATCGAACTGTGGTCGGCGAACATTCGCCGTTTGTCACGCTTCGTAGTTTGGATTCGCGCGCTATTTGGTGCTGTGCGTTTGCGCACCGTTTTTGGCAACAGGCGCGTACGGCGTCGCCAGCGGGTCAGAGCGTCCGCGCACCGACTGCCCCGTGCTCGCTGCCAGGTTCATCACATCCTGCAGGGCTCGTGACCGCGTCTGGCCGATGACCCACGTCGACCAGGCTGCTGCGGATTCATGAGTTCGAGCAGCAGGGTCACCATTTCGCTTTCTTGGGGAGCCGCAGCGGCGACAACATCTGCGCCGTTCTCCAGCCTAGCGCCAACGGCCTGATCCGCGAGCTGCACGTTCTTGACCGGCCGCGCGCGGATGTCGCTCGTGTCGAGCAGGCGCACGTAGACGTAGTCGCCTGGACGCACTGGCCGCCGGAACTGATTTCCTGGCTCAGCCGGCGTCGCCCCGCACCTGCGAGCATGCGTTCCAGGCGGGCGGCGTCGGCCACCAGCAGGGCCTTGCCGTCCTTGCGCAGCACGCCGCTGCGCA
>CAMATD010000347.1 GCA_945860785.1 Variovorax sp. YR752 | reverse complement strand
GATGCTGTGCTCGAAACTCGCCGCAACGAAGGCACTCACAGGGAAGATCAGGGCGATTGCCTTGTCGACGACCGTGCGCCCCGCCATCGCCATCCAGACAGCCATGCAGACCAGCACGTTGCACAGCACGCCGCGCAGGAATGCCTGCTGCCAGGGAAGCTCCTGCTTCGCAACGGCAATCCGCACGACGGCGCGGCCGACCTCACCGGCGTTCATCCCGGTGTGTCCACTGAGGTAGACAACCAGGGCCAGGCCAGCCGCCCCGGCAAAGTTGGCGAGGCAAACGATGAGCCAGTTCCGCAGCACCTCGGCGCTTCCGATCCTGTGGTCGGCCCAGGCCATCACGATCAGGTTGTTGCCGGTGAATAGCTCGGCTCCTGCGACCACCACGAGCAAGAGACCCAGCGAGAACACCAAGCCCCCTGCGAACTGCGAGGCTGCAAACCCCAGGCTTGGATCCGCCTTCACAAGGACGAACAGCATCGACCCCAATCCGATGAATGCGCCCGCGAGCACGCCCAGCATCGCGAGCGGCAGCAGCGGCATCTTCGCCTTGGCAACACCTACGGTCTCCACCCGGCGCGCGACTTCGGCGGGCGTGTAGGCGTCCGATCCATAGAAATCGCTCGTCACGGGGCCGTCGTCTGGTCGGTGGATGCTCACAGCGCCCAAGTGTGCGTGCGCCGTGACGACTCGACTTGACCAGGATCAAGCAAGGCGGCCTCGCGCAGTCCAGGAATCATCTCCTCGCGCCGGCCTTCGCAGCACCTACAAGGCGATGCGGACTCAATAGTTCGCCACCAAGGGAGCCTCTCCATGCAGCTTGACGCAGATCAACTAGCATGAGCAATCGTGCCTTACCCTGAGCCACCACATCCTTGCGGAGGGTCTTCATGAATGCATTTGCAACGGCGCGGCTCATGACCGCAGCCATCGTCCTGTTCGCGGCAGTCTCGGCGGAACAAGTTGCCGCCCAGACAGCGGATCAGCAGCAGGTCAGCGTGCGTGAGGGCGTGACCGTGAAAGTCACCGCGAGCGAGCGATCTCGGTGCCTCTTCGGAGGTGTGGAACTTCGCGGTCGTGCTCGACACTCACAGCCAGGAACTCGGGGATGACCTCGTCGAAGCCGCCGTGCTCGTCACGGACGACGGGCGGCGGATCAAACCGCTGTCGTGGAAGGGCGCGCCCGCAGGCGGGCATCATCGCGAGGGCACCCTTGAGTTCAAGGCGCCCAAGCCGTCGCCGAAGCTTCTGGAACTGCGGCTGCAGCGCTCGGGCGAACCGGATCCCCGCGTTTTTCGCTGGACACCGTGAAATGACTTTGGAAGGCAGAAGATCATGAACATCCAATCGCATGTGTCGCGACGAGCTTTCCTGGTCGCCGCAGCAGGGGCCGCATCCTCGATTCCACAATTCGTCGCCGCTGCTGGCATGGAGGCTGTCGAGGTCTGGAAGGACCCAAGTTGTGGCTGCTGCAAAGACTGGGTGATCCACCTGGAGGCCAACGGGTTTGCGGTCAAGGTGACTGAGACCGGAAACGACGGGGTTCGAGCGCGGCTCGGTATCCCGAAGAACTTGGGCTCCTGCCACACTGCCTTGGTTGCCGGGTATGCGATCGAGGGGCATGTGCCGGCGGCTGACATTCGCCGCCTGCTGAAGGAAAGACCCGTGGCTATCGGCCTCGCGGTTCCCGGTATGCCGATCGGGTCGCCGGGCATGGATGGACCGGCCAATGGCGGACGCAAGAGCCCGTATGCCGTGCTGTTGGTCCTCAAATCGGGAGAGAGCCGGATTTTCGCTTCGCACAACAAGGCTTGAGCCCCGCCTGGCGGCCCGCTTGTTCGCGCTCGGCTTTCACGCCGCCGCCCGCCTTTGCTCCCAAGTCCGAAGCGCAATGAGGCATAACGCAGTCCAGGCAACTCCTTCCGCCATGGCTGCAAGCACGTCGCTCAAGTAGTGCACGCCCAGGTAAAGCCGGCTGAAGCCAACAAGCAGGACCATGAAGCAAGCCCCCAACACCACCAGTACCCGCGAGCGCCACTGGCTCAGGTTCGGGACCGCCCACGCCGCCACGAAACCCCAGAACACCGTGGCGGCCATGGTGTGGCCACTGGGAAAGCTATAGGTCGCCAGGTTCGACGCCACTTCCATGAAGCTGGGACGGGCCCGTTGGAACACCTGCTTGACCGCCAGGTTCAGAAGCATTCCGCCGGGCAGCATGACAACGAGCATGACCAGTCGCGGCCAGTTGCGCGCGGCGATCAAGGCACATGCGATGAGCACGCCGTAGGCGGCGACGGGAAGCGTGTTGTGGGCATCGCTCACGGCCTGCATGATCGCCGTCGCCCCCGGGCTCATGTGGTCATGAAGCCACTGCGCCAGCCAGGCGTCCACCAGCGTCAGCGGGTCGGACGTGACAACGTCTTCGGCCACGCCCCCAAAAGTCCAGGCCGCGGCCACCAGCACCGTGGCCCCCAGCGTGAGTTCGAGCCCGAGGTAGCTGCCCGGGGACAGCCGGGCCTGGATGAAGTCGATCTGGGGCGCGAGGCGCAGGCGTATCCGCGCCACCGAGGGCCGCGCCAGCCACGCCGCCCAGTTCGACTTGATGATCGCCTCGTGGCGAATCGCCCATCGCCCGAGCCACGCGATGACGAGCGCGAGCAGCAGGGCTGCCCCCAGGACGGCGCTGGCCCTGCCGATCCACTTCGCCGCGATCTCCCAGCTCGCCCCGACGAAATACCCGGTCGCGACGACGGCGACGGACCAGGCCACGGCGCCCACGATGTCGTACGGCAGGAAATGGCGGTAAGGCATTCGAGACGAGCCCGCCAGAAACGGCACCAGCGCGCGGGCAAACCCCACGAACCGGCCCAGAAAGACCGACTTGCCGCCGTGGCGCTCGAAAAACCGGTCGGCACGATCGATGCGCTCCCCGGTCAGGTCGAACCGGGCGCCAAAGCGAACCAGGCCGGGCCGCCCGAGCAGGCGCCCCAGCAGGTAGCCGATGCTGTCGCCGATCGCGGCTCCGGCAGCCACCACGAACATCACCATGCCGGTGTCCAGGATGCCCTGCGCGCACAGAAAGCCCGCCAGCAGAACCAGGCTCTCTCCAGGCACCAGCAGGCCCACAAAGGCGCCGGACTCCAGCATGGCAACGAGAAACAAGAACGCGTAACCCCAATGTTCCACGCGGGCGGCAAGGTCGAACAGGTATTGGGTCATTGGCGGGCACAAGCCTCGCGCTCAGAAGAACCACTGCAGGGACAGGTAGGCGGCATTGGGTGGGCGTGCATATTCGCTCCCGGCGGCGCCGCCGAACCAGCGTACCCCGATCGACCCGTCGAGGTTGGTACGGATCGAGTAGGTGAGGCTCGGCGCGACGAAGCGACTGCGGTCGTCCAGGTTGAGGACGATGTCGGTGTTGAGCTTGAGCAGTGGTGTGATCTCGTAGCCCGCGTGCAGGCCGAGGTAACGCCGGGCCAGGGTCTGTCTGGCGCCGGCGGCCAGGGTGACGAAGTCATAGGCCGCAGTGCTGCCGGCGCCACTGCCGTCGCGATAGAACTCGGCGCTCAGCGTCAGTGTGTTGGCAAAGGCATAGTCGATGCCCACGACGTAACGGCCAAAGGCCTTGCCTTCGCGTGGGTGAACGCGCGTGAGTTCCGCGCGCACGCCCGCCTGTCCGATCTGCCCGATCACATCGATCCCGATCACATCGTTGCCGCGAAATCGTCCGCCCGTGAACGAGTAGTCCACGCCACGTGCGTTGTCGTGCCACTGCAGGGCTCGGCTGTTTTCGCCAGAAAAGCGGCTCGGTGCAACCACGGCGGCCAGGCGCGAGACCGGGCCGAACTTGTGCTCGACCAGGATCGCATCGACGCCGAGGCGCTCCTCGCGCTCCAGCGCCACCGGGCTGAAAGGATTGAGCAGGTCGAGCGGACTCCAGAATCGGCTGGTGCCCCAGGCGATCCGCTGCCTGCCGATGCGCAGGTCGGTGTCGCCGAACTGCAGCTTCAACAGCGCACGGTACAGGTGATGCACGGCATACAGTTCCGGTCGGTCGACATAGTTGGCCTGGGCTGACCAATACTGCAGCGGCGGCTGGTCCTTCTGCTGCAGGAACTGGGTCGTTCGCAGGTAACTGCCGAGAAGCGCCTCGTTGTCGTATTGCAGGTCGAACGCGACGGCTGTGGAGAGTTGGCCCTTCAGTTCCAGGCGCAGCCGATTGAGGTCGAGCGTGTAGCGTTCGTGGCCCTAAGTCTCGGAGCGCAACAGCAGGTTCTTGTAGTAGCCCGAGACGCGCAGGTCCGGCGCGTCTTGCGCCGAAGCCGGCGCGACGACGCATGCAACCGCAAGGCCGATGACCCCGGCGCAGCGCGCCGGCCTAGACATGGCGGATCGCCCGCACCGGGTCCAGGCGCGCCGCGCGCGCTGCGGGGTAGAGCGAGACCAGCACACTGGCCGCAAACAGCACCAGGCCCGGCACAGCGATTCGGCCCGCGACGAGCTGCGGGTGCACGACCCCCGTCAGGCCGGGGATGGCCGAGTAGCCGCGGAAGAACCCCGACAGGTCGATGCCGTGTCGGCCGAAATACGCCACCAGCATGAATCCGAGGCCGTAGCCAACGAGCGAGGCGAGCAGCATCAGCACCAGGGTCTCGTAGACCACCATGCGCTGGATCGCCGCCGGCGGGGTGCCCAGCGCCATCATCACGCCGAACTCGCGCGTGCGCTTGGTCACCGCCATGAACACGGTGTTCATGATCGCCATCGCGATGACGATGAAGGCGATGGCCAGCATGATGTTGCTGAAGACGCAGACCAGCCGAACCATCTCGTCGATTTGCGGCAGCAACGCCTGCCAGGGTCCAGGGTCAGGCCGGTGGCTGCGATGCGCCGTTTCAGTCCGGGCAGCTTGTCGGCCAACGCGGCGCGGTCGCGCAGGCGCAGGTTGATCGTCGATACCCGCGCGTCGAGGGCCAGCAGTGACTGCGCTGCCGGCAGCGTGACGAAGGCCATCGCGCCGTCGAAGGTACCGCTCTCGGTGGCGAAGATGCCACTGACGCGGTAAGCGGCAGTGCCGAGTTCGCCGTCGGCGGCCTGGGCCATCACAATCACCTTCTCGCCCAGCCTCACGGCCAGCCGTTCGGCCAGCTTTCGGCCGATCAGGATGTCGCGATCGGCTGCAGCGCCGAGCGGCTGGCCTTCGATGATAGTGCGATGGATGAACGTCACCTCCCGCTCGGCCTCGGGCACGATGCCGACCAACAGGATGCCTTCGGACTTGGCGGCGCTGCTGGCCAGCGCCTGCACCTGCACCCGGGGCGCGGCCGCCTCGACTTCCGGCGCGGCGCGCAACTGCCGCAGCAGCGCGTCGGCGCCGTCGAAGGCGAGTTCGGGCGCGTAGTCGAGCCGAAAGCCGGCACGCTCCAGTTGCACATGTCCGGTGACGTAGCGGGTCGAGTTCTCGGTCAGGTCTTCGCCGAAGCCATCGAAAA
>CAMATD010000346.1 GCA_945860785.1 Variovorax sp. YR752 | reverse complement strand
GCGACCTGCTCACAGCCAAGGGCCTGAGCTGGGCCTGGTATGGCGGCGCATGGAACAGCACCACGACCGTCGCGACGGGCGACCGCAAGTTTCCGGCAGCCGTGCCACCCGCTGCACAGGCACCGAACTTCCAGTTCCACCACCAACCCTTCAACTACTACGCGGCCTTCGACCCGAGCACCCACGCCGACGCACGTGCTGCGCACCTGAAGGATTTCGACGCCGACTTCCTGAAGGACATGGCGGCCGGCACCCTGCCCGCGGTGAGCTTCTATAAGCCGCAAGGCAACCTGAACCAGCATGCCGGCTATGCCAGCGTGAGCGACGGCGATGCGCACATTGCCGGCCTGATCGCCAAGCTGCAAGCCAGCCCGCAATGGCAGAACATGCTCGTGGTCATCACCTACGACGAAAACGGCGGCTTCTACGACCACGCGACCGTGCCCAAGGCCGACCGCTGGGGTCCGGGCACGCGCATCCCCGCGATCATCGTCTCGCCGTTCGCGAAGCGGGGCTTCATCGACAAGACCCAGTACGACACCGCCTCGACGCTGCGCTTCATCACGCACCGCTGGTCGCTGCCGCCGCTGCAGGGCCTGAACGAGCGCGACGCCGCGCTCGTGAAGAACGGCTTCCGTCCGATGGGCGACCTGACCGGCGCGCTGGACTTCGGCAAGAAGTCCTGACGCCGGCGAGGGGGAGGGCGCTACGCGGCGCCCGCCCTGTGCTGGTGAAGGAGTTCCAGCATCAGCGCCTCGCCGATGTGCGACAGCTGAACGGCCGCCGCCTCGGCCGAGCCCTCGGCGGCTTCGACGACGCGTTCGGACATCTGCGTCTCGTAGGCCGCCACGGCGCCGGCCCAGTCGCCTTCCCCGGCCAGCAGGGCGGCCAGTTCGGCGGCATCGCGCAGCGCGGCGTTCACGCCTTCGCCGCCGAAGGGCGACATCACATGGGCGGCATCGCCCAGCAGTGTCAGCCCGCGCCGGCTTGCCCAGCAGTGGCCAACCGGCAATGCGTAAATGGGCCGCGCGACGAACTGGTCGTTGCTGGCACGAAAGAGGTCGGTGATTGCATCGTCATAGCCCGCGAACTCCGCGAGCAGGGCGCTGCGCACCGCGGCGGGCGAGGCGAAGTCGAAGCGCTTTGCAGCCCAGTCCGCCGGCACCCGGAAGATCGCGTAGCCGCGGATGTGCGCGTTGCCGTTTCGCTGCGCAATGATCAACTTGCCGTCGCCCTGCACATCCAGCTTGCCCCGGCCGACCAGCTGCGCGACCGCAGGGTGGCTGCGGTCGACATCGTCGATGCCGAACTCGATGAAGGTCAGGCCGCTGTACTGCGGCTTGTACGGCGACAGCAACGGCCGCACGCGCGACCACGCGCCGTCCGCCCCAACCACGAGGTCGAAAGGCCCGGCCTCGCCGTTGGCGAAGGCAAGGTTCCAGCGGCCGTCGTCCTGCGGGCGCACTTCGCGCAACGCGCAGCCCCACTGCACGCATTCGGGCGGCAGGGACGCGAGCAGCATGTCGCGCAGCGCGGTGCGATCGACCTCGGGGCGATTGCCTTCGGAGGCATCGGCGTCCTCGAAAAGAACGCGGCCCGACTTGTTGAGCAGCCGCGAGCCCTGGTCTTCATAGCGTGCGATGCGCAGGAACTCGGCTTCGAGCCCGGCGCGCCGCACGGCCAGCAGGCCCGAGTCTTCGTGCAGGTCGAGCGTGCCGCCCTGCGGGCGCACGAGCGGGCTTTCTTCGCGCTCGAACACGATGGCCTGGATGCCGGAGAGATGAAGGAGGCGCGCCAGCATGAGGCCGCCGGGGCCAGCACCGACGATGGCGATTCGGGGAATAGATGGATGCATTCGGATGACTCCAATAAAGGATAGGTTCCTATCCATATTAGAATAGGAGCCTATGTATTAATAGAATAGCCCCATGACCGACACCCAGGAAACCAACCCCCTCAAGCTCATCGGCCGCGTGGCCCGCGGATTCATCCGCATCGCCGACGCCGACCTGCGCGAGGCCGGGCTTGCCACGGGCCAGTTGCCGGTGCTGGTGTCGCTCAAGATCAGCAAGGCGCTGTCGCAGGCTGAGCTCGCGCGCATCGCGCAGGTCGAGCAGCCCAGCATGGCGCAACTGCTCAGCCGCATGGAGCGCGACGGCCTGGTCGAGCGCGTGGACGACCCCAATGACAAGCGCAGCCGCCTCATCTCGCTCACGCTGCTGGCCGCAAGGCGATTGCCGAAGGCCAAGGCGTTGATGGATGCGCATACGCAGCAGGCGCTGGCGGGCTTCTCTCGGGTGGAGATCGAACAGTTGCTGGCGTTGCTGCTGCGGGTGAATGCGAATGTGGAGCGCATGGGCGGCGGTTGAGGGGCCGCAGGCGCCCGCGTCATCTGGCAGAGCGCTCATGCTGTGGGCGCATGCCTTCGACGCCCGAATCTTCGCGCTGCGCAAGCGGCTTGAAACCTGCCGGCCCGACAGGCGATGACGCAAGGGATCTTCTCGAAATCAAACTTGCGCAGTTGAACTCACTGCTGTGGTGTTGCTATGGGGATGGCAACGGGTGGTTTGAAGATGCGGGGGAGAAACACCGGGATCACATGCTCTGGATCGCTGCGGATTTGGCAAGGGAGGCGGAGTTGTTGTTGCAGGAGAGTGCGCGGGGGTAGGGGCGTGGATGCGCCGCGTCGCGGATTTTCTGCGAGCGGCGAGGCATTACGGATGTATTCGGACGGAACCTAAATGCCTGCCTCGATGAGCAACGAGGGCGTTGACTTCAGGATCGGCTCCCGTTCTTCGCACAGTAGATGATCTCCGCTTACATTGCCCTACCATCTGTAGTACTAGAACGAGGAGCACTTGTATGCGATTGGAGTCCTTCAGAATTACCAACTTCCGCTCGGTGTCGGACAGCGGATGGGTGAATGTCTTGCAGATCACCGCGATCTTGGGTCGAAACGAAAGCGGCAAGTCGAATCTGTTGCGCAGGCTTCGCAGCTTAAATCCTGCAGAAGGTTTTACCGCGCTCAAGCCTATCAAGGACTTTCCTCGCCACCGTCGCTTTGAAGAATGCACGGACGAAACTCCAGTGGTCGATTCGCGACTGGTCGCTTGATGCGACGGAACAAGCTGAGCTAGCCGCGATTCTGCCTCGAGCAAAGGTCGTCAAAGTATTGGAGATCGGGCGGCGCTACGGCACGTCCCGCTACGTAGCCTTCCAAGGGTTACCCCCGTTGGCTTTTGACGAAGCTGAAAACAGGACCAAAGTCCGAAAGATCGTGCCTGCGGTTCAGGCGGCTGCCGATAAGCTGGAAGAGCCTGCAAAAGCCGTGCTGAACAAGGTGGCGGAATCGTTCGATGACGGCATGGCACCCGAGCCCGATCGAACTGCTTGGGCGACTAAAGCTGCGACTGCACTCAATGGGCTGCGAAAGGCTCTTACCGTAGCGGACGCAGATTTGACGGAGAAGCAAGATCAGCTAGTTACTGAACTCGAGGACATGGCCGCGTTGGTTGCCGGCGACAAGGACGCGCAACAGAAGGCCAGAAGTTGGGCTGTCGCAAAGATGCCCAAGTTCATCTATGTCGATGAGTACCCTGATCTTCGCGGCCACCCAAACATCACGGAGTATCTGACGCGCAAGGGCCAGTCGGTATTGAATGAGGCAGACCTCAATTTCGAAAACTTTGCAAGGTGGCCGGACTCGATGCCCAGAAACTGCAAGATTTATTGGGACAGAACGATCAAGAAACGCGTAATCAACTCGCCAACCGTGCCGGGTCTGTAGTCACTGCCGAGATTCGTCGTCTATGGAATGATCGTGCTCTAAAAATTCGATTCAATCTTGATGCACATCACCTTGACACCTTAGTGTCAGATCCAAACGCGAAGTATGACGTCGAGGTCAACTTGGACGAGCGCAGCAGGGGATTTCAATGGTTCTTTTCGTTCTAAATCACGTTCTTCGCAGATACCAAGGGCGGTGTAGCTGAGAGTGCGATCCTGCTGCTTGATGAGCCGGGGCTGTATCTGCATGCGCGTTCACAGACTGACCTCCTGGGTCACTTCGAGAAGGACTTCAAGAATCAGATCGTCTACACGACACATACTCCCTTCATGGTGCCGACGCACAAGCTTGAATCGGTGCGGACCGTCAGCATCGACGAAGAGAAAGGCACGACCGTAACGAACGATCCGACAGGTGATGCCCGCACCCTGTTTCCGCTGCAGGCAGCGCTCGGTTACAACATTGCACAAGGCTTGTTCATCGGGTCGCACAATCTCATTGTCGAGGGGGTCACTGACTTCTGGATGCTTTCGTCAGTGTCGGCTTATCTAGGCGAGCAAGGCAAGGTTTCGTTGAATCCCGTGCTGACGATAACGCCAGTCGGAGGTGCACAGAAGGTCTCATACATGGTTGCGCTGCTTACTTCCGAAGAGCAGAACGTCCTGGTGCTGCTCGATCAGGAGAAGGAAGCCGCCGCTACCAAAGAGCATCTGGTCAAGAGCAAGCTCATCGCCGAGCAGAACGTGGTGTTTGTATCTGATGGATTTGAAGTGAAGCCCGCAGAGGCCGACATCGAAGATTTGCTGGATTCAGCCATCTACGAAGCATTGGTTCGGGATAGTTATTCCGCTGAACTGGCGGGCAAGAAGCTTGAGCTCAATGTGAAAATTCCAAGGATTGTCAAGCGCATCGAAGCGGCTTTCGACACGCTTGGCATCAAGTTCTATAAGACTCGGCCTGCCGCCCTGCTTTTGAAGAAGCTGGCAACTGCGCCCGCGAAGACCATGACCGACGACAGTTCGAAGCGATTCGAGGCGCTTTTTGAAGTCGTCAACGCGCGACTGGTGATGCACCTTGCCCGGAGCAAGGGGGCGTTTAAGTGAACTAGTGGAGGTGGTCAATGACCTCATCGTCCCCATGAAAACCTTAGCCAAGCATCGGTCAGACCAGAAGGCAGGCAGCGTTTAAGCGTTCATGTAGGCAATAGAGTTGTTCAATGGCCAACTTGATCTAGCGTCGCTTGAGTCGATCTGGAACCTTGACTCGCCGAACCTCGAGCGCAGTTTGTGTGGCTTCTTGCTCGTGTTCCATGGTCTGAAGAAACTGGCGACGACTCTCGATCGCGTTGCTGCCTGGAACCTCGTCGAGGAGGCTAAGAGTCATTGCTTCGCTTGGCCTAAGGTGATGTTCTCCATTGAAGAGTTCGCGGGCCACCAACACACAAAGTAGCCATGCCACTTTCACGGCAGGCGCAGCACTAGCCATCACTGCGTCCTTGGAGTTCTTGTCCATGCTGGGCCAAGCCATCGAGACTTCACGATCGAAGAACACATGGCGATGACGGAGCATTAGTCGAGCCGCGGTTGCTAGATGCTTGCTGTCGTCAATTGACTTTATCAGGGTGAAATCGCTGAGCGCCCGCTCGAAGTTGATCGTCGACGATGTTCGAGGGCGTATGCTGACACGCCCGAGGACCAGCACTAGGAGAAGGTTGATATCGTCTTCGTTCGA
>CAMATD010000345.1 GCA_945860785.1 Variovorax sp. YR752 | reverse complement strand
ACGGCCGTGCTGGTGGAGTGGCCGCGCGAAGGGGTCTGGACCATCGCCTTCGTCACCGGCACCCCCGGCGCCGACGTGGTCGAGCACCTGGGCGGCGGCGACTACCTCGGTGTCTACGTGCCCACCACGCCCAATCCCACGGGCGGCTACTTCGTGATGCTCAAGCGCAGCGACTGCATCGAACTCAAGATGAGCGTGGACGAAGCGCTCAAGTACATCGTCTCGATGGGCGTGGTCGTTCCCGGTGGCCCTGCCACGCTGGCGACCAAGCCATCCAACTCATAAAAAACGAACGCGCCACGACGGCGCCGGAAGTCATCTCCATGGCCATGCGTACTCACTATTGCGGTCTCGTGACCGAAGCCCTGTTGGGCCAAACCGTTACCCTGTGCGGCTGGGTCAACCGTCGCCGCGACCACGGCGGCGTGATCTTCATCGACGTGCGCGACCGCGAAGGTTATGTGCAGGTGGTGTGCGACCCCGATCGCGCCTCCACCTTCGCCGTGGCCGAGGGCCTGCGCAATGAGTTCTGCGTGCAGATCACGGGCCTGGTGCGCGCGCGCCCCGAAGGCACCGTCAACGACCAGCTCAAGAGCGGCAAGATCGAAGTGCTGTGCCATGAACTGAAGGTGCTCAACCCCTCGGTCACGCTGCCGTTCCTGCTGGACGACGACAACCTGTCGGAAACCACCCGCCTCACGCACCGCGTGCTCGACCTGCGCCGCCCGGCCATGCAGCGCAACATGATGCTGCGCTACAAGGTGACGATGGAAACGCGCAAGTTCCTCGACGCCAACGGCTTCATCGACATCGAGACGCCGATGCTCGGCAAGTCCACGCCCGAAGGCGCGCGCGACTACCTCGTGCCCAGCCGCGTGCACGACGGCAGCTTCTTCGCGCTGCCGCAGTCGCCCCAGCTCTTCAAGCAGCTCTTGATGGTGGCCGGCTACGACCGCTACTACCAGATCGTGAAGTGCTTCCGCGACGAAGACCTGCGCGCCGACCGCCAGCCCGAATTCACGCAGATCGACATCGAGACCTCGTTCCTCTCGGAAGAAGAAATCCGCGAGATGTTCGAAGGCATGATCCGCACCGTGTTCCGCAATGCCGCCAGCATCGACCTGCCGGTGTTCCCGACCATGACCTACGGCGACGCGATGTTCAAGTACGGCTCCGACAAGCCCGACCTGCGCGTGAAGCTCGAATTCACCGAACTCACCGAGCTCATGAAGCGCGTCGAGTTCAAGGTGTTCTCGAACGCCGCCACCATGGAAGGCGGTCGTGTCGTGGCACTGCGCGTGCCGGGCGGCGGCGCCGAGGGCGGCCTGTCGCGCGGTGAAATCGACGCGTACCAGGAATTCGTCAAGATCTACGGCGCCAAGGGCCTGGCCTACATCAAGGTCAACGACGCGCAAGCCGGCCGCGAAGGCCTGCAAAGCCCGATCGTGAAGAACCTCGACGATGCCTCGCTGGCCGAGATCATTGCCCGCACGGGCGCCCGCAACGGCGACATCCTGTTCTTCGGTGCCGACAAGGAAAAGGTCGTCAACGACGCCATCGGCGCGCTGCGCGTGAAGATCGGCCACAGCGCCTTCGGCAAGAAGAGCGGCCTGTTCGACGACCGCTGGGCACCGCTCTGGGTGGTCGACTTCCCGATGTTCGAGTTCGACGAGGAAGGCCAGCGCTGGTCGGCCGTGCACCATCCGTTCACCGCACCGAAGGACGGCCATGAAGACCTCATGGACACCGCGCCCGAGAAGTGCATCGCCAAGGCCTACGACATGGTGCTCAACGGCATCGAGATGGGCGGCGGATCGGTCCGTATCCACCGCGAGGAAGTGCAGAGCAAGGTGTTCCGTGCGCTGAAGATCAGCGCGGAAGACGCACAGCTCAAGTTCGGCTTCCTGCTCGACGCGCTGCAGTACGGCGCACCGCCGCACGGCGGCATCGCCATCGGCCTGGACCGCCTCGTGATGCTCATGACTGACGCCGAGTCGATCCGCGACGTGATCGCCTTCCCCAAGACCCAGCGCGCACAAGACCTGCTGACGCAGGCGCCGAGCCCGGTCGACGAGAAGCAGCTGCGCGAGCTGCACATCAAACTGCGCAACACACCTCAAACTGCCTGATGCGCCCATGACGACGAGCACCCGGCCCTGGAAAATCCCGGAGTCGGTGCTGGCGTGATCCACACGCCGGCGCTCGACGTGCTGCTGATCCGGCGCGCCGATGCCAACGAGTTCTGGCAATCGGTCACCGGCAGCAAGGACGCGGTCGACGAGCCGCTCGCGCTCACCGCGGCGCGCGAGGTGGCCGAGGAAACCGGCATCCAGTGCGGCGAGGGCACCGCGCTGGCCTCGCAACTGGTCGACTGGCAGCTGCGCAACGTCTACGAGATCTACCCCCGCTGGCGCGCCCGCTACGAGCCCGGCGTCACGCACAACACCGAGCATCTGTTCGGCCTCTGCGTGCCCGAGCGCCTGACACCTCGACTCGATCCGCGCGAGCACACCGACTGGCAATGGCTGCCGTACCACGAAGCGGCCGACGCGTGCTTTTCCCCGTCGAACGCCGAAGCCATTCTGTTGCTGCCAGAATTTGTGCAATGAATCTGCCGGCACACACCCTCCGGGTCGCGACCTACAACATCCACAAGGGTGTGCAGGGCATCGGGCCCGCCCGGCGACTCGAAATCCACAACCTCGGCCACGCCATCGAGCAGCTCGACGCCGACATCATTTGCCTGCAAGAGGTGCGCAAGATGAACCGGCAGGCCGCAGCGCGTTTTGCGCGCTGGCCCGAGCTGCCGCAGGCCGACTTCCTCGCGCCCGAGGGCTACACCGCCGTCTACGAGACCAATGCCGTCACGCGCCATGGTGAGCACGGCAATGCGCTGCTCACGCGCTGGCCCGTGATCCGCACCAGCCACCAGGACATCTCCGACCACCGCTTCGAGCAGCGCGGACTGCTGCACGTCGTGATCGAGGTGGAAGGGCAGCCGGTGCACGCCATCGTGGTGCACCTGGGCCTCATCAAGGGCAGCCGCGTGCGGCAGATCGCCCGCCTGCGCGAGTTCATCGACCGCGCAGTGCCGGCCGACGAGGCCGTGGTCGTGGCCGGCGACTTCAACGACTGGGGCGCGCGCATGCGCTACGCCATGAATGCCATGGGCCTGCGCGACACCAGCGACCTGCGCGGCCCGCGCACGCTCACCTACCCCTCGCGCCTGCCGGTTGCGCAGCTCGATTTCGTCTACGGCCGCCAACTGGAGCCGCTGGCCTGCACCGTGCCACGCGGCCCGATCTGGGCGCGAATGTCCGATCACCTGCCATTGGTGGCCGACTTCACGCTACTCAATTGATAGCATTGCTCCAAGAAGGGGCGGGCGCTGCAGGCCCGAATGCCCTGGAGTCATTCACTGGTACGATCCCCGCCATGCTGAGGAAAACCGACGTCGAACCGCTCCCCGATCGAAAAGACGATGACGAGGGCACGCCCGTCTCCGTGAAGATCCGCGAGCGCCTGAACGCAGCGCGAAAGCGCTTCCATGCCAACGACAACATCGCCGAGTTCATCGAACCCGGCGAGTTGGAGGCGCTGCTCGACGAGGTCGAGGTCAAGATGAAGGGCGTGCTGCAGAGCCTCGTCATCGACGTCGAGAACGACCACAACACCGACAACACCGCGCGCCGTGTCGCCAAGATGTACCTGAACGAGGTGTTCCGCGGCCGCTATGTGCCGCCGCCGCCGCTCACCGAATTCCCCAACGCCGAGCATCTGAACGAGCTGATGATCGTCGGCCCGATTACCGTGCGCAGCGCCTGCTCGCACCACTTCTGCCCGATCATCGGCAAGCTCTGGATCGGCGTGATGCCCAACGAGCACACCAACGTGATCGGCCTGTCGAAGTACGCGCGCCTCGCCGAATGGGTGATGGGCCGGCCGCAGATTCAGGAAGAGGCCGTGGTGCAGCTGGCCGACCTGATCCAGGAAAAGACGCAGCCCGACGGCCTCGCGCTGGTCATGGAAGCAGAGCATTTCTGCATGGCCTGGCGCGGCGTGAAGGAAATGGACAGCAAGATGATCAACTCCGTGATGCGCGGCGTGTTCCTCAAGGACCCGAGCCTGCGTCGCGAATTCCTTTCCCTCCTGCCGAGAAAGAGCTGAACATGTTGGTCCGACTTCTCTACGCCAGCCGCGCCGTCGACACCAGCCCCGCGGCCATCGAAGCGATCCTTGCGCAATCGCGCACGCACAATCCGGGCTGCGGCATCACCGGCATCCTCTGCTACGGCGCCGGCACCTTCCTGCAGGCCATCGAGGGCGGGCGCGACGCCATCAGCGATCTCTACGGCCACATCCAGCGCGATGCACGCCACAAGGACGTGGTGCTGCTGCACTACGAAGAAATCTCCGAGCGCCGTTTCGGCGACTGGACGATGGGGCAGGTCAATCTCTCGAAGCTCAATGCCTCGACGCTGCTCAAGTACTCTGAAAAGCCCGAACTCGACCCTTACAAGGTCTCGGGCAAGGTCTCGCTCGCGCTGCTCGAAGAACTGATGGCCACCGCCGCCATCGTCGGCCGCCACTGATCCCGAGGGGTGCCGCTCTCCGCATTCGCGCTGATCCTGCTCGCCGGGGTCATTCATGCCAGCTGGAACATCGCCGCCAAGAAGGCGAACGGCGATGCGCGCTTCGCGTTCCAGAGCGGTGTGTTCATGGCCGTCGTGTGGGCGCCGGTGGGCATCACGCTGGGCTGGAGCGTCGTGCCGACCTGGGGCGCGAAAGAGTGGGGCTTCATCACGCTGAGCGGCGTGCTGCATGTCTTCTACTACGTCGTGCTGCTGCGCGGCTATCGCAAATCCGACCTCACCGTGGTCTACCCGCTGGCGCGCGACTCGGGGCCGCTGCTGTCGTCGCTGGTCGCGATCCTGTTCCTCGGCGAGAAGATCAGCCTCGTCGGCGTCGCCGGGCATCTTCGGCGTGGTGCTCGGCGTGTTCCTCGTGGCCGGCGGCCCGCGCCTGTTTCACAAGAAGCATGACCCGGCGCAGCGCGAGCGGGTGCAGAAGGGCATCCGCTACGGCGTGCTGACGGGCGCCTTCATCGCGGCCTACACGGTGGCCGACAGCTACGCGGTGAAGTTCCTGGCGATGTCGCCCATCCTGCTCGACTACATGAGCAACTTCGTGCGCCTCGTCTTGCTGCTGCCCGCCGCGCTGCAGGATCGCGTCACGACCGCGCGCATGTGGCGCGAGCAGTGGAAGTACGCGCTGCTGGTGGCGGCGATCAGTCCGGTGTCCTATGTGCTCGTGCTCTATGCGGTGCAGCAGGCGCCGATCTCGCACGTCGCGCCGGCGCGCGAGGTGTCGATGCTGTTCGCCGCGTTGATCGGTGGCCATCTGCTGCGCGAGGGGGACCGGCTGCTGCGGCTGCTTGGTGCCGTCTTCATCGCGGCCGGCGTCGTGGCGCTTGCGCTCGGTTGAAACCATGCTTTTCGGCTGCGATTTTTCGAGCGCGCCGACTTCACGCAAACCCATCGTGGTGGCCACCGGGGAGCCGGCCGACGCAGGGCGCATCGCGCT
>CAMATD010000344.1 GCA_945860785.1 Variovorax sp. YR752 | reverse complement strand
TCGGACTGCCCTTGAGCGAGGCGAGCGTCTCCAGGTTGCCCGCGTACGTGAGCTTGTCGAGGTTCACGACCGCCTCGTCGCTCTGCGCGATCCAGTCGAGTACGAAATTGGCGCCGATGAAGCCGGCTCCGCCGGTGATCAGAATCATGAAGTCCCCTGTTGTTGTGAAACGATCGCCCTCTGGCGAATCAACAGATGATTATCCCATTGGCCCCACGAACCGAAACCGGGGTTGGCGCTTGCGCAAGCCCCGCCTACAATCGCCCTACTGCAGGAGAGCGGGCCACCCCGGTGGCCCTACCGAAGGCGCAAACTCCCATAAACGCTCAGGTCGGCCCGAACAAGGGGTCTGTACTGCACCAACTGAAACGCCGTCTGGAGAGCCATCACCCACCTCATGTGGCCGTGATGCACCGAAGGAGCAAACCCATTGCAAGGCGCAACGGGTGAATCTCTCAGGTACCGAGGACAGGGGGAGCGGCAACTTGGACAGCGGTCGTCCGGTTGCTTGCTATTCATTCAATAGCACACCACGCCCGCCGCTCAAGCGCTGCAACCTCAAAGGTACTTGAAATGCGCGTGATCGTTCTTGGCGCCGGCCTGCTCGGCGTGACTTCGGCTTACTACCTCCAGCAACTCGGCCACGAAGTGACCGTGATCGACCGGCAGGCCACCCCGGCCGCCGAAACCAGCTTCGCCAACGGCGGGCAAATTTCGGTCAGCCACGCCGAACCGTGGGCCAACCCCAGCGCCCCGCTGAAGGTGCTGCAATGGCTGGGCAAGGAAGACGCCCCGCTCCTTTTCCGCATCCGCGCCGACATGCGCCAGTGGCTCTGGGGCCTGCAGTTCCTGCGCGAATGCACGCCGGCGCGCACGAAGCACAACATCGAGCAGATCGTTCGCCTCGGCACCTACAGCCGCGACATGTTGCAGCAGTTGCGCCGCGACACCGGCCTCAGCTACGACCAGCGCACCCAGGGCATCCTGCATTTCTATACGACGCAGAAAGAGTTCGACGGCGCCCTCAAGCCCGCCGAGCAGATGCGCGCGCTGGGCTGCGAACGGTTGGTGATCTCGGCCGACGAAGCCGTGAAGATCGAGCCCGCCCTCGCCCACATCCGCCCGCACTTGGCCGGCGCCACCTACACGGCCGAAGACGAATCCGGCGACGCCAACCGCTTCGCGCGCGAACTGGTCGGCCTCGCAGCCGCAGCCTGCGTGAAGTTCCTCATGAGCCACACGGTGACCGCACTGCGCGAAGCCGGCGGTAGCCTCGATCACGTCGAAGCCACCGACAGCGAAGGCCGCTTCCAGCGCATCCGCGGCGACGCATTCGTGCTCGCCATGGGTTCGCTCAGTCCGATCTACGCCGCGCCGCTGGGCATCCGCCTGCCGATCTACCCGGCCAAGGGCTATTCGGTGACGCTACCTGTCAAGGATGCATCGAAGGCCCACCAAGTCTCGCTGACCGACGACGAGTACAAGCTCGTGTTCTCGCGCTACACCTCGGAATCGGGCGACCGCCTGCGCATCGCCGGCACGGCCGAACTCAACGGCTACGACCGCGACCTGAACCGCGTGCGCTGCGAGGCCATCGTGCGGCGCGTCGAAGAGCTGTTCCCCGGCGCCGGCGACACCGAGCAGGCCCAGTTCTGGACCGGCCTGCGCCCCGCAACGCCGAGCAACGTGCCGCTGATCGGCAAGACGAAACTGCCGAACCTGTACCTGAACACCGGCCACGGCACGCTCGGCTGGACGCACGCCTGCGGCTCGGGCAAGTCGATCGCGCGGATCGTGAGCGGGCTCGCGCCCGAGGTGGATTTCGCGTTCGCCGGCATGCCGGCACCCGCGCCGCGCGTGCTGCAGCCGGCCTGATCGCGCTCAGTCAGTCGTTGCTGGTGAACACCGTCAACACGCCGGTGTAGCCATACAGGTGGTGCCGAGCGATCTCGCCGGCAGCAAAAAAACCGACCAACGGCACATCGCCCAAGGCGTGCCGAACGATCTGCAATTCGGCGCCCGGTGCGCCGAAATGCGGCCCGCCCCGCCCCGAGCAGCTCACATACACCGCACCCGCAATGCGCCGTGCGGGATGCGGCGCCGCCTCGGCCTCGCCGGCCGCGACAGCGCGGGCGGTGGCCAGCGTCTGTTCTTCCGGCTCGAGCTCTTCTCGAATCTCCGCGCAGATGCGCATCAGATCGGCACGCGCAGCCTGCGCATTGCGCCGGCAGAAAGTCAGCCGCATGCCCGCCTCGACCACGTCCGCGATCGCGATGCCGCGGCGCGTCGGGTCCAGGCCGATGATGTGGCGCACCAGCACATCAGCGCCCAGGTCGCCCGTGCGGCGGATACCGTCGCTGCCCGCATCGGCCAGGCCGACCAGCGTGTTGCGCACGGCGTCGATGGCTTCCTGCGGCCGTTCGAGCGACACCTGCAGGTCGGCCAGCAGCACGTCGAGCGCGGGCTCGCCGTCGAGCTTGAGCAGCAGGTTACCGTCGGCCTCGGTGATCTCGCGCTCTCGCACAGCGCCCGAACGCAGCGGCTGGCAGCCCTGCGTGACACGCGACACCAGCCGCACGCCTTCGCCGAACACCACGCCCGAGAGGCCGCCCGAGAACATGCCGCCCGCCGCGCCGTGTCTGCGAATATTGCCGTTGCCGCCGACCGCGAACTGCAGCGCCCCGCCACGGCCCGACGAGAGCCCGCCGAACAGGTAGCCGGTGTCGGTGCGGCCCGCCATCTCGCTGATCAGTTCGGCCAGGTCGGGCGTTGCGGGGTCTGCATGAACCAGCGCCGTGTGCGCCTCGAAGCCGCTCATTTCCGAATTTCCCAGCGGCGCCACGCCCGAGAACACGCGGTACTGGTCGCTCGGCAGGGCACAGAGCATCAGGCTCATGCCGGGCTCGTCGAAGTACTCGGCGTTGTTGGCCGAGACACCGATGCCGACCGTGCCCGACCAGTCGGTCACCTCGGGTAGCTCCGCGCTCAGGTGGTCGAGGATGTCCTGCGCCTCGGCCGCGTAGTGGTCGGTGATGTAGAGCAGCCCGAGCGTCGGCGAGGAGGCGTAGTCGGGCAAGGCCATCTGTGCGCGCAACTGGGCCAGCACGAGGCCGGCCGCCATGCGCCATTGCGGATGGGTGGCATGACCAGTGGGAAACAACTTCATGATGTGCGTGCCAACCCGTTCTCTTCAAAAAGGATGTGTGTAGTATGATGTCAGCGCCGGCTGGTGGTTCGCTTGCGCGCGGCGCCAGCCGTCTTTTTCTTCGCGGCGGGCGCTGCCGCCTTTTTGGCCGCAGGCTTGCCGGCCGCCGATTTGCCCATCACCTTGCCGACCGCGTCGGCCAGCGGCTGGGCCATGGCCGGCACCTTGAGCTGTGCGGCGTCCTGCAGCGCCGAACTGGCGATCTGCTGGAACTGCTCGGTCAGCGAGCCCCACCATTGCATGGGATCGACCACGCCGCCATCGGCACCCGTCGCAGCACCGGCCGAGGCCGGCTTGCTGCGGGGCTTCTTCGGTGCCGGCGCCTCTTCAGGCTCGGCCTCGGGCTCGACCGGCGCTGCCGCCACCGGGGCAGGCGCGGGGGCCGGCGCAAGGGCAGCCGCCTGCTTGGTGAATGCGCTGGCGATGTCTTCCATTCGCACATTCATGCCGCGCAGGGTCGACAGTGTCATCTTCTGCACTTCGAGCGCCTGGATCGTGGCCTTGAGCGCATGGCCGTTCTGCTCGAGCCAGTACTGCACCGTCTTGAGTTCCTGGATGCGCTTGTCGACCTCTTCGACGCTCAGCGTGGGCGCCACCCAGCTCGGGATGCTCGGGATGCCCGGCACCGAACTGGCGCCGGCGCCCGCAGCCGCGCCTCCCGCGAGATTCTTCAGAAAGTCGAATCCGGGGACGAACTGGCTGAAGTTGAAGGGTTGGCTGGCGTTGGTCATGCGGGAGGTCTCCAAGCTGGGTTTTCTTGTGCTGCCAGCTTACTCCAAGCCTCCGGCGTTTGGCCCGGCCCGCCCCGCCTTTTACCTGCCGCTAAAGCTCGTCTCTCACCTTGCTGAAAACCTTCCAGAACGTGGCGTCCTGCGAGGTCGCGAAATTGATCCGCATCATGGTGCGCGGCGGCCGCCGCGCATGGAACAGCGAGCCCGGCGCCAGCAGGTAGCCCTGGTCGAGCATGCGCTGGGTGAGCGCATCGGTATCGACACCCGTATCGACCCAGCCGAACAACCCGGTCGGCTCCGACGCGAAAGTGCATCCGTGCGACATCGCCAGCTTCACGGCCTGGCCGCGCGCGCCATCGAGCCGGATGCGCACGCGCTCCGAATGCCGGCGCAACTGCCCCTGGTCGATGCACCACGACAGCGCCCGCTCGAACAGCGTGGGCGAGGTCAGCGTGGCCAGCAGCTTGGTTTCGAGCAGCCGTTCCTTCAGCGCGGGCGGCGCGGCCAGGAAGCCGATGCGCCAGTTGGGCGCCAGGATCTTCGCGAAGCCGCTCACGTAGATCGTGCGCTGCAGCCCGTCGAGCGCGCTCAGCCGCGTGGCGTGCTCGGGCGCGAGGTGGCTGTAGGTGTCGTCCTCGACGATGTGGAAGTCGTATTCGTTGGCCAGCTTGAGCACCCGGTGCGCGCTGCCCGGCGTGAGGCTGTAGCCGGTCGGGTTGTGCAGCACGCTCACGCTGACGAACAGCTTGGGTTGGTGCAGTGCGCAGTACTGCGCCATCACCTCCAGGTCGGGCCCGTCGGCGCGCCGCGGCACCGGCAGGATGCGCATGCCCAGCGCCTCGAGCCGCGCGAACTCCAGCGCCCAGCCCGGCTCCTCGACCATCACCGGGTCGCCCGCCCGCAGCAGCGTGCGGCTCACGATGTCCAGCGCATGGGTGGCGCCGATGGTGGTGATGATCTGGTCGGGCGCGGCGGGCACGTTGATGCCCACGAGCTTCTGCGAGAGGCTGCGGCGCAGGCTCATGTCGCCGGCCGGCTCGCCGTACTGCAGCGACAGCTCCTGCAGCACCGCTGTACTGGTCATGCGCCGCACGGCCGTCGGCATGAAGGTCGACGACATCCAGTCCGGCGGAAACACGCCCATGCCGGGCTGCGGCTTGTCGCTCGGGCGGTGGAACATGCTGCGGATCAGCGAGCTCGCGTCGGCCGGTACACGCGAGGCCATCATCTGCATGACCATGGGCGCGGAATTGGGCGGCGTGCGGCTCTCCTGCGCGGGCGCCGAATCCCGCACGTAGAAGCCGCGCTGCCGGCGGGCTTCGATCAGGCCCTGTGCCAGCAACTGGTCGGAGGCGGCAACGACGGTATAGGGGCTCACGCCCTGCTGCCTGGCGCATTCGCGCACCGAGGGCAGGCGGGCGCCGGGGGGCAGCAGCCGGGTGCGGATGCGCTCGGCCAGACGGTCGGCCAACTGCCCCGTCAACGACTGGGTGGAGGTTCGTGTCAGCATGCTCTCGCTCTGTGAAGGACGGTGTGTCGAAGGAATGACCGATACAGATGCCTTGTTTGTTCGACCATCTGTATTGGCACTGTAATGGTCTCAAGTTTAGAGTGTGTGTCATGAACTGGCAAGAATTCACCGCGCTGCTGGTGCTGGCCACGGCGATGAGTTTTTCGCCCGGGCCCAACACCACGCT
>CAMATD010000343.1 GCA_945860785.1 Variovorax sp. YR752 | reverse complement strand
CAGGTCACTCTGGATCCACCTGCCCATCGGCTACGGCAAAACGATGTGGAGCCCCACCTACAACTGGCGCTTCGAGACCGACCCCGATCCGAACATGAACGGCCGGCGCATCTACTGGCCGCGCGGCAAGACGCTGGGCGGGTCGAGCGCGATCAACGGTCTGATCTACATCCGCGGCCAGCGCGAGGACTACGACCACTGGGCAGCGCTCGGCAATGCAGACTGGGGCTATGACGACGTGCTGCCCTACTTCATCAAGTCCGAAGGCAACCAGCGCGGCACCGATGCGTTTCACGGTGGCGACGGGCCGCTGAAGGTGTCGGACATCGCGGTGAAGCACGAACTGATCGAAGCCTTCATCGACGGCGCGCAGCAAACCGGCGTGCCGCGCACCGAGGACTTCAATGGCGCCGCGCAGGAAGGCGCGGGCTACTACCAGCTGACCACGCACAAGGGCTGGCGCTGCAGCACGGCCAAGGCCTACCTGACACCGGCCAAGCACCGGCCCAACCTGCGCATCGAGACGGACGCGCTGGCCGGCAAGCTGGTGTTCGAAGGGCGACGTGCCGTCGGCATCACCTACCGGCAAGGCGGCGAGCTGAAGACTGCGCGCTGCCGCGCCGAGGTGCTGCTGTCGGCCGGCTCGATCCAGTCGCCGCAGCTGCTGCAGCTCTCGGGCATCGGGCCGCGCGCACTGCTCGACCGCATCGGCATTCCGGTGGTGCACGAGCTTCCCGGCGTCGGCGAGAACCTGCAGGACCATCTGCAGATTCGCCTCGGCTACGAGTGCACCAAGCCCATCACCACCAACGACCAGCTCAACTCGTGGTTGGGACAGATGGGCATGGGCATGGAATGGCTGCTGCATCGCACCGGCCCGCTCGCGGTCGGCATCAACCAAGGCGGCTGCTTCATGCGCGCGCTGAAGGATGCGAACGGTCAGCCGGTGGCCGCCACGCCCGACATCCAGTTCCACGTCGCCACGCTCTCGGCCGACATGGCGGGCGGCAAGGTGCATCCGTACTCGGGCTTCACGATGTCGGTCTGCCAGTTGCGGCCCGAGTCGCGCGGCCACATCCGCATCCGCTCGCTCGACGCGGCCGAGCCGCCCGAGATGCAGCCCAACTACCTGGCCACTGAGCTCGACCGCGCGACCACCGTGGCCGGCGTGAAGGCCGCACGCGCGATTGCCGATTCGCCCGCGATGCGTCCCTATGTGAAGCGCGAGGTCAAGCCCGGCCCCGAGGCAACGAGCGACGAAGACCTGCTGGAGTTCTGCCGCAACAACGGCGCCACCATCTTCCACCCCACCGGCACCTGCCGCATGGGCAGCGACCCGCTCGCCGTCGTCGATGCGCGCCTTCGCGTACACGGCATCGCGGGCCTGCGGGTGATCGATTGTTCGGCGATGCCGACGCTGGTGTCGGGCAACACCAACGCACCCGCCGTGATGATGGCCGAGAAGGCCATCGACCTGATCAGAGAGGACGCCAGGAAATAGGCTCACAGAGGCCCGCAGAGGCCGCCACGACAACACCTCATTGGAGACAAACACATGAGCGCAAGCGACGAGAAAGCGATTCGCAGGGTGGTGGTTTCGGCCCTGGTGGGCGCCACCATCGAGTGGTACGACTTCTTCCTGTACGGCGTGGTGGCCGGCATCGTGTTCAACAAACTCTACTTCCCGGGCAGCGACCCGGTGGTGTCGACCTTGCTGGCGTACACGACCTTCGCGGTGGGCTTCGTCACGCGGCCGCTGGGCGGTGTGATCTTCGGCCACTTCGGCGACAAGATCGGCCGCAAGAGCATGCTTATCATCACGCTGATGATCATGGGCGTGGCCACCTTCCTGATCGGGCTGGTGCCCACCTACGCGCAGATCGGCATCGCGGCGCCGCTCCTGTTGCTGCTGCTTCGCATTGCACAGGGCATCGGCCTGGGCGACGAATGGGGCGGTGCGGTGCTCATGGCGTACGAGTACGCACCGCAGGAAAAGCGCGGCTTCTACGCCTCGCTGCCGCAGATCGGTCTGGCCATCGGCCTGTGCCTGGCCTCGGGTGTGGTGGTGGTGGTCGGCATGTACATCCGCCTCCACGTGCAGGAAACGCCGGAGTTCGCGGCCGTGAAGGCGCGCAACGCCGAGTTGCGCATTCCGTTCATGGACATGATCCGCCGCTACCCCGGCAATGTGCTCAAGGGCATGGGCGCGCGCTACATCGACGGTGTGTTCTTCAACATCTTCGGCGTGTTCTCGATCAACTACCTCACGGGCACGCTCAAGATCAGCCGCACCGATGCGCTGCTGGGCGTGATGGCGGCAGCGGTGGTGATGATCTTCTTCATCCCCTTCTTCGGTCGGCTGTCCGACAAGATCGGTCGGCCCAGGGTCTACATGTGGGGCTCATTGATCACCGCGGTGTCGGCCTTTCCGGGCTTCTGGCTCATGACGCACAGCGGCGGCAACGTGCTGCTGGTGTGGCTCGCGATCATCGTGCCCTTCGGCATCCTGTATGCCTCGGTGTACGGGCCGGAGGCTGCGCTGTTCTGCGACCTGTTCGATGCCAAGGTGCGCTACACGGGTATCTCTTTCGTCTATCAGTTCTCGGGAATTTTTGCCTCGGGCATCACGCCGATCATCGCGACCGCGCTGCTGAAATCGGGTGGGGGCGAGCCGTGGCAGATCTGCCTGTATGTGCTGTTCGCGGGCGTGGTGTCTGCCGCGTGCGCCTGGATGATCGGGCGCAGTCCGTCGCCGGCCGACGCGCCCGTGGCCGTTGCTTCGCGTTGAGGCGATCACTTCAAGCGGTGGCCGAGCTTTCGGTCACGGCGCCTTGCTGTTGCGCACGGGCCCCGGCAGGAAGGCATTGGTGCGCGCGATGTAGTCGCGGTAGGCGGGGCGGCGCTCGCCGATGTCTTCTTCGAGCATGCGCACACCCGAGACCTTCAGCAGCAGCCAGGTCATGAGCAGCGGCGAGACCACGCTCCACGCCCCGCCCCAGCCCGCGCCGCCGATGGCGACGAGCCACAGCCCCCACCAGACGCAGGCCTCGCCGAAGTAGTTAGGATGCCGCGTGTAGCGCCAGAGGCCCCGGTCCATGACCTGGCCCTTGCTCGCGGGGTCGGCCTTGAAGCGCACCATCTGCGCATCGCCGATGGCCTCGAAGAAGGTGCCGAACAACGCCAGCGCGATGCCGGCGACGTCGAGCGCGCCCAGCGGCTGCACCGCCGCCATGCCGGGAAGGAATGGCGCGGAGACGATCCACGCCAGCACCGCCTGTAGCGCGAACACGAGGTACAGGCTCTTGAACGCGAAGCCAGACTGGTTGCGCGCGCGGATCGCCTGGTAGCGGCGGTCTTCGCCGTGGCCCCAGTTGCGCGAAGTGATGTACAGGCCAAGCCGCACAGCCCATGCAGTGCCGAGCACGGCCATGCAGAGGCCACGCGGCGTGTGTCCCGGCAACAGCGCGAAATAGACCAGGCCGGCACCCGCGATGCAGACCGGCCAGACGCGATCGACCAGGCTCACATCGTGCCGCGCGAGGCTCGCAAGCCAGGTCAGGAACACCACCGCGGCCGTCCACGCGAGCCCCGCGAACGCGATCTCCATGGTCATACGCACCGCTCGAAGAGGTAGTGGCTCACCCACCAGCGCTGCCCGCGATCGAAACCGAACAGCTCGGCCACCGACATGAAGAACAGCCGCCAGCGCGTCCACCACACGCCGGCCTCGGCGCCGTAGGTGGCCTGGAACAGCGGCCGCAGTTCGTCGCGGTGCGCATCCATGTTGCGAAGCCAGGCCTCGGCCGTGCGCTGGTAGTGGCTGCCTTCCCAGCGCCAGCGGCGCAGCAGGCGCAGGTCGTCCTGGCAGTGCAGCGCGAGGTCGTCGCTGGGCATCATGCCGCCGGAGAAGAAGTACTTGCTCATCCAGTCGCTGGGGCCTCGCACCTCGAAGGGATACGGCGCTTCGCGGTGCGCGAAGACGTGCATGAAGAAGCGGCCGTTCGGCTTGAGCCAGCGTGCGACGTTGGCAAAGGCCTGGGGCCAGTTGCGCAGGTGCTCGAACATCTCGACCGACACCACACGGTCGAAGCGTTCGTCGGTGTCGAACAGGTTGATGTCGCGCGTGAGCACCCGCACGTTGCCGAGCCCGCGCTGCACCGCCTGGCCCTCGATGTACTCGCGCTGCGAGTTGGAGTTAGACAGTGCTGTGATGCGGCTGCCCGGGTACTTCGCGGCCATCCAGAGCGTGAGCGAGCCCCAGCCGCAGCCAAGCTCCAGCACGTCCTGCCCGTTGACCAGTCCGGCGCGCTCGCAGGTGGCGGCCAGGGCGGCGGATTCGCCTTCTTCCAGCGTCTGCGTGCCTTCGGGCCAGTAGCAGCTGCTGTACTTGCGGTGATTGCCGAGCACTTCGGCGAAGAAGGCGGCCAGCACCTCGTAGTGCTGCTCGTTGGCCTTCTCGGGAGGGGTGCCAGGTGGGCGGAGCGCATCTGCCCGACGAAGTCCTGCGTGAGCTCAGCCACCGCCAGGGCGTCGCCGGCGTGCAGCGCGGTAAGCCGCTCCTTGAGCAGCCGGCGGATGCCGTGACGGACCACGGTGTCCGGCACCAGACCCCGTTCGACCCAGCGGATGGCGAATGCGATGTCCTGCGGCATGACTGCTCCTCGGGTAGGGCACGTCGAAGCTCGTGCCGTAGGCACTTGTACGCGGCGGGATGGATTTTGGATGAGGCCGATGAGGCGCGGGGACGAAAGTAGTTCGGTTGTCGTATCACCACCGTCGATTCAGTCACCACGGATTTGCCAGTGTAGGCGCGCCGGTCGCCGATGCCTTCGATCTGCCCACCAACTTGCTCGATGAGAGTGAGGCGGCACTTGTCGAATCGGGCGGATTTACCGCCGCCGCTCACACGCCGGCGCCGGTTGTGAATGGTACGCAGACACGCTGACCGCTTGCAGATGGCTCAGTCGCATATCGACCACAACGCCGTCCATTTGACGAGTACTTTCACGTTCTATCCGTCGTCCGTACCTTGTGATCCATCGATCCGTCGTTGTCTGCACCTAGTCTTTCAGCTAGCCTGAAACAAATTGAAGACGATCAGGCACACGTCATCTGCAGGCGCGTCTTACTAACCAGAGCAATTAATAAAGGATGAGGGAGCGTTCATGCGTGAGTTGGTACAAGTGAGTGTGGATGGGTGGAATCGTTGCGTGCGCAAACCAATGCTTTTTTGGTTCGTCCGTTTCGTGCGGACGAAAGACTTGGTGATGCAGCAGCTAAGCGGGGTCAATCAACGCAGAAAACTGTTCCGAACAATTGGCTTGGCAAGCCTCGTTCTTTTTGCCTCAGGGTTTCGTGACGCAGGAGCGGTCGCGCCGCAACCAGCGGGTGCGCAATGCCAAGTTCAAGCAGGAAATGGCGTTTGGAGTCCACTTCTTGCAACCTGCCAGGCAGGCGGTGGAGACCTTGCTCCGGTACTACATTTATGCGCGGCCTCCGAATCCTCGCGCGTTCTGCGACATAGCCTATCCCCAAACAACAGGCTGCGAGGTCGCTACCAATTCGTCTTGGTCTCCCTATGAAGAAATCAGGTATGGCGTTGGAGTTCGTTATTCGCCTCAGATGTGTCCTGCGCATA
>CAMATD010000342.1 GCA_945860785.1 Variovorax sp. YR752 | reverse complement strand
CATGTGGCGCGCTTCAGCCGCTGGGTTCGGGACGCGGGATTCACCGTGTACATGCCCTCGCTGTTCGGTCGCGACGGCGCCGTCGCGGATGCCGAGGAAGGCGAGACCGTCTGTCAGTGGGCGTGCGTCAGTGCCGAGTTCCGCGCCTTCGCGGGCAACAAATCGAGCCCGGTGACGCAATGGCTCCGGTCCCTCGCGCGGCTGGCGCACGAGGCGTGCGGTGGCCCCGGTGTCAGCGCGATCGGTATGTGCTTCACCGGCAACTTCGCGCTCACGATGATGCTCAAGCCTTCGGTGCTGGCGCCGGTGCTGTCCCAGCCATCACTGCCGCTGGACAACCCAGCCGGGATCGAGATTGCGCCCGACGAAATCGCCGCGGTTCGACAGCGCCTGGATCGGGAGGACCTGACCGTCATGGCCTACCGCTTCGATGGCGACCGCTTCTGCACGGCCCAGCGCTTCGCCGCCTATGCCGAGGCCCTCGGCGACCGTCTTGTTGCACGAGTGCTTCCCGACAGCGCGGCCAACCGCGACGGCCTGCCGTCGTTTTTCGAGCACGTGGTCAGGAGCCCGCACAGCGTGGTGACCGCGCACCTGATCGACGAAGCGGGGCAGCCGACGATCGCTGCCCGCGACGAGATCATTGCGTTCTTCGTCCGTCGGCTCGCGCCGTGACGAAGGCGTCGATACGCCGTATCCCGTATCTCTACCCTCGCCCGCCAGCCTCAGGGCTTCTTGGCGTGGTGCTTCTTGCCGTGATGGTGACGGGGCGCATGCTTGTGCACCTTGGCCGAGGGACTGTGCACGACCATCGTCTTTTCCGCGGGGCGCGCCTGCAGCTGCTGTGCATGACTGAGCACTGACGCGGCGCGTGCCGGGTCGGTGCTCACGCTGATGTCGTTGTTCGGTTGCGCAAACGCGCCGGCTGCACCAAGCAGAACGGCCAGGGTGACAAGAAGCTTTTTCATGTGATTCCCTTCAGGGTGAGGGAGACGACCTCCCTCGCCGTTAACGGGTGACACACGCGGCCTGTTGACCCGATGCGACGGCACGCGGAAGTGGCGGTCGTGTTGTGTCTTGTATCTCGACGAGCCAAGAAAACTGATTGGCCACGCACAGTGAACGCCTGCTTTGCGCGCGACCGAATGTCGCATTCGGTCCCATTGCTGACGGCCGATCCGCTTACGAATGACCGATCCACAGCGAGTTGCTGACGCTGCCGCCCGCCGGGCGAGTAGATGGTATTGACCAACTGCAGACGCGCGCTCACCCTCGCAGGTGCTGCGCGGCGCATTGCGGCTAAGCTCGCTGGATGGACTACCCGCTCGCCGGCAACGCCGCATTAATTCTGTCGCCAACAGACGTTTGCCCTGGAGACGTTCTTCGTGGCTATTCGGCGATCACGGCTGGCGAACGCCAAGCTCAGCCGCTTGGCTACTCTCACGCGGCCATCGCCCTCTCCGACCAGATGGTCCTGGAAGCATCGAGCTCCAGGGTCCGCATTATCGAGCTAGATCACCTGCTGGACGACTATGAGCATCTGGCGGTGCTAACCGCAACAGGGACGTGGGAACCACGGCGACTTCAGAAACTCGAGCAGTTCGCCCAAGCTCACAGCGGCAAGAGGTTCAATATGCGCGGCATGCGGCGCGTGCCCGACAAGAAGCAGCAGCACACGGATCAGGTGATGGAAAGGGTGACAGGCTTTTTTGACGGGACCCAACTCCCGGAATCTGCGGACCGCGAGTCCTACTTTTGCTCAGAGTTAATCGTTTCCGCATTCATCGACGTAGGAATCATCGATGACTCAGCTTCGATCGTGCTATCGCCGGACATCCTTTCCCCAAGCGACATCGGGACAGACAAAGCGTTCGGGCTTTTTCGCGGCTACGTGATCCGCAGCGCCGAATACAAGGTCCCTGAAATGGACCATTTTCGAACCTCGCTCTGAGCCCAGCCTGAAGCGGAGACCTACGACACCGGGCATTGTCGGCTTCTGGCCGAAGTCGGCCCTCTATTCGTAGCTTACAGCGGCAGCTAGGCTTGGCAACTCGTCTTGCATTTGTGTGAGGCATTCCTGGAGTCGCTTGGCATCAAGCGGAAGGCGGTCTTCAAAGGCAGCCCAACCGACTAATCGCAGCCGATGCGGCATGTCCACCAAGCCTGTGATGGCGTCCCAAAAGGCATTCCAGTTCTTCCCGTACCAACCTGGAAAATCGAGCGAGGTCATCAGCCGTTGCTGAAGTTCGAGCGCACTGCCCACATCGCGCAGGTCTATCGTCACTTCACTTTCACGTGCTGTCATCGCCGCTCCTATCGCCTCATTTTTGTCACAACTGCCAGCCGGTGCCGAAGGTCTGCTGATGGCCGATTGTCGACCTGGCACTCCACTGTGGGCTATCCGAGTTGCTCGGCGCGGACCGCTTGCTCGTTGGTGATCAGAACCTGTGGTGCGAGACCATCCGCCATTCGCTCCTGGCAGAAATTTGAACCGATGCCGTCGCTCCACTGGCCGACGGTGTACCTCTGCAAGACTGCAACCTCCGGTTCCGTCAAGAAACGCGGAATTGAGTATTCGGTGTGGGCCACTAAGCCACCAGCCTGCGGGTCGAACTCAAACTTCAGTTCTCCACCAGAGATGCTGAGGTCTGCGAGTCCTTGGGTCTCGCTGCCATCGAGAAGGTAGTCAGAAAAGGACTCTGCCGAATAGGTGAGCCCATGCAGCGTCCGCAGGACGGCCCCGGTCATCAACGAAGTCGCCCTCGTCAGACTGGCGGAAGTCGAATACTGACGCTATTGCCGAAAAGCGGATGGTTGGCACGACTGAACCCTTCGAATCTAGGACTGCGGTTGATAGCCGATTGTTCATGCAGCGCCGGTTGGTGTGCACGCGCTTCGTGCCCCGCAACGCCAAGCGAGTCGGAGCGTGTTGTGTTGACGCCGCAGATGCCCGCTGTGGGCGAATTGACCTCCGCCCGCAAACGTCGGCTTCTAGCCGCATTCTGCCGCAGCGCGAGGGCTGGCGTGCCTAAAACAGACCGGTCAAACATGCTTTTCGGGCAGCTTGGCAGCGATCAGCGCGAACAAGGCAGAGTGATCTACCTCGCCGAGGTTGGAGACAAACCCGAAGCGTCCATCCTGGCGAAAAATCGTGATCCATTCATAGAGTTCATCGACCAGCCAGCTGGGCGATGCATCCAGAAGCTCAAGTGAAGCCCCGCTCGCCAATCGCTCAGCGACCCAGAACGTTGCATCCGACCGCATGGCGTCTAAGCGCAGGATTCCGGTCTCCCGCTCGGCCGCATACGTCCCCTCCAGAATGCGATGCAACTCAGCTACTAAATCGGCTGGTGAATTCATGGATGTCCGCTGATGGCCGTCTGCTGTCGCTCTTGATCTACCGATGATCAATCTGGGCCTCAATTTCCCTGATCACCGCCTCTTTCTCTTTGTTGTAGACCTGCGGGTCGCCCGGGTCTATTGCGTGCGCCCGGTCTTTGGCCTCCTCATACTTCTGGCGGAGGTCGGGCCGACGAGCGAGGATGTCCATGAAGGCCAGCGAATCCTTGTGCACGGGATCGCCACGATGGCAGATATGCACGTTGATGTTGAAGCGTCGGCCAGCGTGAACGACAGACGCGCAAACGTATGGCTTCTCGTCCTTGTCCACCCATACCGGCCGGCGTTGGAAGCCCATACGCTCGAACGCGCGTTGTTCGTCTCGAAGATCCTGCCGAGCTGTGATCGCCACAGCATCGATCATGGGCTTGCCGCGCAGTCCATCGACCGCCGTACTGCCGATGTGCATCAGCTCCACTCCTTCGAGGAACTGGTGAACGAACGCCTGCACGTCTGCAAAGACTTCGCCATAGACAGGATCGAAGGCCACGATGTGCCGGTGATGTAACCCCTCATCAAATGGTTCAAGTTTCATCTGGCATCAAGTTGATTCACCGCAGACGTATGGAATGACGACTCTGTGTAGATTCACTCTGGCTCGCGAACGGTCGGTTGTGGCCGCAAGCCACTCTAGCCCCAGAACCAAATCATTCCGCGTTCCGCGCTGCAAGCACGGTCGAGGAACTCGCGCAGAGCCTTGATGTCAGCAAGTGCTTCCTGCGCAAGCTCTCGCTCATCACTCTCCGCCTCAAGAGCGTAGGCATACGCCCGCTCTTCCACAGTGGGCACATCCAAGTCGCGCAATGCTGCTCGAAGCTCAGCCACCTGCGCTGCTCGAAAGGCGTGCGCATGTCCAAGCTGCACCTCGCCAAGTTCGACCGCTACCCCAAGCATTTCTCCACGGTACCGTCCTCCGACGTTCGGAAAGCTCGTGACTCCCTCAAGCTTGGTGGTAGTTCCGTTGATGACGAAATAGAGCCCGCCCCTGGAGTACAGTTTCGTGCAGGCAGCTTCCGATTCTGGCCAGACGCATCCGACCTCGACGTCGACCTCCTTCGCCACCTCGCGCTTCGAGAACCAGGAGCCGACCTTTTCTGTCGTGGTCGTCTTCGGGCGCCGGCCTGCGATGAAATCGCGCGTGTGCTCAGTGTTCCCTCGAAGGTAGTCCAGTTGCTCATCGCTCACGGTGCACAAACTCAGGTCGTACCCCATCGTCTTCCTTCAAATTGGGAGGTTGGTCTGAATGTCCGTAGTTGGCCGAATCCCCCCTCCACTGGACCGACGCATGGCGTGCGTTTTAGGCATTGAGAGAGCGTGAGCGTTATTTCCGCAAGATCTTCTCTATCGACTTTCCCTTGGCGAGCTCATCGACCAGCTTATCCAGATAGCGGATCTTCCGCATCAGTGGATCATCGATTTCTTCGACGCGAACGCCACAAACGACGCCCTTGATCAGTGAACTGTTTGGATGCATGGCCGGGGCTTGATCGAAGAACGTTTCGAAATCGTTCTCCTGTTCGATTTGCTGTTGCAGTTCCGCCTAGTCGTAACCAGTCAGCCAGCAAATGACCTGGTCGACTTCTTCCTTCGTACGATTCTTGCGCTCTGCTTTCTGGACGTACAACGGGTACACCTTTGCGAACGGCATCGCGAAAATCCGGTGCGTTGTCATTGTCATTCTTCCTTCATTTCGGTCGGATTGTTCGACTCTGACCGCATGCTGCCGGAGCGGCGAGTGGCCGCTCCTGGCAGACAGCAGCCGACCAAGAGACTCGCGCAAACAACGAAACGGCAGTTCACGTCAGCATACAGACCAGCAGACCAGCGTCGAAGCGGATGAGACGAGCAGGATTCGTGCAGGCGCATTGATCTCATCTGCCCGGCGTTCAACACGCACACGATCAAGGCCCTTCCATGCCCTTGTCCTTGAGCACGGCGCGCCCCTCGGCGCCGCCAAGAAGCGCAAGAAAGGCCCGCGCGGCGGCTGCATCGCGCGTCGTGGTCGCCACGGCGCCGGCATACACCGTGTAGTTCTGGATTTCAGCCGGAATAGGCCCGACCAACGTGGCGCCCGGCACGGCAAGGATCTCGCTGATCTGATGGACCGCGATGTCGGCCTCGCCATCGACCACGCGTGCGCCACCAGGCCGCCGGGCACCAGCACCGCCTTGGCCTGGATCTGCGGCGCGATGCCCATCCTGACGAACAACTGCGAGAGGTACACGCCGCTGGAACCACCTGCCGCCGGATCGATGTAGGCCACCGCGCGCGCGGCCAGCAGCGCCT
>CAMATD010000341.1 GCA_945860785.1 Variovorax sp. YR752 | reverse complement strand
ACCACCACCGGGAAGAATCCGAGCAGGAAGGCTGAGATCACCTTGGGGAAGATGCCGAAGCCGAACCACACCACGAACAGCGGCGCGATGGCAACCTTCGGGATGCTCTGCGAGAACACCAGCAGCGGATACACATACAACTCGACTAGGCGCGAGTAGGCGATGACCATCGCGATCGGAATGCCGATCAAGATCGTCAGGCCAAAGCCGCCCAGCGTGGCGAGCGTGGTCTTCGAGGCCTCGCCGAGCAGGCGCGGCCATTCGGCGACGAGCTGCTTCACCACCTCCCACGGCGGGGGAATCAGGTAGGCCGGAATCTTGAAGAGCCGGATCGTCAGGTCCCACAGCACCAGCAGCAACAGGATCAGCAGGAACGGGCGCAGGGCCGGAGAGAGCAGGAGCTTGCGGAGCATGACGACGGATACGGGGCTTTGGGTGAGCTGGCTGACTGCTGGACCGAGAGGCCCGCGGCCTTCACGAGCTGGGCGTTGCTCGCGATCTCTTCCTTGATGTAGGCGTCAAACTGCTCGGGCTTGAGCGTCCAGGCGTCGGCGCCGAGTTTCGCGAAGCGCTCCTTCACCTCGGGCGTGGCCAGTGCCTTGGCCACTTCGTCGTTCAGGCGGTTGACGATGTCGCGCGGCGTCTTGGCGGGCGCCATCATGCCGATCCAGAAGTTGAATTCGGAGCCGGGCACGCCGGCCTCGGTGGTGGTTGGCACATCCGGCAGCGCAGCGGCGCGCTTGGGCGAGCCGACGGCCAGTGCGAGCAGCTGGCCTTCCTTGATCTGGCCGATCACCAGGGCGATGGGCGAGAAGTAGTAGTCGACGCGGCCCGAGAGCACCTCGGTCACGGCCTCGCCCGATCCCTTGAAGGGGATGTTGGTCGCGTCGATCTTCGCGGCCATCTTGAACTTCTCGGCGTTCAGGTGCGTGGCGCTGCCCTGGCCGGCCGAGGCGAAGTTCATGCTGCCTGGTTTCGCGCGCGCTGCGGCGAGCAATTGCGGCAGTGTCTTGATGTTCTTCGTGGGAGAAATAACCAGCGCGTTCGGCAGCGACGAGATCGGCGTGACGCCGGCGAAATCACCCACCGTGTCGAACGGCAGCTTGGCGAAGGTCGACGGGCTCACCGTGTGCGACGACGAGTGAATCATGATCGTGTAGCCGTCCGGCGCGGCCGTGGCCACCGCCTGCTGGCCGATGGTGCCGCTGGCGCCGCTGCGGTTGTCGATGACCAGCACCTGGCCCATGCTCGCGCCCATCTTGTCGGCGATGGCGCGGGCAATGATGTCGGTGGTGCTGCCGGCCGCGAAGGGAACGATCACGCGGATCGGCTTGGTGGGGTAGCCGTTCTGCGCGAAGGCCAGGCCCGGCATCAGGGCGGCCAGGCAGGTCAGCGCCGTGAGGGCGGTGGTGCGTGCGAGTTGCTTCACGGTTGTCTGTCTCCGCGCGGTCGGGCCGCTGTCTTTGAATCGATCAATTCACCATCAAGTGAATTAACGATTTTAGGAACGGCTGCGCCGCAGCGTCAACCGCTGCCACCTAGTGAATACCCGGAGGAAGCCTGGAGGCGCCCGCAGGCTCAGTGCAGGACGTAACCCAGGACCAGGTCGGTCATGTGCGAGAGGCGCTGGGCCATCGCCTTGGGCGCGCGCAGGTCACGGCCGAAGATGGCCGAGAGCGTGTGGTTGTTCGAGAGGTAGAAGTAGCAGAGCGACGCTATCGAGATGTAGAGCTGCACCGGGTCGACGCCTGCGCGGAACAGGTTGTCCTTCTTGCCGCGCTCGAGCACGGTGTCGAGCAGTTGCATCAGCGGCGAGTTCATTTCCTGGATGCGCTCGGAACGCTTGAGGTGCGAGGCGCAATGCAGGTTCTCGCTGTTGAGCAGCGTGATGAACTCGGGGTGCTCGAGGTAGTAGTGCCAGGTGAAGGAGACGAGCTGGCGGATGGCCTCGACCGGGTCGATCTCGTCCAGGTGCAGCCGCTGCTCGGCTTCGCGGATGTCGGCATAGGTGCGTTCGAGCACCGCGAGGAACAGGTCGTCCTTGCTGCCGAAGTAGTAGTAGATGAGGCGCTTGTTCAGGCCTGCGCGCGCCGCGATGCTGTCCATGCGCGCGCCGGCCAGGCCCAGTTGCGAGAACTCGTCGCGCGCCGAAGCGAGGATGGCGAGTTGCGAGCGATCGGCGTCGCGCGAGCGTGGCTCGATGATCGTTTCGGTCGAGGAGTCCTTCGGAGCCTTCATGGCGTGAATTTAACCATTTGGGGAATTAACGCAAGACATTATTTTATATGAGAGGCGGACGGACATAATTGCCGGAGACATTTGCAGCTGAGGTTCGACTTCTCATGAGTACATCACAACCCGCAGGCCATCTGATCGTCGAGTGCCTGATCGCGCAAGGCATGGAGATCGCGTTCGGCGTGCCGGGCGAAAGCTTTCTCGTGGTGCTCGACGGCTTTCATGCCTACCGCGACCGCGCACGCTTCATCGTGAACCGGCAGGAGGGCGGCGCCGCCTTCATGGCCGAGGCGCACGGCAAGCTCACCGGGCGGCCGGGCGTGTGCTTCGTGACCCGCGGGCCGGGCGCCACCAACGCATCGATCGGCGTGCACAACGCCTTCCAGGACTCCACGCCGATGGTGCTGTTCGTGGGCGATGTCGGCAGCGACTTCCGCGACCGCGAAGCCTTTCAGGAGGTGGACTACGGCAGCTTTTTCGGGCCGAGCACCAAGGGCTTCGCCAAGCGCGTGGAGCGCATCGACGATGCGGATCGCATCCCGGAGTACGTGGCGCGTGCCTTCGCTACCGCGATGAACGGGCGGCCGGGGCCGGTGGTGCTGGTGCTGCCCGAAGACATGCTGCGCACGGAGACCGCGTCGCGGCCATTGCCGCGCGTGGAAGCCGTGCAGCCGTGGAGCGACCCCGGCGCGCTGCGCACCTTGCGCGAGCTGCTGCTGAAGTCCGAGCGGCCGCTGGTGATTGCCGGCGGCGGTGGCTGGACGACGCAGGCCGCTCAGGCGCTGCAGCGCTTTGCCGAGAACTGGCGCCTGCCGGTGACGAACGCCTTTCGCTATCAGGACACTTTCGACAACCACCACCCGCTGTATGCGGGCGATGTCGGCATTGCGATCAATCCGAAGCTTGCGCAGCGTGTGAAGGACGCGGACCTGATCCTCGCCATCGGCCCGCGCCTGGGCGAGATGACGACTGGCGGCTACACGCTGCTCGAAGCGCCGAAGGCGAAGCAGACGCTGGTGCACATCCATGCGAGTGCGGAGGAGCTCAACCGTGTCTATCAGGCCGATCTGGCGATCAATGCGGGCATGAGTGCGGCTGCGCGCAGCTTGGAGGTATTGAGTGCGCCGCCGACGCTGCCGTGGGAAGAATGGACTGTGCAGGCGCATGCGGACTACGAAGCCAACCTCGTGCCGCAGGCGTTGGCGGGCATGCCGACCGAGACGCCGCGTGGTCCTGTCGACATGGCCGCAGTCGTCGCTCTGCTGCAGAAGCACCTGCCGCCGGACGCGGCCATCACCAACGGTGCCGGCAACTTCGCGAGCTGGGTGCATCGCTACTTTCGCTATCACGGGCTCACCAAGGGCCACAAGACGCAGCTGGCGCCGACCAGTGGTGCGATGGGCTATGGCGTGCCGGCGGGCATTGCGGCCAATCTGGCGACGGGGCGCGTGGCCTTCACGATCGCGGGCGACGGCGATTTCCTGATGACGGGGCAGGAGCTGGCGACGGCCTCGCAGCATGGCGGCAAGAGCATCATCGTGCTGCTCAACAACGGCATGTTCGGCACGATCCGCATGCACCAGGAGCGCGAGTATCCGGAGCGCACCAGCGGCACCGCGCTGCGCAATCCGGACTTCTGCGGCCTCGCCCGTGCCTACGGCTATGCGGCCGAACGTGTGACGGAAACGGGGCAGTTCGAAGCCGCGTTGCTGCGCGCGCTGGCCGCCGATACCGGCACGCTGATCGAGATCCCGCTGGACCCCGAGGTGATCACCACGCGCGGCACGCTGGCGTCGATCACGCGCTCGGCGAAGCAGCAGGCGCGGAGCTGAGCGCCGCGCGATGCCGGGCCACCTCGTCGCGCAAAGTGGGCGAGCGCAGTTCGAACACGTCGAACAGGCCCAGCGCTTCGAGGACGGGCAGCAGCGAGACCAGATCGCGCTCGGCCGCCTGTCGTGCTTCCGTGGTGGCGTTCGGGTCCTGCAGCAACTGCGCGTTGACGAGGAAGGCGCCGACCGACCCCTTGCGCAACGTGAGTCCATTCCTGATGACGAAATCCTACCCGTCGGGCAATACATCCTGAGCTTGCATGAGCGTTCCTTTGAAGGCGTTGTGAAGATGGACTCGATGCTAGGCAGCAGGGCGCTCCGGGTCTTGCGGCGCGAGGCCAATCGATACCGCGTGTGGGCCATATCGCCGGAGGGTAGGGCACATGGCCGCTGAAACGCCAGTCAAGCTCTGGATCAACGCCTATGAGGCGCCGCGCACCACGGGCTACCACGCCCATGAGGACGGCCAGTTGTTCGCCTTGCGCGAGGGTTTGCAGGTCATAGAGACGCCATCGGGGCGCTGGGTGCAGCCGCCGGGCTGGATCGGCTGGATCGCACCGCGCTGCGCCCATGCGGCGCAGAGCTTTGGCGCCACTGCCGGTTGGAGCCTGCACATCGAGCCGGCCATGGCGACTGCCTTGCCGGCCGGGCCGCATGTGTTTGCGGTCACGCCGCTGGTGCAGGCGCTGGTCGATCGGCTGACCTCGCTCGATGCGTCCGCAACGGCCTTCGAGGAGCGTCGCGCTCGGCTCGTCGGCGTGCTGCTCGATGAACTCGCCGCGAGCGCCAGGCCATCGCTGCATCTGCCGATGCCGCAGGACGCTCACGCGCCGCTTCGCTGCCGAGACCGGCTTGAGCTTCGCGCAGTGGCGGCAGCAGTCGCGCTTGCTGAAGGCCGTCGAGTTGCTGAGCCTGGGCGAGCCCGTGACCACGGTGGCGCTGACTGTCGGCTACAGCTCGGTGAGCGCGTTCATCGAAACCTTCCGCAAGAACCTCGGCTGCACGCCGGCGCGTTTCTTCGAGGAGGGAATGGCCTTGCCGCAGGCGAAAAAAAAGCCGGCATGAAGCCGGCTTTTTGATTCAGGAGCGCGAGGCCCCTGGGCGCTTACTTGACGTGCTTGCCAATCAGCGCGGCCAGTTCGAACATCGACACTTGGGCCTTGCCGAAGATTTCCTTCAGCTTGGCGTCGGCGTTGATGTTGCGCTTGTTGGCCTTGTCTTGAAGATTGTTCTTCTTGATGTAGTCCCACAGCTTGCTCACGACAGCGGTGCGCGGCAGAGGCGTCGATCCGACCACAGCGGCGAGTGCCGGGCTGGGGGTCAGGGCCTTCATGAACGCAGCGTTGGGGGTGCGCTTCTTTGCAGGAGCAGCCTTCTTTGCAGGAGCGGCAGCCTTCTTTGCAGGAGCGGCAGCCTTCTTTGCAGGAGCGGCAGCCTTCTTTGCAGGAGCGGCAGCCTTCTTTGCAGGAGCGGCCTTCTTTGCAGGAGCGGCCTTCTTTGCAGGAGCGGCCTTCTTTGCAGGAGCGGCCTTCTTCGCAGGAGCGGCCTTCTTCGCAGGAGCGGCCTTCTTCGCAGGAGCGGCCTTCTTCGCAGGAGCGGCCTTCTTCGCAGGAGCGGCCTTCTTCGCAGGAGCGGCCTTCTTCGCA
>CAMATD010000340.1 GCA_945860785.1 Variovorax sp. YR752 | reverse complement strand
CTATATCTGGGAGTGCTTGCCGCCAAGGAAGTCATGCTGCCCCACCGTTTAAGGTGGTCAACCGCGTTCTCCATCAAGCACTCATTTTCGCGGCTCAGCCTCGCAAAGATCGAAACCGCCAGTCCAAGCAGATCCAACCGTATGGCCGTTGTTGGCAGATTGCAAGCATCGAAGGCTTCCTGGAATAGTCGGGTTGTGTCTGCAAACCTTTCTCGGTCCTCTGCAAAACTCTTGTTTAGATCAAGGTAATTCCACATCCAGCGGCCGAACATTTGATCGGCTAGATCTAGTGAGGCAGACTCGTTGCTGGACTGCAATTTTTTCGCAGCGTCAAGGGCTCTAGCAGGTGTGACATCATCCAAGCCACCGTATCGCACGTCATGGAAGAGGACATCGGCATGCTCAAGACCGACTGCGTAATCGCCAGAGGCGAGAAGCATCGCCGCCGCACTGTAGGCGCGGTTCGTGACCACGGTGATTGTTGAGCACGTCTCGCCGCTCTGATTTGCGCCGCGCAGCAGTCCGTTCAGCGTGTCTAAAACAGCCAACGATCCGCCAAGGCTGTCGATTGCAACCGTGATCGCCGTATTGCCAGCTTGTCTCAGGCGAAGGATTTGAGGGGTCAGCCGCTTAAGCAATTCATCATCAAGAGGCCCGTTAACGTAGATACAGCGATCCCAATTGACAGTGAACTCTTTCTGAAGTGACATGCCTACTCCTTGCTCTTGAAGGTTTGACAGGACCAATTGAAAACCAAGCTAATTGAAACGCAGAAAGGCGCTCGAAGGTGGTCTTTTTCTCCTGATCCTTCATGCCTTTCTCGACGCACTGAAAATCGTTGATCTCAGAATGTTCATTCGAGCGGAAAAGAAGTTCGACCGCCTGACTAACATTGGCATCGTTGCGGAGTGTTCATCTGATTGACCGATACACTCCAATTGATCACCGCACCGCTAGTGAGCGCAACAGTCTCGAATCGTCGCATTCCAGGCCAACCAATCTGCCCGCTCCCGCTCATCTGCCGAAATGTTGAACAGGTACTCGTTTCCATCCACCTGCACCCGGGACTTGGGGGCGCATGGTCACAATGTGATGGTCGAGGCGCCCGGACAGGTTCAGGATTGAGTGGCCTTGTTCACATGAGGGAACGGACCGCCTTCAACGCCAGTCTTCAGCCCTTCGAACCATCACCCGCACTTCCCCCGCCCGCGCCCTCAACTGCCCCCCCATCAACATCCTGCCCAGCCGAATTCCGCAACTTCGTCAAAATCCCCCGCTCGTGCAGCGTGCGAGCCATCTGCTCACAACGCTCCCACGACGGCCGGCTGAACGCCACGCCATCCACCGCGTTGAAGGGAATCATGTTCAGCACGCCGTACTTGCCGGAGAGCAGCCTGACGATGCCTTCGATCTCCTCTTGCCCGTCGTTGACACCTTCCAGCAGCGTCCACTGGTACTGGATCGGGTAGCCGGTGGCCCGCGCATAGCGCTCGCCTGCGGCGACCAGTTCCTCGGGCGTCATGTTCGGCGCGCGCGGAAGCAGCTTCTTGCGCAGGTCGGCCTTGGTCGTGTGCAATGAAAGTGCCAGCGCGGGCCTGACGCGTTCCTGCTGCAGTCTCTCGAACACGCGCGGGTCGCCCACGATGGAGAACACGATGTTCTTGTGGCCGATGTTGCCCACCGTGCCGAGCAGCTCGATGGCCTCGATCACGTTGTCGAGGTTGTGGGCCGGTTCGCCCATGCCCATGAACACGACCTTGCGCACCGGCCGGCGCATGCGCGCGAGGGCGACCTGGGCAATGATCTCGGCGCTTCCCACTTGGCGGAGCAATCCGTCCCGGCCCGTCATGCAGAACTGGCACCCCACGGCGCACCCGACCTGCGACGAGACGCACAAACCGTCCCTAGGCAGCAGCACGCTCTCCACGGTCTGGCCGTCCGCAAGGGCGACGAGCAGCCGCTCGGAACCATCGGCGCCAGGATGCACCGCGTGGATGCGCGCCAGTCCCGCAAGCTCGGCTTCAATGGAGGGCAGGGCCGCCAGCAGCGACGACGGAAAGAAGCTCGCCGGCAGGCGCCTGCCGCTGTTGCGGGGGAGCGCATGGGACCAGAGCCGCAAGATCCGCTGCTCGTGGCTGGGGCCCGCCCCGGCTTCGCGCAGGCGTCGTTTCAGTTCGTGGATTCGCATGCGGCGCTGCCTGGGGCAAAGGGGCTCTTGGTTGGGTACAGAGTGATGGTCGGTGGGCGACAGACAGGCAGATTGTCGCCCGGCAGCCGTCAAGTCACGCATCGCGCCGGACGACGACAGGCGCATGTTGTGCCATCAGCTCGACGATCCAATCGATGAACACGCGCAGCTTGGCGCTGACATGCCGGTTCGGCGGAAACGCCACGTACATCGGCATCGGATCGAGGCGCCAGCCCTCGAACAGGGGCACCAGCTCGCCGCGCGCCAGGTGCGCCTTCGACATGTAGTCCGGCAGCCAGAGGATTCCCAGGCCGGCCAGGCCGGCCGCAAGGTAGGCATTGCCGTCGTCGACCGAGAACACGTGGCGGCCTTGCACTTCGATGCGCTCGCCGTCGCTGTCGCTGTGCATGGCGTACGGAAAGGCCTTGCCGCTGCGCGACCACAGGAAGCCCACGATGCGGTGATGCGTGTCTTCCAGCTCCCGAGGGTGCGCGGGTGTGCCGGCGCGTTCGAGATAGCCCGGCGCCGCGTAGACCCCGAGCTGCAGGTCGGCCACGCGGCGTGCCATGAGCGACTGGTCGGTGAGTTCGCCGCCGCGCACGACGCAGTCCACGTTCTCGCCGATCACGTCCACCATGCGATCGCTCACGCCCATGTCGATCTGGATGTCGGGGTAGTGCGCGTGGAACGCCGGCAATGCCGGCACCAGGATCATGCGGGCCAGCGGGCTGGGCACATCCACGCGCAGCCGGCCCCTGGGCAACGCCGAGGCGCTTGAAAGACTGGTCTCGGCATCGTCCATGTCGGCCAGCAGGCGCACCACGCGCTCGTAGTAGGCCGCGCCGTCGGCCGTGACGTTGACCTTGCGCGTGGTGCGGTTGAGCAGCTTGACGCGCAGCCGTGCTTCGAGCTGCTGCACCAGTTGCGTCACGCTGGTCTTGCTCATGTGAAGCGTCTCGGCCGCCTTGGTGAAGCTGCCTGCTTCCACCACGCGGGCGAAGGCCTGCATCGCATCGAAACGGTCCATGTCTGCTGTTGCTCCTGCTGATTCGATGATCGATCGATTGTTTGGGTTCTGCAAACAGTGATTGTTGGCTTGGCCCGTTTATCCGGCAGGCGCGGATCCCTAAAGTCCCTTCATCGTCATCACCGGGTCGGCTTCGACCCATTCACTTCAAGAAGGCAATCCATGACCAAGCGCGACGTCGTTTTTCCAGCTGGGCGCCAGGCGCTTTACGAAAAGAATCGCTATTCGCCGGCGGTCTGGTCCAACGGCTTCCTGTTCGTTTCGGGGCAAGTCGGCAGCCGCGAGGACGGCTCGCCCGAGCCCGGGCTGGAGGCGCAGGTACGGCTCGCGTTCGAGAACCTGAATGCGATCCTGAAGGCCGCAGGCTGCACGTTCGACGACGTGGTCGACGTCACGGTCTTCATCGTCGATCCCGAATCGAACTTCGACACGATCTGGAAGGTGCTGTCAGAGTATTGGGGCAACGCGCCGCACCCGACGCTGACCGGCATCGGGGTGACATGGCTCTATGGCTTCCAGTTCGAGATCAAGGTGATCGCGAAGCTTCCGGAGGCCATTGACGGCTGATCTGGACAGCCGGTGGGTGCAGCCTCAGCGCTGGGGCATGTCCTTCATCGAATACCCCAGGCTCACCGTCGCATCCTCCGGAATCGCAGGCATCGTCGCGTTCCAGGCCAGCCAGTCCGCCCGCATGGCCGCCAGCCGCTGTGGCTCCTTCTTTCCGAGGTTCGCGCGCTCCCGCTCATCGGCCGGAATGTTGAACAGGTATTCGTTGCCATCCACCTGCAGGTATTTCCAGTCGCCATCGCGCATCGCCTGCTGGCCACGGTGGTTCATGCGCCAGTGCAGCGGGCGTCTAAAGCTGTGCTTCGCGTCCTTCAGCACGGGCATCAGCGAGACGCCATCGAGCGGGTAGGCCGCATCGGCCTTCACGCCGGCCGCGTCGAGCATCGTGGCGGACCAGTCCATCGTCATGCACAGTTGCGCGCTCTCGCCGCCCTTGGCAATCACCGCGGGCCAGTGCGCGATCCATGGCACGCGGATGCCGCCTTCGGTCAGGTCCATCTTGCCGCCGATCAGCGGCCAGTTGTCCGAGAAGCGCTCGCCGCCATTGTCGCTGGTGAACACCACGAGCGTGTTGTCGGCCATGCCGTGCTTCTCGAGCGCGGCCATGATCCGGCCGATGCCTTCGTCCATGTGATGGATCATGCGGCGGTACACGTGGATGTTGCCGCCGGCCAGGTCGAACAGGTTGTCCTTGATGGTCGGCGCCTTCTCGGCGTCGTCGCGCGTTTCCCACGGCCAGTGCGGCGCGGTGTAGTGCAGGCTCAGGAAGAAGGGCGCGTCTTGCGCCGCCATGCGGTCCACATAGTCGACGGCGCGTTTCGAGAGGATGTCGGTGAGGTAGCCGTCTTCCTTCTTGTCGTTTTCGCCGAACCACAGGTCATGTTGGCCGGTGGAGTCGCAGTGCGTGAAGTAGTCGACCCCGCCCGACATCGGCCCGAAGCACTCGTCGTACCCCGAGCGCAGCGGCCCGAAGTGGGGCGGGTAGCCCAGGTGCCATTTGCCGATCAGCGCGGTCTGGTAGCCGCTGGCCTTGAGCAGCGAGGGCAGCGTGGGGTGGTCGGTCGGCAGGCCGAGCGTGCTGCTGCCGCGGCTCTTGCTGTTGATGGGCTCTTCGGCCGCGCCGCGCAGGCGGTACTGGTAGCGCGCGGTGATCATCGCGAAGCGCGTGGGCGAGCACACCGGCGAATTGGCATAGCCCTGCGTGAGCTTCAGGCCGTTGGCCGCCAGGCCGTCGAGCACGGGCGACACGGGGCCGAACGCGGCATCGCGGCCGCCGTAGCAGCCGAGGTCGGCATAGCCGAGGTTGTCGGCGACGATGAAGATGATGTTGGGTCTGGTCATGGATAACGGGCTTTAAGGCTGATAGCCGGACTTTTGCACGACGGGCGCCCATTGCGCCCTGTAGGCCTTGAGCATCGCAGCGGTCTGTGTCTGCGTGCTGACCACCGGCGTCATACCGGAGTCCTTGAACTTGCGCTGCGTGTCCGGGTCCTGCATGACTTCGCGAATCACGGCGGACAGGCGCTCGACCTTTTCCTTCGGCATGCTCTTCGGCGCGAAGAAGGTGTTCCAGCCGGTGGCGGAAAGGTCGAGCCCGGCTTCCTTGAAGGTCGGGATCGTGGGCGCGAAGGGCGAGCGCTTGTCGCCCGAGATCGCAAGGATGCGCAGCTTGCCCGCGTTGTGCTGCGGCAGCACGACGTCTTCGGTGTCGATGGCGATGGGCACCTGCCCGCCGATCAGGTCGTTGAGCAGCGGTAGCCGATCACCTGCGTCTGCACGTGCGCCTTCTCGCCGACCATGAGGCCGAAGAAGTGCGGCAGGCTGCCGGTGGCCGGCACGCCGACGTTGGCCTGCGTCGGGTTGGCGCGCATCCAGGCGAGCAGGTGGTTCAGCTCGCGCACCGGCAGGTGGGGCGACACGGAGAGCGCAAAGGCGTA
>CAMATD010000339.1 GCA_945860785.1 Variovorax sp. YR752 | reverse complement strand
GCGCGTGGCGAGTGAAGTGGCGTGGCCGGTAGCGGCGACTGCTGCACCGGCGCCCTGACGGTATTTCTCCCTCTCCCTCTGGGAGAGGGTTGGGGTGAGGGCAAGCGGCGGTAGTGAGGCGCGCGATCTGATTGAGGCCGCTGCCCTCACCCTGGCCCTCTCCCAGATGGAGAGGGGACAAAGCTTCAAGCCACCGTGCCGCTGACTTCTCCGAGGCCGATGCGAACAGCACCCGCGCGCTCGCAGTAGCCGCGCATGACCAGCGTGTCACCGTCCTCCAGGAAAGTGCGCTTCTCGCCATTCGGCAGCGTGATCGCCTGCTTGCCGCCCAGCGTCAATTCCATCAGCGAACCGGCCTCGTCGGGCTTGGGACCCGAGAGCGTGCCCGAGCCCAGCAGGTCGCCGGGCTGCAGATTGCAGCCGTTCACCGTGTGGTGCGTGATGAGCTGCGCGGCGGTCCAGTAGGCGGCTTCGGTGGTGTTGCCGCGCGTGAGGCGCGCGGGGGCCTCGCCGGCAGCGCGCATCTTCGCGGTCTGCAGCAGCACTTCGAGCGTGATGTCGAGCGCGCCGCGTTCGCGGTTCGACGGCGCATCGAGATACGGCAGCGGTTGCGGATCTTCCGCGGGCCGCTCGAACTTCGCGCGGAACGGCGCCAACGCTTCCATCGTGACGATCCACGGCGACAGCGTGCTCGCGAAATTCTTCGCGAGGAAGGGGCCGAGCGGCTGATATTCCCAGGCCTGCAGGTCGCGCGCCGACCAGTCGTTGAGCAGCGTCACGCCGAACAGATGGTCTTCCGCATCGCCGATGGCAATCGGCTCGCCGAGCGCATTGCCGCGGCCGACCAGGAAGCCCAGCTCCAGTTCGTAGTCGAGCCGCTTCGAGGGGCCGAAGCTCGGCGCCGCTGCATCGGGCGCCTTGGTCTGGCCCTGCGGGCGCTTGAAGGTCTGGCCGCTCACACCGATCGACGAGGCACGGCCGTGGTAGCCGATGGGCACCCACTTGTAGTTGGGCATCAGCGGCTGGTCGGGGCGGAACAGCTTGCCGATGGTAGTCGCGTGGTGGATGCCGGTGTAGAAGTCGGTGTAGTCGCCGATGCGGCAGGGCACGGTGAGCTCGGCCTTGGCCTGCGGCAGCAGGGCCTTGGCCCAGGCCGCTTGCTTGTCGCTTCCTTCGGCGAGGCCCGCAGAGATCGCGGCGCGCAGGGCCTGGCGGTCCTTCACGCTAGCGCTCATCAGCGCATTCATGTCGTCGGTGTCGACCAGGCCGGCGGCCTTCAGGTCGAGCACCTGGTCGCCGATGGCGACGCCGATGCGGAAGCCTTCGCTGCTGCCCGCTGTGCGGAAGCGGCCGAAGGGCAGGTTCTGGATCGGGAAGTCGGCGCCGGCTTCGTTGGCCGAGGCGACCCAGCTGCGCAGCTTCGGGTCATGGGTGGCGTTCAGTGCGGTCATGGATGTCTTTCTGTGGAGCGGTTCAATCGGCGGTCATGCCGGCCTTGCGGGCGACGTCGCCGAGGCGTTGGTATTCGGTCTGGGTGAGCGTCGTCAGCTCTTGCGCGGTCGAGCCGCGCGGCGAGAAGCCGGCCTGCTGCAGCTTGGCCTTCACGTCGGGCATAGCGAGCGCTTCGGTGAAGGCTTCGTTCAGTGCCTTCACGACGGAGGCGGGCAGATGAGCCGGCCCGTACACGCCGAACCACGGCTCCAGCGCATAGTCCTTGAGCCCGGCTTCCGCCATCGTCGGCACATCGGGCAGCGAAGGCGAGCGCGTCGGCCCGGCCACCGCCAGCGCGCGCAGCTTGCCGGCCTGGATGTGTGGCAGCGACGCCGGCAGGTTGTCGAACATCACGCCGATGTTGTTGCCCAGCATGTCGGTGATGGCCGGGCCGCTGCCCTTGTAGGCCACGTGCACGAGCTCGGTGCCGGTCATCTGCGCGAACATCACGCCCGCGAGGTTCATCGAGGTGCCCGCGCCCGCAGTGGCATACGGCAGGCCGGGGTTCTTCTTCGCGGCCGCGATCAGGTCGGGCACCGACTTGATCGGCAAGCTGGCCGGCACTTCGAGCACGATGGTCGAGGTGCCGAGCAGGCTGATCGCCGTGAAGTCCTTGCGCGGGTCGAAGGCCATCGACTTGTAGATGTGCGGGTTCAGCGCGTTGGTCGAGATGGCGCCGAAGCCGATGGTGTAGCCGTCCGGCGCGGCCTTGGCCACGGCGTCCATGCCGATGTTGCCGCCCGCGCCGCCGCGGTTGTCGATCAGCACCGGCTGACCCAGCTTTTCCGCCACCTTCTGGCCCACGGTGCGCGCCACGAGGTCGGTGGTGCCGCCGGGCGTGTAGGGCACGATGAAGTGGATCGGCTTCGACGGATAGTCCGCCGCATGCGTGACGAAGGGCGCGGCCAGCAGCGCCACCGCCGCAACGCGGCGCGTGAAAGCGAGGGCACTCATGGCTTGAACTGATCCTTGAGGCCCGCCCAGCAATCCGCGTAGTCGGTATCGAGCGCCGGACTCTTCAGCGCGAAGTTCGTCGGAATGAAGCGGTAGCGGCTCTCAAACATGAAGGCCAGCGTATTGTCGAGCTTGCGCGGCTCGAGGTTGGCGTGGGTCGCCTTGTCGAAGGCTTCTTCGTCCGGGCCGTGCGGCACCATGCAGTTGTGCAGGCTCGCGCCACCGGGCCTGAAGCCGCTCGGCTTGGCGTCGTACTCGCCGAGCACCAGGCCCATGAACTCGCTCATGAGGTTGCGGTGGAACCAAGGCGGGCGGAAGGTGTTTTCCATCACCATCCAGCGCGGCGGGAAGATCACGAAGTCGCAGTTCGCGGTGCCGGGGGTGTCGCTGGGCGAGGTCAGCACGGTGAAGATCGACGGATCGGGATGGTCGAAGCTGATCGAGCCGATGACCATGAAGTGCGCCGTGTCGTACTTCACCGGCGCGAGGTTGCCGTGCCAGGCGACCACGTTGAAGGGCGACTGCTTCGTCGGCGCCTTCCAGAAGCGGCCGCCGAATTTCTTGACGAGTTCGTAGGCGCCGCCGTCTTCCTCGAAGGCCGCCACGGGCGCCTGGAAGTCGCGTGCGTTGGCCAGGCCGTTCGAGCCGATCGGGCCCAGCTCCGGCAGGCGGAAATGCGCGCCGTAGTTCTCGCAGACGTAGCCGCGAGAGAGACCGTCGGGCAGCGCGACCTTGAAGACCATGCCGCGCGGCAGCACCGCGATTTCGCCGGGCTTGACGTCGAGCACGCCGAGCTCGGTCGTGATCACGAGGCGGCCCTGCTGAGGCACCACCAGCATCTCGCCGTCGGCATTCACGAAGGCGCGGCGCTCCATCGAGCGGCCCGCGAGGTACATGAGCGAGGCCACGCCGACTTGCGACTCGGCATCGCCATTGGCCGCGACCGTGTGCATGCCGTCGATGAAGTCGGCTTCGGCGGCGCCGTCGAGCGGCATCGGGTGCCAGCGCAGCGGCTCGGGCGGCAGCGCGATCTCGCGGTCGGCGCCTGTCGTCCAGTGCGCTTGCGCGTACGGCTGGTAGCGGCCCGACACCACCGAGGGCTGGTGGCGGTACAGCCAGGTGCGGCGGTTCTCGTGGCGCGGCGCGGTGAAGGCGGTGCCCGAGAGCAGCTCGGTGTAGAGATCGAAAGGCCCGCGCTGCGGGTTGTTGCGGCCCTGCGGCAGCGCGCCGGCAACGGCCTCGGAGGCGTATTCGTTGCCGAAGCCGCTCAGGTAGCGCCGCTCGGTGGCGGTTGAGTTGGTCATGGTGTTCTCTTTCGAAAATCGCGATGAGGTTGGAATGCGTGGGGCTAGCTGCCGCGCGCCGCGTCGAAGGCTTCGCGCAGCACGGCCAGCGAGCCGATGTGGTTGGCCAGCACGAGCACGAGCCGCGCGTTGAAGGCGTGGCTCTCTTCGGTGGAAAGCCCCTGGTGCGCCTCGATGAGCGCCTCGTAGAAGTCGTCGGGGGCTTCGAGGTTCGGTGCGGTGATCAATTGCATAGCGTTCATGCCTTCGCCAGTGCGTGGTCGACGGCCGCGCGGATGTTCGCAGCCGTGGGTTGCCGCCAGCGCGCGCACACATGCTGGTCGGGGCGCAGCAGGTAGACGGTACCGGATTGCGCGTCGTAGCGCTGGGCGGCGAGTTCGCCTTCGGTCGTCGCATCTTCCACGCGCACGATGTGCAGCGGAAGGTCGCTTGCCTTCAACGCCTGCACGCTGCGCTTGGCCGCCTCGCCCTTGCCGAACACCAGTGCAGTGAACTGCGCCACATGGCATTCGCGCAGCAGCCAGCCCGTGCTGCCATCGGCACGCATGGTCGGCGCATCGGCCGCCGCGGCGCCCGGCACCATCGCGCCCTTGAAGACTTCGGCATCGGGCGTGTTGAGCGGCGAATCGCTCAGCACCGTGGCCACCGAGAGCCGCCCGCTGTTGACCAGCGTGCGCGCGAACGCGTGGCGCTTCGTCAGTTCGAGCACCGCGTCGCGGAAGAGGCGGCTCACCTCGCTCTTGGGCGTGATGAAGTCGGTGGCGCGCGTGGAGTGGCGAATGTTCTCGTCGGCCGCGAATTCGCGTTCGCTGGCGTAGCTGTCGAGCAGCGCATCGGGCGCCTCGCCCCGCACAACGGCCGCGAGCTTCCACGCGAGGTTGTCGGCATCCTGCACGCCCGAGTTGGCACCCCGCGCGCCGAAGGGCGACACACCATGCGCCGAGTCGCCTGCGAACAGCACGCGGCCATGGCGGAAGTGCTCCATGCGCTGGCAAGCGAAGGTGTAGACGCTGGCCCAGCCGATGCTGAACTGCACGTCCGCAAAGCCGATGCTGTCGAGCAGTGCGCGCACGCGCGGCGTGATGTTTTCGGGCTTGCGCTCTTCCACCGGGTCGGCGTCCCAGCCGAGCTGGAAGTCCACGCGCCACATGCCGTCGGCCTGCCTGTGCAGCAGCACGCTCTGGCCGGGGTGGAACGAGGGGTCGAACCAGAAGCGGCGCTCGGTGGGGAGCTGCGCATCCATCGTGATGTCGGCGATCAGGAAGCGGTCGCGGAACACGCGGCCCTTGGCTTCCTGCCCCAGCAGCTGCCGCAGGTTGGAGCGCGAGCCGTCGCAGGCGCCGACGTAGCCGGCCGCCAGCCGGTAGTCGCCGTCGGGCGTCTCGACCGTGAGCACCGCGCCGTCGTCGCGCTGTTCGATGCCCGTCACCTTGTGGTTCCAGCGCAGGTCGATCAGCGGCAACGCGGCGGCGCGCTCGACGAGGTAGCCCTCGACGTAGTACTGCTGCAGGTTGATGAAGGCCGGGCGCTCGTGGCCGGGCTCGGGCAGCAGGTCGAAGCGGTAGACCTGTTCATCGTGGAAGAACACCTTGCCGACGTGCCACGACACGCCCTTGTCGACCATGCGGTCGCCGCAGCCGAGGCGGTCGAACACCTCGAGCGGGCGCTTGGCGAAGCAGATCGCGCGCGAGCCGCTGGAGAGGGTGTTGTCGTTGTCGAGCAGCACCACGGGAACCTGGCGCAGCGCGAGGTCGATCGCGAGCGTGAGCCCGACCGGGCCGGCGCCGACGACCACCACGGGGTGATGGGCGGGCGTGGCCGCGTCCTGGTCGGCGTGGCGTCGGTAGTCGAAGCGCAGACTTTGATAGTCGATCACGTTTGTCTCCGTGTCCTTGGGCTTTTGCTCCTTCCTCCTTTGGGGGAAGGCCGGGATGGGGGCTGACGGCGCTCGAATCGGGCGCTCTGCCTGCCCCCACCCCAGCCCGCCCCCAGAGGGGGAGGGAACAATACC
>CAMATD010000338.1 GCA_945860785.1 Variovorax sp. YR752 | reverse complement strand
CCCCCCCCACGCCCGGCATGGCGGGCGCATTGCCGGGATCGTTCGCAGGCGACACCTCGCGCCAGAAGCGCCGCACGCCCATCGCCAGCGCGAACATCACGAAGAGGAACACTGCGCCGAACACGAGCGCGAGGAAGTTGTGCGGAAAGATCGCGTAGAAATTGCCCGCGAGCGACTCGTGCAGCAGCGAGCCCGACATCGCGACTGCGAGCACGAGGAACAGCGCCAATCCTCCGGCCAAGGCCAGCGCGACGGTGAGCCCGGCTTTCTTGTACAGCGTGCCCATCGCAGGCGGCCAAGCGTAGTCGTGGTAAGTCTGCATGCGCACCTGCGCCATCGCCTGCGGCACGTTCACCGCGAACTCGTGCGGCGGCGCGTACTGGCAGGCGTGCAGGCAGGAGCCGCAGTTGTGGCAGAGGTTGGCCAGGTAGTGCGTGTCGGCCTTGCCGAACTCGAGCCGCCGCGTCATCGCGGGGAACACGGCGCAGAAGCCTTCGCAGTAGCGGCAGGCATTGCAGATCTGCAGGATGCGCGCGACCTCGCCCTCGCTGGCGGTCAACGGAAGGGCGGGCTGGATCGGGATCACGCGCTGCGGCGGCGGGGCGCTGCCGACGCCGTCGGCATCCGCACGGGCGCGTGCGACGAGATCAGTGAGCTGCTGCAAGGGCGGTCTCCGGGGAATTCTTTGAAGTGGTCTTGGCCGCGCGCGCGGCCTGCGTCCCAGCGATGCGGCCGAAGGCCGTGCCGATGCTCATGCCCACGCCGGCCGTGTAGCCCTTGCCCAGCACGTTGCCGGCCATCATTTCGCCGGCCACGCACAGGTTGGGGCTCGGTCGGCCGCCGAAGCGCACGGCCGCGGTTTCGTCCACCTTCAGGCCCAGGTAGGTGAAGGTGATGCCGGGGCGCACGGGGTAGGCGTAGAAGGGCGCGGTGTGGTCGAAGCGGCCGACGCGGCAGGCGGCGTTGTAGTCCTGCACGGTGCGCACGAAGGTGGCTTCGTCGAGGCCGATCTTCCGCGCGAGTTCGCCGAGCGAGTTCGCCTGCGTGCCGGTGAACACCGGTGGCATGAAGCGGCCGACCGCCTTCTGGTCGATGATCGACCAGGCGATCTGCCCCGGCTGCTGCGCCACGAGCCGGCCCCAGATCGCGTAGCGCTTGGGCCAGAAGTCTTCACCCTCGTCGTAGAAGCGCTGCGCTTCGCGGTTGACCACCACGCCGAGCGAGACGCAGTCGATGCGCGTGCAGATGCCGCCGTCGTACAGCGGCGCGCGCGCATCGATGGCCACCATATGGCCCTGCGACGGATCGCCGATGCTGTCGGCGCCCGCGGCGATCATGTATTTCAGCAACACGCCCTGGTTGAAGCGCGTGCCGCGGATCAGGAAGTTGTCGGCCGGCCATTCGCCGCGCTCGTTCTGGCCCCACGCTTCGCGCAGCCATTCGCGGTTCGATTCGAAGCCGCCCGAGGCCAGCACGCAGCTCTTCGCTTCGATGCGCTCGCCGGCCTCGGTGCGCACGGCCACGAAGCGGTCGCCGTCGAGTTCCACCGAGGCCACGGGCGTGTCGTAGCGGATCTGTACGCCCAGCCGTTCGGCACTGCGGAAATACGCATTCACCAGCGCCTTGCCGCCGCCCATGAAGAAGGCGTTGGTGCGCGCCACGTGCAGCGCGCCCGACAGCGGCGGCTGGAAGTGCACGCCGTGGCTGCGCATCCAGTCGCGGCAGTTCGACGAGGCGCGGATCACCAGGCGTGCGAGGTGTTCGTCGGTGAGGCCGCCGGTCACTTTCAGCAGGTCTTGCCAGTACTCCTCTTCAGGGTAGGCATCGATCAGCACGTCCTGCGGCGCGTCGTGCATGCAGCGCAGGTTGCGGGTGTGCTGCGAATTGCCGCCGCGCCATTCTTTCGGCGAAGCTTCGAGCAGCAACACCGAAGCGCCGGCCTCGCGCGCCATCAGCGCGGCGCACAGCGCGGCATTGCCGCCACCGACAACCAGTACGTCTATCACTCGTGGGTCTCCTTGGAATACGGGAGACTTTAGGGAGCGCGGCCTTCACGCGAAAGGCCGAAAGAGGCAACGGGTGTTCAGTTTTCGAGAAGACTGGCACCGGTCCAGCGGCCCTCGCGCACGAGGGTGCGGGCCGTGTCGGCGACCACCACGCGCGCGGCCAGCGCTGCCGGCGAGAGCTCGTCGTCCGACAGGCTCACGAGCAGGTTGCGGCGGCCGACGTGGGCGTCGCTGATCTGCGTGAGCTCCAGGTCGTCGCGGTCATGCCGGACCGTGGCGGCGCCGGGCTGCACGGTGGCGCCGTAGCCGGCGTGCACGGCGTCCATCAGCAGCGCGAGGCCGTCGACTTCGGCCACGATGTGCGGCGTGACGCGCGCCCGCGCAAAGGCCGCCATGAGCGTGGCGCGCAAACCGTGGCCGCCGCTCGGCAGGATCAGCGGCACATCGGCCAGCTGCGACAGGCGCACCTTGGCGCCCATGGGTCGCTGCGCCAGCGTCGGCGAGGCGATCACGAAGAGCTTTTCGGCCAGCAGCGGAGTGACGCTCCAGCGCCGCGGCGTATCGGTCTGGAACAGCACAGCCAGGTCGAGCTGGCGCGATTGCAGCATCGTCGTGAGGTGGCCCGACAGCGCCTCGACCATATGCAGCCGCACCTCGGGGTAGCGCTCCTGCATCGCGCGCATCAGCGGCACGCCGAGCACGGTGGCGGTGGTGGGCCGCAAGGCCCACGCTCACATGGCCCGACAGGCGCGCCTGCTGCGCCGCGCGCACCGCGTCGTCGGCATGGCGCAGCGTGAGCTGCGCCTGGTGCAGGAAGGCCATGCCCGCATCGGTGGGCGTGACGCCGGTCGAGCTGCGCTGCAAGAGCCGGGTGGAGAGCTCGCTTTCGAGCCGGCTGATCTGCTGACTCAGCGCCGAGGTGACCACGCCCAGTTCGACGGCCGCGCGGCCCATGCTGCGGAGTTCGCAGACCTTGACGAAGTAGCGCAGTTGCCTCAGTTCCATGCGCGCATCATCGCGCAGGCACAGGAGCGGGCTGGCGCCGCCGCAGCAACAGCCATCCGAACAGAGGGGCCGTGATGTACATCACCACCGAGTAGATCGCGGCCGGCAGCGCGAGCGGAAAGCTGCCGAGCACGCTCACTGCGATGAAGATGGCCAGCGTGGAGTTGTGGATGCCGATCTCGTAGCTGATGGCGGTGGCCAGCGGCTTGTCGAGGCCCGCCGCGCGGCTCACGTAATAGCCGGCGAGCAGGCTCCCGAGGTTGAACAGCAGCACGGGCAGGCCGATCTCCGCGAAGGTGGCGGCCATGGTCTTCCACTCGTTCGCGACGGCGAGCACCGTGACCACCGCGAGCACCACGCCGCTGAAGATCTTGGTCGGCTTTTCCATGCGCGCCGCGAAGCCGGGTTTGCGCGCGGCCACGAACATGCCGATGGCCACCGGCACCAGCACGATGGCCATCACTTCCACCAGCTTGCGCGTCTGCAACGGCACCACCTGGCCGCTCTGCGCGAAATGGCCGATGGCCCAGTTGGCGATGAGCGGCAGCGTGACGATGGACAGCAGCGTGTTCACGGCCGTGAGCGAGATGTTCATCGCCACGTTGCCGCCGAAGAGATGCGAGAACAGGTTGGCCGAGATGCCGCCCGGCGAGGCCGCCAGCAGCATGAGCCCGATGGCGAACACCGGCGAGAGCCCGAAGCCGACGATGAGCCCGTAGCAGAAGAGAGGCAGGCCGATGATCTGCAGCCCGAGCGCGATGGTCACGGCCTTCGGATGCTTGAACAGCCGCCGGAAGTCGGCGAGCGAGAGCGAAAGCCCGAGCCCGAACATCACGAGCGCGAGCGCGCCGAACAGGAACCGGGTCACGATGAGCGTGGTGTCCATGGCTTGTTTTGTCTCCTCTTTCGTTCTTCTAAAAAAATGGCTGCCGGCACCCGTCGCGCGGGCGCTGGCAGCCGTGGAAACCGGGGACCGACGCGTCTTATTGTTTGTAGCTGTCGTCGATGCGGTCGAGTTTGCGGATCAGCGAAGGCCAGACGAACTGGCCGCCGAGGCCGCCCGTCTGCACCTTCATCGCCTGGCCCACGCCTTCGACGATCTTGGGGTTCACCTGCGTGAGCTCGCTGCCGCCCGATTGCGCCGCAATCTGGATCTGGCAGGTGTTCTCGAAGGTGTACATCGAAAGGAAGGCGTCGGCAATGGTCTTGCCGCAGGTCAGCAGGCCGTGGTTGCGCAGCATGAGGAAATTGGCATTGCCCATGTCGGCCTGCAGGCGCGGCTTCTCGTCGTCGCGGAAGGCCACGCCTTCGTAGTCGTGATACGCCAGCGAGGCCAGCACGAAGGTCGACTGCTGGCTGATGGGCAGCACGCCGTTCTTCTGCGCGCTCACGGCGATGCCGGCCCTGGTGTGGGTGTGCAGCACGCACTGGATGTCTTCGCGCGCGGCATGCACCGCGCTGTGGATCACGAAGCCGGCCGGGTTCACGGGGTAGGGCGACTCGATGATCTTGTTGCACTGCTGGTCGACCTTGACCAGACTCGACGCGGTGATCTCGTCGAACATCAGGCCGTAGGGGTTGATCAGGAAGTGATGCTCGGGGCCGGGCACGCGCGCGCTGATGTGCGTGAACACCAGGTCGCTCCAGCCGTAGAGCGCCACGAGGCGGTAGCAGGCGGCGAGGTCGACGCGCAGCTGCCACTCTTCGGCGGAGACGAGTTTCTGGATTTCGGATTGGGAGTTGGCGTTCATGGTGGAGTGTCCTTTGTCGGGTGTCAGGCGGTGGCCGGTTCTTTCAGCGCGGTCTTGTAGATGCTCTGCTTGGGTTGCGCCATCAGACGACGCAGCATGGGCTCGAATTCGCCGATCGGCAAGGCCTCGGCTTTCGGGTCGAAGGCAGGGTTGTCGTAGAGCGCGCAGAACTCGGCCGTGCGCTCGTAGTGCGGATGGTCCTTGAAGTTGTCGCGCATGTCGCGGTCCAGCCCGATGTGGTGGAAGAAGTAGTGGCCCTGGAAGATGCCGTGGTGCTGCACCATCCAGTGGTTGGCCTCGCTCACGAAGGGCTTCAAGATCGCGGCGGCGATGTCGGGGTGGTTGAAGCTGCCGAGCGTGTCGCCGATGTCGTGCAGCAGCGCGCACACCACATACTCCTCGTCGCGGCCGTCGCGCAGCGCCCGGGTGGCGGTCTGCAGCGAGTGGGTGTAGCGGTCGACCGGAAAACCGCCGTAGTCGCCTTCGAGGATCTGCAGGTGCTTGATCACGCGCGCCGGCAGGCCGCCCGTGAACTGCATGAACTCGCCGCCGATCAGTTGCCAGTCTTCGCGCGTGCTTTCCTGCATGCTCTTGAAACTTGCGCGTGCGCTCATCGTGTCGTCTCCGTTGTCTGTTCGTGTGGGGGTGGCGGTCACTGTAGACCTGGGCTTGACGCTCAACTGTCAAAAATTTGACAATGTGGAGTCCTCGTAAACCCCTGTCTCCAGGGGGACGGCCCGCCCTTCCAGATGCCTCCTTCCACCAAGCCACGCCTGTCAGCCCCGCACCGCGCCGCGCTGGAGCGCAACCCGTGGTTCACCAGCATGCCGCGCGCGCAGCGCGATGCGCTGGTCGGGGCGGCCGAGCTCATCCACGTGCGGCGCGGCGCCATGGTGTTCCGCCAGGGCGATCCGATCCATGCCGCGGGCGGTGGGTTCTACGGGCTGGTGGCGGGCACGATCAAGATCTCGTCGCTGCGCCAGGATGGGCGCGAGGCCATCCTCGCGATGCTGGAGTCGGGCATCTGGTTCGGCGAGATCACGCTGATCGACG
>CAMATD010000337.1 GCA_945860785.1 Variovorax sp. YR752 | reverse complement strand
GGGGTAGACGCGGTAGCCCGCGTGGGCACCGCCGACCGCACCCGTGGGCTGCGTCAGGCCCCAGGTACGGGGCAGGGCCAGCCAGTCGGCCGAGGCGTTGAGTGCCACTTCGAGGTATACGCCGCCGGCCTGGCCTTCAGCGCGGGCGCGTTGCAGCACGGCCGTCAGCACCGCCTCGCTCGCGAGCAGGGCGCCGCCCATGTCGGCATAGAGCGTCGGCGGCAGTTCGATGCCGGTCACGAGGCCGCTTTCCGCGAGGTAGGTGAGGTCGTGGCCCGGCTCCTCGGCGCATTCGCCCGGCGCACCGACGATGGCCACCTGCGACAGCGCCGGATGGCGCGCCTGCAGCGCGGGCCAGTCGAGGCCCAGCTTGTGGAGCGCGGAGGGGCGGAAGGAAGTGAGCAGCACATCCGTCTTCGCGAGTTCGGCGTGCAGTTGCCGCTGTCCCGCTTCGGTCTTGAGGTCTGCGGTCTCGATGGCAATGCCTTCGTGCAGCGCGGCGTAGGCGGCCTTGTTGTAGAGGCCCATCGAGTCGCCGCCCGGCGGCTCGAGCTTCAGGCAGGTGGCGCCCATTCCGCGGCAGCGCAGCAGCGCGGCCGGGCCGGGCAGGTTGAGCGCAAGGCTCAGGACGCGGATGCCCGCGAGCGGCTGGAAAGAGGAGGCGGCGAGACTTGGCATGGGGCGATGTCCGGAGAACAGGTCAGCGGCCATTCTCACTTGGCGCGGGGAGCCGGATTTCGCAAGCCGCTGTACCGGCCGCGCGCGTAGCATGTGCCGTGGCAGCGCTCCCACCTTGCCGCTGCCGCAACGACCAAGGAGACCCCACCATGTTTGAAGCTTCCCTCATGAGCGGCCAGCGCATCCTCGTGACCGGCGGAGGCACCGGCCTCGGCCGCGCGATGGCCGAGCGCTTTCTGAGCCTCGGTGCCGATGTGGCCATCTGCGGCCGGCGCCAGGCGGTCTGCGAAGAAACCGCGGCCGAGTGGCGCCAGCAGTTCCCGGGCCGGCGCATCGACACCTTCGGCGTGGACATCCGCATCGCGCAGATGCGTCGACGAGATGGTCGAGAGCCTGTTCCAGAGCGGCGGGCTCACCGGGCTCATCAACAACGCGGCGGGCAACTTCGTGGCGCCGACCGAAAGCCTTTCGCCGCGCGCTTTCGACGCCATTGCCAACATCGTTTTCCACGGCAACTTCTACGTGACGCAGGCCGTGGGCAAGCGCTGGGTGGCCGAGGCCAAGTCCGGCAAGTGGAAGCAGGGCGATGCCTTCCGCAGCGTGATGAGCATCATCGTGACCTGGGTCGACAACGGCAGCCCCTACGTCGTGCCCTCGGCCATGAGCAAGGCCGGCATCGAGGTCATGACCAAGTCGCTGGCGGTGGAGTGGGCGCGCCACGGCATCCGCCTGAACGCCGTGGGCCCCGGCGAGATTCCGACCGAGGGCATGAGCAAGCGCCTGAACCCCGGCGAGGAGCCCGGCGCGCGCACCAAGCAGTTGAGCCCGATGGGGCGCACCGGCCGCATGAGCGAACTGCAGAACCTCGCGGCCTTCCTGATGGCGCCGGGCCAGTGCGACTGGCTCACGGGCCAGAGCATCATGATGGACGGGGCCAACGCACTCGCCAACGGTGGCAACTTCTACGAACTGCGCCAGTGGAGCGACGCCGACTGGCTGGCCGCGCGCGAACGGATCGAGGCGCAGAACCAGAAGGACAAGGCGCAGCGCTGAGCGCGCCTGCCTACTTCTTCGGCGGCTTCGCCGCGTGCACGGTGACGTGCTTCTGCACGGGGCTCGACAGCACCAGCGAGGTGGTCACCGCGCCGTCCACCGCCAGCGCATCGACCACGCGCTGCAGGTCGGCCGGCTCGGCGATGGCGCAGCGCACGAAGAAGCAGTCTTCGCCGGTCACGCGGTCGGCGCTCAGCACCTCGGGCATCTCCCTGAACAGCTTCTGGTATCTGGCGATGCCGGCATGCGAGGTCTGGACGCGGATGATCGCCTGCAGGCCCACGCCCAGCGCGCGCAGGTTGACGCGGGCACCGTAGCCCTCGATCACGCCGGCCTCCTCGAGCTTGCGCACGCGCTCGCTCATGGCCGGCTGCGACAGGCCGATGCGCTTGCCGAGCGCGGCCAGGCTCTGGCGTGCATCGGTTTGCAGGGCCTCGAGGATTAGGCGATCCTTCTTGTCGATGTTCATGGTGCGTGCGTTCCGGAAGAGTCGTGGCCGATGGTTGATCGGTTTGCGGCCTCGATTTTCGATGAGTTGCCATTCAGCGCGAGCGAGGTGACCGATATCGTGGGCGCACATCTTCCAGGAGAAACAATGCAACTCGTCGGCATGTTCGACTCGCCCTACGTGCGCCGCGCCGCCATCTCATTGCGGCTGCTCGGTGTTCCCTTCGAGCATCGCTCGGTGTCCGTCTTCAGCGCCTTCGAACAGTTCCGCGCGATCAACCCGGTGGTCAAGGCGCCTACGCTGGTGTGCGACGACGGCACGGTGCTCATGGACTCCACGCTGATCATCGACCATGCGGAAATGTCGAGCGGCCGCAGCCTGATGCCTGCCAATGCGGCACAGCGGCTGCGCGCCCTGCGCATCATCGGACTGGCGCTGGCCGCCTGCGAGAAGACCGTGCAGATCGTCTATGAGCGCAACCTGCGGCCGGCCGAGAAGCAGCACCAGCCCTGGATCGACAGGGTGCAGGGCCAGCTTGTCGCTGCGTACTCGGCGCTCGAGCATGAAGCGGCTGCGATGCCGCTGCCTGCCGATGAGCCCACGATGACGCAGGCCGGCGTGTCGACGGCGGTGGCGTGGGCCTTCACGCAGCTGATGCTGCCCGATGCCATCGGGGCTGGGGATTGCCCGGTGCTGGCGGCCTACTCGGCGCGCGCGGAAAGCCTGCCGGCATTCCTGGCCGCGCCGCAGGTGTGATTCAGCCCGCGATGTCCGCGCCGCGCTCGGTCAGCAGGCCGCGCAGCAGCGAGCGGTGACAGCGCGATTCGTCCTCGCAATAGCAGCCGACCGACAGCGCCGTGCCGTGCGAGAGCGCGGCGAGCAGGTCGAGGTTGCGGCTGGCATCGGCCTCGGCCATCTCGGCCTTGTAACTTGCGCGGGAAGGCGTTCCATTGCGCGGGTGTTTCGGCTTCTTGCCCCAGCTTCATGGTCTCGGCGGAAGGCGCAAGGTTCGGATACCACACGTCGTACCAGTTCTGCGAAGCGAACTCGGCCTTCGGAACGCCGCGCGGCGGGCGGCGGACGGTGCCGACGCGCAGGCCTTCGTCGGGTGCGCGCGGTGTGCCGAGGCGAACGATGCGGATGCTCATGGGTGAGGCCCTTCCTTTGTCTTGTCTCGATGTCGTGCTTGTCAGGTGCCGACGATACCGCCGTCGCTCCGACGGATCGCCAGGGTGCCCGAGCGGGGCCGTGCGCTGCCGGGCGCGGTGCCGTCGGGCCATGCGCTGTTCGGGGTGGCGCTGCCGTCGTCGCGCGCCTCGCCCGGATGCTGGATGTTGACGAACAGCGTGCGGCGGTCCGGCGTGACCACGCAGCCCGTGATCTCGCTGCCGTTCGGCCCGGTCAGGAAGCGCCGGATGCGGCCCGTGGCCGGGTCGGCGCACAGCATCTGGTTGTTGCCGAGCGACGCATAGGCCGGCTTGCCGATCACCTGGCCGCTCATGTCGGTCTGGATCCAGAGCAGGCCGCCGCTGTCGAAGTGCAGGCCGTCGGGGCTGCCGAACATGTCGACGTCGCCGGCGGGATAGCGTGCGCCGCTGCCTTGCTGCGCAGGGTCGCCGGCGAGCGCGAAGTGGTCCCAGGCGAAGCCGGTGCTCGCCGCATCGTTGCCGTCCTCGCGCCAGCGCAGGATGCCGCCGAAGAGGTTGTTGGCGCGCGGGTTGGCCGCATCGGGCGCGGGCTTGCCGGCATCGCCGCGCTGGCTGTTGTTGGTGAGGGTGACGTACACCTCGCCGCTTTGCGGATGCACCGCGATCCATTCGGGGCGGTCCATCTTCGTGCCGCCCACGGTGTCGCCTGCGAGGCGTGCGTGGATCAACACGTCAGCCTGGTCGGCAAAGCCGCGGCCCGCATCGAGGCCGTCTCGGCCATGCGAGAGTTCGAGCCATTTGCCGCGGCCCCCGGCGTCGTAGCGCGCAACGTAGAGCGTGCCTTCGTCGAGCAGGTGGCGGTTGGCGGCGCGCGCCGCTGCGTCGGTGCCGGGCCGGACCTTCTCGCGGCTGACGAACTTGTAGATGTATTCGAAGCGGGAATCGTCGCCCATGTAGACCACCACGCGGCCGTCCCTGGCAAGCGTGCAGGTGGCGCTCTCCTGCCGCTTGCGGCCCAGCGCGGTGCGCTTGATGGGGGTGGACGTGGGGTCGAAGGGATCGATCTCGACCACCCAGCCGAAGCGGTGCGGCTCGTTCGGATGGCGGCTCAGGTCGAAGCGTTCGTCGAAGCGCCAGTACTCGACCCACTGCGTGCCGGGCACCATGCCGTAGCGCTGCTGGGCGGCCGTCGCATCCTTGGCCGCTTCCTTCGGACCGCCGAAGTAGCCATGGAAGTTTTCTTCGCAGGTCAGGTAGGTGCCCCAGGGCGTGACGCCCATCGCGCAGTTGGCGAAGGTGCCGCACACCTGGTCGCCGGCCGGGTTGGCGGCGGTGCGCATCAGCGGCGTGCCTGCAGCGGGGCCGGCGATGCGCATGGGCGTGTTGCCATGCACGCGGCGCGCGAAGGGCGAGGGCTGCACCTGCTGCCAGCCGGCTGGCGTGCGGCGGACCTCGATCACCGACACGCCCATGGCATGGAGCGACTTGCGCACCTTGTCCGCGGTCCACACCTTGATGCCATCGGTATGCAGCAGCTGCTCGTCGGTGTATTCGTGGTTCATCACCAGCAGGCCGCGGTCGCCGCTCGCATCGAGGGCGAAGAAGTGCATGCCGTCGTGGTGCATGCCGGCCTGCACCGCCTGGTCGGCCGCGCTGTTGCTCGCGTCCGGCGCGAAGGCCGGCATCTGCCCCGCAATGCCCGTGGGCGTGCCCCAGGGATAGAGCAACTGCCATTCGTAGCCGGGCGGCACGACCACGGCGTCGCGCAGGGAGGCGGGCACGCTGGCGAACCCGGGCGCGTTGCCGGCCCTTGCCGTGGTGCTGGGCAGCGTGCAACCCTGGCCGAACAGCGCCACCACGGCGGCGGCCGAACCCGATTGCAGAAGAAAGTGACGGCGGTCCAGGGACATGGCGGAGGTGTTGTGTGGGTGACAGGCACCATCATCGCCCAGCGGTCACCCCGGGCGATACTGGCGCGAGGCCGACAAGGAGACATGGAATGAACGACCGTATCGAATGGACCCGCCACCCCGACGGCGTGGTGGAACTGCAGCTGGCACGCGCCGACAAGATGAATGCGCTCGACCCGGCGATGTTCGACGCGCTGATCGAGGCCGGTGAGGCGCTGCGCGGCGATACGGCGGTGCGTGCCGTGGTGATCTCCGGCCGCGGCAAGGCGTTTGCGCGGGCCTGGACATGGCGTCCTTCGAGCGCATGCAGCAGGGCGCGGGCGCCGACGTGCTCGGGGAGGGCGCTGCCGGCGCCGACTTGCTCCAGCGCACCCACGGCATCTCGAACGCCGCGCAGCAGGTCGCGATGGTCTGGCGCGAAGTGCCGGTGCCGGTCATTGCCGCCGTGCATGGCGTGGCTTTCGGCGGCGGCCTTCAGGCGGCGGCCTTCAGGCGGCGGCCTTCAGGTGGCGGCCTTCAGGTGGCGGCCTTCAGGTGGCGGCCTTCAGGTGGCGGCCTTCAGGTGGCGGCCTTCAGGTGGCG
>CAMATD010000336.1 GCA_945860785.1 Variovorax sp. YR752 | reverse complement strand
GGAACACCGGCCGCTGCATGGGCCTGCACGATGCCCCTGGCATTGGTTGTTGCGGGTTGCAGTTTCTTCGCACCGCTGCTGCCAGCGACCGAGCCCGCCGCACCGCCCACCCCGCCGCCCGCGGTGGTGTCGAAGGACGGACTCGCACCGATCACCGGGGAGCAGGTGGAACGCATCCGCGAGGCCATCGGCAACAAGACGCCCAGCCCGGCCGTGACCAAGGTGGTGCGCAGCGCGGCACCGACCATCGAGTCCTTCGTCAGGACCGAGGGCTGCATCACCGCGCGCAACGGCGCGGTGCTCAACCCTTTCGCAGCGCCGGGCCGGCTGTTCGACGGCACGGGCTTCCAGGGCGGCCCGATGACGCAGATGCAGTACCACGACAAGACGGCCTGCGTGACCGTCAAGCGCATCCAGAACTGGAAGATGGTGTCACCGACGCTGCTGCGCTTCGACGTGGTCTATGTGGGCGACGACGGCGAGGAGCACTCGATCAAGCGCCATGAGCTGATGCGCCAGCCGAAGGGCGGCTGGCTCTTTACGCGCTGACGCGCCGGGCGGGCAGCCCGGCTTACTGCTTCGCGTCCGGTTCCCAGCAGCCGCCGAGCGCCATGAACAGCACCACCTGGTCGTCGGCCAATTGCGCTTCGCTGGCCGCGAGGGCTGCGTCGCTCGCTGCGAGCGAGCGCTCGGCATCGAGTGCGTCAAGGTAGGCGGTGCGGCCGTTCTGGTAGAGCTGGCGTGCCTGCGCCGCCACCTTCGCGCTTTCATCGCGCGACGCCTGCAATGCGGCGCGGCGGTCGAGTTCACGGGCGTAGGTGCCGAGCGCGGTTTCGGTTTCGCGCAGTGCGGTCAGCACCGTGCTGTCGAACTTCGCGAGCGCGGCGTGCGTGCCGGCTTCGGCCTGGGCGATGCGGGCCTGCGCGATGCCGGTGTTGGGGATGGTCCAGGAGATCAGCGGGCCCATGCTCCAGCTGAAGGTGTCCTTGCGGCCGAAGTCGGTGGCCGGGCCGGCAGACGAGGCCGAGAGCCCCAGCGTCACCTTGGGATAGAGATCGGCCGTGGCCACGCCGATGCGCGCGGTGGATGCGGCAAGGCTACGTTCGGCCTAGCGGATGTCGGGACGGCGGCGCAGCAGGGCCGCGCCATCGCCGACCGGCAACGTGCCTGCGACGCGCGGGGGCACGGTGCAGTCGGCCACCTCGAGCGGGAAGTCTTGCGGCAGTGCGCCGGTGAGCGTGGCGAGGCGGTAGAGCGCGCCTTGTCGTTCGGCCTTCAACGGGGGGAGCGCGGCGTTCAGTTGCTGTAACTGGGCGCGGGCGCGACCGGCGTCTATCGCACCTGCGCGGCCTGCACGCTACAGGCGGTCCGTCACGTTCACGGCGTTCTGCTGCAGCGCGACGGACTTCTGCGCGATCTGCAGGCGCAGCCCGGTCGAGCAGGCTTCGGCATAGGCGCGTGCGGTGCCCGCTGCCACGTTCACGCGCACGAGGTCGAGCGCCGCCCCGGCAGCTTCAGTGTTGGCACCCGCGGCTTCGATGCTCCGGCGGATCTGGCCGAACAGATCGACCTGGTAGGAGAGCGATGCACCGGCGCTGTAGTTGAAGCGGCTCGGCGGCTCGTAGCCCTTCTGCAGCATCGACAGGCCCGACACGTGGCCAAAGGATGGGCCACCGCTCACGTCCAGCGTGGGGCGCTCGGCGCCCGCCACCTCGGCCTCGATGGCGCGTTCGCGTTCGAGATTCGCGACGGCCTGCCGCAGGTCGGTGTTGTGCGCGAGGGCCTGCGTGACCAGCCTGTCGAGCAGTGGATCCTGGTAGAGCCGCCACCAGTGCGCGGGCAGCGGCGCGGCGTTCGCAGGCGCTTCGGCGAAGGGTCGCGCAGCGGCGGGCTGGCTTGCCAGCGCCTCGGGCGGCTGCCTGTAGTCGGGGCCGACCGCCGCGCATGCGGCGAGCCCGGCCGCAACCGCCAGCGAGGCCATGCGAAAAGCGAAGCGGGGCATGGCGTTCATCCCTTCTGCGGCGCCGGTGCCGATATGGCTGCGTCGCGCGGCGCCTTGTTCTCCAGCACCTGCACGGTGACCGTCTGGCCGGCGACCAGCCGTGCGCCCTGCGGCAGCGGATCGAGCTTGATGCGCACCGGAATGCGCTGCGCGAGCCGCACCCAGTTGAAGGTCGGGTTCACGCTGGGCAGCAGGTTGGCGCTGGTGGAACGGTCGCGGTCGGCAATGCCGGCGGCCACGCTGTCGACCGCGCCTTCGAGCGCCGCGCCACCGCCCATCGGCGTCACGCGCACGCGGTCGCCCAGGTGGATGCGGTCGCCCAGGTGGATGCGGGGCAGCTTGGTTTCCTCGAAATAGCCTTCGACGTAGAACGATTGCGCATCGACCAGCGCAAGCACCGGGCGGCCGGCCGCGGCGTAGCTGCCCTGGCGCAGGTCGAGGTTGGTGACGAGGCCGCCGGCCGGCGCGCGCACCTGGGCGCGCTGCAGGTTGAGGCGTGCCGAATCGAGCGCCACCTCGGCCTGCGCGACGGCGGCCTGCATCTGCGCGACGCGCGAGCGGGTCTGTTCGCGCGACTCCTTGGAGACGAGCTCGTCGAGGCCCACGTTGCGCACGTTTTCGCGCTGCACCTGCGCACTCATCGCGCGCTGCGCGGAGAGCGCGGCCTGGGCCTGGCGCACGGCGAGGTCGTAGCGGGCGCGGTCGACCTCGAACAGCAAGGTGCCGGCGGCGACCGACTGGTTGTCCTGGATCGGCACGGCGGTGACGAGGCCCGACACGTCGGGCGCGATCTGGACCACGTTGGCGCGCACGCGGCCGTCGCGCGTCCAGGGCGCGAGCTCGTAGTGGTCCCAGAGGCGGAAGCCGGCCCAGATGGCGGCGGCCACCACGACGACGGTGAGAAGGACGCGCACCAGGCGCTGTGCCCGGGGGTTGTCTGCGGAAGAACTGGCTGTCATGGGAATCTCGTTGTCATCATTGAAGGTAGGAGCTGACGCGGCTCAGCGCGTAGAGCAGCAGCAGGTAGAGCGCCATGTCGAACAGCGCCGGGTGCCACACCCAGCGGTAGACGCCGGTGGCCGCGAGCAGGCGCCGCACGCCCCAGAGCGCCAGCAGCGCGACGCTGGCCAGCACCATGAGCCATGGCACGTAGAGGCTGTAGAAACTTGCTTCGCCGATCATGCGGAAGCTCCTTGGAGAACTGCGGGAGAGACGGTCGGGGCGTCATGCGGCCTTCGCCACGCTGGCGGAAAAAGCGCGAGATGCCGCCCAGCAGCGCGGCCGAGGTGGCCAGCGGCAGCTGTGCGCGCACGCGCTGCAGCACGGCGATGTCGGCGCCCATGCGCAGGTCGCGCAACGCATCGTTGGCGGCCACGCCCTCGACGGTGCCGCCAGCCTGCGCGATGCGCGGCGCGAGCAGGCCGATGCGGTCGAGCATGCGCACCGCGTAGGCATCGCTCTGCGCGTACTGCGGTTGCGAAGAAGCGGCCATTTCGCCGAGCTCGCGCCAGGTGGCGCGCTGGATGCGGCGCGCGCTCCAGTCGGCGCCCACCGAGCGCACGAGCCGCGTGACGCGCGCCGCGACCACCACGCCGACGACCTAGCCGATCATGCTGTTGATGAAGCTCACGAGGTCGGCGCTGGCGGTGTCGTGCAGCGCGAGCGTGCCGGCCACGCCGAAGATCATCGCCATCGCGGGCATGAAGTAGGCCGGCCGCGGCAGGTAGAGGCCCAGCAGCAGGAAGAGCGGCGCGCAGATCAGCACCAGCATGCCGAAGTCCTGCACCATGGGCATGAGCACCAGCACGTAGACGGCCGAGATCGGGATCGACCACAGCGTCCACTTCAGGAAGCCGTGGATCGCCGGCACGGGGTCGTCCATGGTGGCGAAGAAGCAGCAGAAGACGGCGGCCATCATGGTGGCGGCCGATCCCATGGTCCAGCCGGTGAGGATCCAGAAGGCGCCGCAGAGGCAGATGGCGATCACGGCCGCCAAGGCCGAGAGCAGCGCCATGCCGTAGTCGCGGTGCAGTGCGCGGCTGCCGAGCGCGGCCGTGCGGCGCAGCGGAGCGGCGCCCTTCAGGCCTTCGTCGATATCGAGGCGCAATTGGGCGCAGGCTTGCCAGCCGTCGACCAGTTCTTCGAGGCGGCCGGCGAGGCCGATGCGCAGGGCGCGGCCCCAGGCGGTGGCGTTGTCGGCTTGCGGCGTTGCGCTCAGTGCGTCGATCGAGCGGCGCAGGGTTTGCAGGTGTTCGGCGCGGGATGCGTCGGCTTCTTCACGCAGCCATTGCGCGGCCTGCGCAAGCACAGCGGCCACATCGGGTGCGAGCGCGCCTTCGGCTTGTTCGAGCGCGAGCAGCCGGTCTTCGACGGCCGAGAGCGCCGGCGTGAGCGCCGCCACACGGTCCTGCATCGCGCGGATCGCACCGGCGGTCCAGCGCAGGTGGGTGGTGTCGAAGGGCACGTGGGTGGAGAGCAGCCGCAGCTGCGTGATGTCGCCCGCGAGGCGGCGGCGGTCGTCGTCCAGGCGCTTGGGGTCGGCATCGCCCTTACGGCCGGTCGGCTGCAAGAGATCACCGAGCCACTTGCGCGCGTCCTGCAGCGTGCGGTCGAGCAAGCCCAGCACCGTCGGCGCGAGGCCGGCGGGCAGCACGAGGCTGTGGACCAGCGTGGCGCAGAAGATCCCCAGGCCGATTTCTTCGACGCGGGCCACCGCAGTGTCGAACAGCACCAGCGGCGTCTGCACCGACGGAAACCCGATCAGCGCCGCCGTGTAGCCCGCGAGCATGAACACATACGAACGCGGCGTGCGGTCGAACAGCGAGATGCACAGGCACAGCCCGACCCAGAGCGCGAGCACCAGTGTCAGCAGCTCGGGCGCGTTGGAGAGCGCGGGCACGAGCAGCACGGTCGCCGTGCTGCCGATCAGCGTGCCGACGAAGCGATACACCGCCTTCGAGCGCACGGCACCGGCCAGCGGATGGGCCACGACGTAGGTGGTCATGAGCGCCCAGAACGGACGCGGCAGGCCGGCGCGGCTCGCGAGGTACATGGCGAGCATCGCCGCGGCGATGCTCTTGCCGGAAAAGAGAAGCTCCGCGCGGCTGAAGCGCGGCAGGCGGAGCGCGGCCATTTACTTGCGCCCTTCCTGCGGGGCCGACGCGGCGCGGCCGAGGCGCTCCTCGAGCACGGAGAAGACGCGCAGGCAGGCCGCGATGTCTTCGTCGGAGATGCCTTCGAACAGCGTGGCGCGCATCTCGCTCAGGGCGGCTTCGATGGTCGCGCAGGCGGTCACGCCGGCGGGCGTGAGGTGCAGGGTCTTGGCGCGGCGATCGGCCGGGTCTTCGCGGCGTTCCACGAAACCCGCATCGACCAGCTGGTCCACCGAGCGCACCAGCGACGGCCCTTCGATGCCCAGCACCTCGGCCAGCACGCCCTGCCGCATGCCGTCGCCCATGCGCCCGATCATCACGATCGGCCAGGCCAGCGTCTGCGACACGCCGACGTGCGCGACTGCCTTGTCGGCCACGGCGCGGTAGGCGCGCTGCAGCGTGGACAGCGACATGCCGAGGTGCATCAGTGCGTGTTCGCGCGCCTGGAGAGAGGGTTGGGGGTCGATCACGGCCAGATAGCAATTAGTTAGCTTGCTATCTATTGTATGGGTAAGCACCAATCCTTGCAGCGACAACGCTCGCGCCGCCTCTCAGGTGAGCTGTACGGGGTGGTGCGCGTGTCGATTCGGGGCGCGTGCACAGGGCACGCTACTGGTTTGCGGCCGATCAACAAGTGCTCTGAGCGATCACGCCGGCGGTGTGCTCTGCGCAGCGAAATAAAGGAGGAGGCATGCGGCCCTAGGCCGCGCCGGGGGACAT
>CAMATD010000335.1 GCA_945860785.1 Variovorax sp. YR752 | reverse complement strand
GGTCGAAGGCACGCCCTGGCGCGACACGTCGGAGCCCTGAACTTCGCTGCGGGTGGCGACCTTGTCGATCTCGTCGATGAACACGATGCCGTTCTGCTCGGCGTTGGTGATGGCCTGGGCGCGGATCTCGTCCTCGTTGACCAGCTTGGCGGCTTCTTCGTCGATCAGCAGGCGCAGCGCCTCGGCGATCTTGAGCTTGCGGGTCTTGCGCTTGCCGCCGCCCATCTGGCCGAACATGCCGCGCAGTTGCTCGGTCATTTCCTCCATGCCGGCCGGGCCCATGATCTCGAGCGGCGCGCGGGTTTCGGCGAGGTCGAGTTCGATTTCCTTGTCGTCGAGCTGGTGCTCGCGCAGCTTCTTGCGGAAGGCCTGCCGGGTGGGGTTGGGGGCATCCAGCGCCGGCGTTGCGCCATCGGCACCGCGCGCGGGCGGCAACAGCACGTCGAGGATGCGGTCCTCGGCGGCGTCCTCGGCACGCGCGCGCACCTTGGCGCTTTCGGATTCGCGGGTCTGCTTGACGGCGATTTCGGCGAGATCGCGAATGATCGAATCGACATCCTTGCCGACATAGCCCACCTCGGTGAACTTGGTCGCCTCGACCTTGATGAACGGCGCATCCGCCAGGCGCGCCAGGCGACGAGCGATCTCGGTCTTGCCCACGCCCGTGGGGCCGATCATGAGGATGTTCTTGGGGGTGATCTCGGCGCGCAGCTTTTCGTCGACCTGCTGGCGGCGCCAGCGGTTGCGCAGGGCGATGGCCACGGCGCGCTTGGCGGCCGGCTGCCCGACGATGTGGTTGTCGAGCTCGGAGACGATTTCCTGGGGGGTCATGGACATGGTCAGAGCGCTTCCACCGTGTGGTTCATGTTCGTGTAAATGCAGATTTCTCCGGCGATCGCCAGCGATTTGCGCACGATCTGCTCGGCTGTGAGGTCGGTGTTGTCGATCAGCGCCTTGGCCGCCGACTGGGCATAGGCGCCGCCCGAGCCGATGGCGATCACACCGTCTTCGGGCTCCAGCACGTCGCCGTTGCCGGTGATGATGAGCGAGGTGGTGGCGTCGGCCACGGCGAGCATGGCTTCGAGCTTGCGCAGCACGCGGTCGGTGCGCCAGTCCTTGGTGAGCTCGACCGCGGCGCGGGTCAGGTTGCCCTGGTGCTTTTCGAGCTTGGCCTCGAAGCGCTCGAAGAGCGTGAAGGCGTCGGCGGTGGCGCCGGCAAAGCCTGCCAGCACCTTGCCGTGATAGAGCCGTCGCACCTTGCGCGCGGTGCCCTTGATGACGATATTGCCGAGAGTGACCTGCCCGTCCCCGCCAATGGCGACCTGATCGCCTTGGGGGGTCTTGCGGCGCACGCTCACGATGGTGGTGCCGTGAAACTGTTCCATCGCAGCCATCTGGGGATGGCGGATGGCAATGCAACCCCGAAACCGGGGGTGTTTCAGTTCTTTCGAACGGCTACGGTTGCGTGGTCGGCAATGCCCACCAGGCCGAACAGCGCAGCGATCAGGCGGTGCGCATCGACGAACTGCACGCGCTCGCCGTTGGCGTCCCGCGCCCGCACCCAGCTCAGCAGCGTGCCGGCGGCGGCAAGGTCCATGTGCAGCAACGCGGCGCACGAAATGACGGGCGCCGTGGTGTGGCGCAGGTCCGTGTCCAGCCGTTGCCAGGACGACAGCGATTCGCCGCGCAAATCGCCTGCCAGCGCGGCAAAGCCGGTGTCGTGAGTGGGGAAGCTCTCGGATTCGGCGCTCGACAGCAGCGACCACACCGAGCTGGCCCGGTTCGCCGGCGGCGCAGCGAGCGCGGTGCATTCGCCCTTCGGGTCCTGCCAGGAAGGCGGCGACACCTCGTAGGTGATGCAGTAGTTGAGCGCCACCAGCTCGAAGTCGTCGGGCAGGTGCATCACGCGCAGCGCGGCAAGGTGCAGCTGCCACCAGACATCGTCGGTGCCGCGCTCGTTGTTGGGCGCCGCCTCGGCCAGCACGGCCAGCAGCTGCGCGGTGCCGATAAAGCGCAGCTTGACCGGCGAATCGGCCCAATGGGTCAGCAGCACGCGCAGCGGGGCGGCCGCCTCGGCTTCGACGGCGGTCAGCGAACGCCAGTCGAGCGTCCAGACCGAGCCCGCCTGCGACAGCGCGCGCGTGAGGCCCATGAGCCCGTCGCGCGCCAGGCGTGCCGGGCTGGTCCAGTCGGCCACGCTGCCCTCTCCGGCGTGTTCGGCCTCTTCGCTGGCGGTTACCGCTTTCATACTGCGCGACAGTTCTTCGAGCGACACCCAGTCCGGCCCCATGCGCTTCATGCGCTGCGCATAGCGCATGCGGGCGGCCGCGAACTTGGCGGCGTCGCCGGTCGCGCGGTACAGGTCGAACAGGGTGCGCCAGCGGCTGTCGTCGCGTTCGGCCGCGGTGTCGTTCTCGGCGTCGGCGGTTGGCGGGCTGTCGGAAGCCAGGGCCTGCAGCAGGATGGCTTCGGCACCGGCGTCGTCGCCGTGCGCAAAGCGGATCACGGCTTCTTCCAGCGCGCCATCGTGCGCGAGCCGGGAAGACAGGAGCGATGCTCCGCTGACAGCCGCGCTGCTGGCCGCTGCCGCCACCGGCACCGGCACGGGCGTGTCGACGCGCAGCGGCTCGAGCAGGTCATCGACGTGAACGGGCGGCAGCGTCTCGGCGCCGGCATCGGGCGGCGGGTTGACCAGCGTTTCGCCGTTCGGGCCCCGCCCCTTCCACCACTGCTGCGACATCTGCTCTTCGATCTCGTCGATTTTCTTGAGCGTGAGCGCGCGGCCCTCGGGCTTTTCCGAAGAGCTGTTGATGTTGAACGACGACGGCGTGACCGTTGCCTCGAAGGCATGGGCGGCAGCTTCGCTGCTGGCGCAGCATGTCGAACTCGCGTCGGCGCACGAAATCGTTGCGCTGACGCCGCTCGATCATTTCCTTGAGCATTTCCCGGCTGTAGGTCTGCTCGGGCAGCGAGGAATCCGAAGATAGGGTGTCCAGCTCCGACCAATCCTTGAGAGGATTGCGGACAAACTTGGCCACCTTCGCAAAAAGGCGGCCCGATTCTTCCTTTGGCATTCGGCGAAGATTATCGAAGGAGCAGGTTTTTTCTCTCTACCTTGGTCCTGCTGTTCAATCCCCGAACATTTTCTGCTTGAGCTCGCGGCGCTGTTGCGCTTCGAGCGAGAGCGTGGCGGTCGGACGGGCCAGCAGGCGGCCCACGCCGATCGGTTCGCCGGTTTCGTCGCAGTAGCCGTAGTCGCCGGCGTCGATGCGCTGGATCGACTGCTCGATCTTCTTGAGCAGCTTGCGTTCGCGGTCGCGCGTGCGCAGCTCGAGGGCGTGTTCTTCCTCGATGGTCGCGCGGTCGGCCGGATCGGGCACGACCACGGTGTCTTCACGCAGGTGCTCGGTGGTTTCGCCGGCGTTTTCCAGGATGCCGCGCTTGAGTTCCACGAGCTTCAGGCGGAAGAACGCCATCTGCTTTTCGTTCATGTACTCGGTGTCGGGCATCGCGATGACTTCGGCGTCGCTCAGCTCGGCGGGCGTCTTGGTCTTCCAGTTGTTCGCGAGCTTCGGGTCTTTCTTGACGGCCAGCGGCGGCGGTGGCACCAGCGCGGTGGAAGGCGCCTGCGAGAAGCTGGACTTCGCGGCGGTGGACGCCACGGATTGCGGCATCGAGGGGACAGTCAACTGCGACAGCCGGGACACGCGGCCACCACGCGCAGCGGGTGCGGGCGTGATGGTTTGAACGGGCATCGAGGGTGTCGCCGTGGCGGAAGAGGAGGCGGCAGCCGTTTTTTTCATGGGGATCGAGGGGACGGAAAGAACGGCAGCAGGGCGGCCGACAGGTTTGGATGGCGATGGACCCGCGCCTGCGCTCTTGGTTGCAGGCTTAACGGGCTTCTTTGCAGCGGTGGCGGTCTTGACCGGTGGTGCTGCGGGCTTTTTGGACGCGCTTTTCTCCTTCGCGGCGGGGCCTTTTGCGGTGGCGGAAACCTTTTTCGCTGCGGGTACGGCCTTCGCAGCCGGCGCCTTCTTAGCGGCGGGCTTCTTCACGGTGACTGGCTCCTTGGACGAACTGGAACGCGCTTTCACTGGGTGTCTCCTCCCATGGGAACCACTGCGGACTTCAGACCGGTCGGGCTCCACGTTGTCGGGGTGCTCGCGGTTGGCGAACCCCGGGGTTATACCCCCGAAAGCCCGTCAAAAACGTGCGGCGCCCCGTGCCGGAAGTCACATCTTGTCCATCGGGACGGGACATGGCTGCCGGAACAGGCGCGCGATTGTATAGAGAACTCGAAAGCACGGGCGATGTGTCTGCATGCTGGTCGTCTCCGTTAGCATCGACCGGCGCTGCCTGAGGGGGCAACGCAGGCCCGCATTTGCCCATGATGCGGCGCGGGCCAATCCGATCATTCGCAGATAAGAAAGCAAGCCTTGAGCAAAAAAGCAGTTTTGGGAGCCGTGGCCGCAGCCATCGCGGTCGCTTATGGAGGCAGCACCTGGTGGGCCGGCGCCAAGGTCAAGTCGACCTACGACACCGCGTTCGCCGAGTTGCCCAAGCAGACCGCGCTGGTACGCGTGATCGAACGCAAGTACGACCGCGGCTTCCTCGGTGCCGTCAGCACGGTGACGATGGAAATCGGCTGCGCCGCCGATGCCACCACCGCCGCGCAGGCCCCCGCCGGCAAGCCCGCGGAAGGCGAGGAAGCGGACGCAGATAAGGACGAGGCCGACATCAAGCCGCCCAAGCCCTTGCGCATCACCATCCGCGACACCATCCACCACGGCCCGCTGGCGGGCGGCACGCTGGCCGCGGCCACCATCGACAGCGAGCTGGTGCTCGACATCAAGGCCCAGGCCGAAGCCGAAAAGCTGTTCGGCAAGACCAAGCCGCTGACCGCATTCACCAAGGTCGGCTTCGACGGCGCCTACGCCACCGACTTCACGGTCGCGCCCGCCAAGCTGGCCGAAGACGGCAAGGGCGAACTCGTGTGGCAGGGTGCCAAGGCCCATGTCGAGGTGAACGGCGCGCGCACCAAGGCACGCTACGACCTGACGATGCCCGGCCTGGACTTCAACGACGCGGCCAAGGGCCTGCAGCTGAAGATGGGCAAGCTCACCGCCAAGGCCGACATGGACAGCAGCGCGGGCTGGTTCCTGGCCACCGGCAAGTCCGACGCCCGCCTCGACGCCTTCGAGTTCTCCGCCACCAAGGGCCTGGGCGGCGGCGCCGAGGCCGCCACCGCGCCCAAGCCGGTGAAGGTGCTGCTGCAGAACGTCGACCTGACCGGCGAGGCCAGCATCAAGGACGGCCTCTATGCCTCCGAAGGCACCGTCAAGGGCCAGGGCAAGATCGGCGAGACGAGCATCGACAAGTTCGAGATGACCAGCAGCGCGCGCCGCATCCACGCGGCCGGCTACAAGAAGCTGGCCGACGCCTGGCTGCAGTCCAGCGCCGCGGGCGGCTGCGGCAAGAGCAGCAAGGCCTCTCAGGCCGCCATGAAGGCGCTCGCCGACCAGCTGGCGCCCGACCTCAAGGCCATGGCCAAGTACAGCCCCGAAGCCGGCCTCGACAAGATGGTGGTCGAAATCGGCGGCAAGCGCGCCGAAGTCAGCTACACGGTCAGCATGGCCGGCGTGACCGACGAAGACCTGCAGGGCCCCGGCACGGCGCTGCTCATGACGCGCGGCGTGCTCAAGGCCAACGCGCGGCTGCCGATGAAGTGGCTGGAGCTGATCGCGGAAACCGGCGCCGAGAGCGGCCAGACGCCGCCGCCCGAAATGGTGGCGGGCCTGGTCGAGCAAGGCGAGGAAAAGGGCTTCGTCAAGCGCGACGGCGACGATGTCACCGCCCAGCTCGAGTTCAGCGAAGGCGCCCTGAAGGTCAATGGCAAGCCGCTGAACGCACTGGGCAAGTAAGCCCGGTGTTTCTCCCTCCCCCTCTGGGGGAGGGCCGGGGTGGGGGCACGACGGCCTCCGAGAACGCGCCGCGCCCGATCGAGAGCCGGGGG
>CAMATD010000334.1 GCA_945860785.1 Variovorax sp. YR752 | reverse complement strand
GATGAAGGCGATGGGCCTGGCGCTCGCCTGCGAATCGATGCCCTACAACACCTACCGCGCGCTGATCGGCCTGGGCTTCACCTTCATGACCGGCTGCCCCGGCATCGCCGCGATGGTCGACGACGGCGACGAAGTCGAGATCGATTTCCGCAGCGGTGCTTTCTGCAACCACTCGCGCGGCAGCGGCCACGCATTCAAGCCACTGCCCGAACGCGCGCTGGAGATCATCCGCCAGGGCGGCACGCAGGGCGTGCTCAGGGCCTGGTGGGCCGCGCAGCAGCCCGCGCCAGCGGGCGACGGCTGAACCGGGCGCCTGGCAGCGCAAGGCCGGGCGCGCCCTGCGGCCTACCCCGCGGTCGCATGCTACGATCCCGGCCCCATGGGTGGCTGCACCGCAACACACCCGGATCCGCGAGCCGAACATGTCGAACACCTCTCCTGCCCCCGCTTCCCTGACCGCCGTGTCGGCTGACGCACTGGCCGCGATGACTGCCCTGACCGCGGTGTCGCCGCTGGACGGGCGCTACGCGGCCAGGTTGAAGCAGCTGCAGTCGCATTTTTCCGAGTACGCGCTGATCCGCAACCGCGTGCTGGTCGAAGTCGAATGGCTGAAGGCGCTGGCAGCCGAGCCGCACTTCACCGAGGTCGAGCCGTTCCCGCCAGAGGCCATCACGGCACTCGACGAAGCGGCACGCGGCTTCTCGGTGGCCGATGCCAAGGCGGTGAAGGACATCGAGGCCCGCACCAACCACGACGTGAAGGCGGTCGAGTACTGGCTGTGCGAGCGTTTCGCCGGTCATCCGGCGATCGCGAAGGCCGCTGGCTTCATCCACTTCGCCTGCACCTCGGAGGACATCAACAACCTGTCCTATGCACTCATGGTGCGCGGTGCGCGCGAAGACGTGATGCTGCCGATGCTCAACCAACTCGGCTTCCGACTGCGCGACCTCGCCCATGAGCATGCAGACCTGCCGATGCTCTCGCGCACCCACGGCCAGCCCGCCTCGCCCACCACGCTCGGCAAGGAGATGGCCAACTTCGCCTGGCGGCTGCGCACCGCGCGCGACCGCATCATCCACATCCGCATCACCGGCAAGATCAATGGCGCAGTGGGCAACTACAACGCGCACCGGGTCGCCTACCCCGACTTCGACTGGGAGAAGTTCGCCCACGACTTCGTCGAACGGCTGGGCCTGGAGTTGAACCCCTACACCACGCAGATCGAACCGCACGATGCGCTGGCGGAACTGCTCGATGCCTTCGCCCGCGCGAACACCATCCTGGTCGACCTGAACCGCGACATCTGGGGCTACATCTCGCTCGGCTACTTCACCCAGCGTGTGAAGGAGGGTGAAGTCGGCTCGTCGACGATGCCGCACAAGGTGAACCCGATCGACTTCGAGAACTCCGAAGGCAACCTCGGTATCGCGAACGCGATGCTGCGCCACCTGTCGGAGAAGCTGCCGGTGTCGCGCTGGCAACGCGACCTCACCGACTCGACCGCGCTGCGCAACCTCGGCGTGGCCTTCGGCCACTCGCTGCTGGCCTTCGATTCCTGCCTGCGTGGCTTGAACAAGCTGGCTGCGAACCCGGTGGCACTCGCCCGCGACCTCGACGACGCCTGGGAAGTGCTGGCCGAGCCGATCCAGACGGTGATGCGCCGCTACGGGCTGCCGGAGCCCTACGAGCAGCTGAAGGCACTCACCCGGGGCAAGGGCCACATGACGGAGTCCGACCTGCGCGGCTTCGTCCGCACGCTGGCGCTGCCCGAAGACGCGAAAGCGCGGCTGCTCGCGCTGACCCCGTCGTCGTACATCGGCAAGGCAGCGGAACTCGCCCGGCTGGTCTGAGAGACACGCTCAGGGCAACGACGCCACCTTGCCCATCTTGGCCCGCATCACCTCGATGATCGCGGGCAGGATCGACAGGAAGATGATCGCGAGGATCACCAGCGTCAGGTTGTCCTTGATCCACGGCATGTTGCCGAACAGGAAGCCCGCGTAGCTCAGCGAGGCGACCCAGAGCACGCCACCGCTCACGTTGTGCAGCGCGAAGCGCGGATACGGCATCTTCGCCACCCCGGCGATGAACGGCGCATACGTGCGCACGATCGGAATGAAGCGCGCGATGATGATCGTCTTGCCGCCGTACCGGTCATAGAACGACTGGGTCTTCTGCAGGTACTCGGCCTTGAAGAAGCGCTCGCCCCTCCACGGCTCGCCGCGGAACACCTTCGGCCCGGCCCAGCGGCCGATGTGGTAGTTGACCGCATCGCCCAGGATGGCGGCCACGATCAGCAGCCCCACCATCAGGTGCACGTTCATGCTCCCGGCCGCGGCGATCGCGCCGGCGACGAACAGCAGCGAATCCCCAGGCAGGAATGGCGTGACCACCAGCCCGGTCTCGCAGAAGATGATCAGGAACAGCACAGCGTAGATCCAGGCGCCGTAGTGCTCCACCACCCACGCGAGGTAGTCGTCCAGGTGCAGCAGGATGTCGAAGACCTGCAGCCCGAGCGCGATCAGGGTGTCCATCGCCAGCGCCAGGCGGTCAGACCTGCGCGTCCTGCGGCTTCTTCTCGGGCTTGATGAAGTCCTCGCGCGAGATGCCCAGCCACATGGTGACCGCACTCGCCACGAAGATCGACGAATAGATGCCGACCACGATACCAATGGTCAGGGCCAGCGCGAAGAAATAGAGCACGTCGCCGCCGAAGAACAGCATCGCCAGCACCATCAGCATGGTCGAGCCGCCGGTGAGGATGGTGCGCGAGAGGGTCGCGGTGATGGCGTCGTCCATGATGTCGGGCGTCGTGGCGCGGCGCATCTTGCGGAAGTTCTCGCGGATGCGGTCGAACACCACCACGGTGTCATTCACGGAATAGCCGAGCACCGCCAGCACCGCGGCCAACGCGGTCAGGTCGAAGTTCCACTGGAAGATCGCGAACATGCCGAAGATGATCAGCACGTCGTGAGCGGTCGCCGTAATGGCCCCGACGGCAAACCTCCACTCGAAGCGCACCGCCAGGTAGCCCATGATGCCAAGCGTCACCACGATCAGCGCCAGCAGGCCGTCGTAGAGCAGTTCGCTGCCCACCTGCGGCCCGACGAACTCGACCCGCTTCATCTCCACCTTCGGCTCGCGCTCGCGCAGGGCCTTGAGCACCACCTCGGAGACCTGCGCGCTGGTCACCTCGGGCTTGACCGGGATGCGGATCAGCACGTCGCGCGCGGTGCCGAAGTTCTGCACGATCGCGTCCGACATGTTCACGGTCGCGAGCTTCTCGCGCACCGTGTTCACCTCGATCGGCTCCGGATAGGTGACTTCGATCACCGTGCCGCCGGTGAAGTCGATGCCGAGGTTCAGGCCGCGGAAGGCCAGGCCGGCGACGGCAATGAGCACCGCTATCACCGATATGGAGAACCACGGCTTTGCGTTCGCCATGAACGGCAGCGCGCGGGTGACCTTGTAGACTTCGAACATGGTGGTTCCTGGTGTCCGTTCGCGACTAGACGGAGAGGCTCTCGACCTTGCGCTGCCGGCCGTAGCTGAGGTTGACCAGTGCACGCGAGACCAGCACCGCGCTGAACATGGTGGTGAAGATGCCGATGCACAGCGTGACCGCGAAGCCGCGGATCGGCCCAGACCCAAGCCAGAACAGCGCGAAGCCGGCGATCAGCGTGGTGATGTTGGCGTCCAGGATGGTATCGAATGCGCGGTCGTAGCCGGCATGGATCGCCGCCTGCGGCGTGGAGCCGTTGCGCAGTTCCTCGCGTATGCGCTCATTGATCAGCACGTTGGCGTCGATCGCCATGCCCAGGGTGAGCGCGATGCCGGCGATGCCGGGCAGCGTCAGCGTCGCCTGCAGGAGCGACAGGATCGCCACCAGCAGCAGCATGTTCGCCAGCAGCGCGACCACGGAGATCACGCCGAAGAACCGGTAGTAGATGCACATGAACACCGTGACCAGCAGCATGCCGACCAGCGTCGAGTTCACGCCCTTGGCGATGTTGTCCGCACCCAGGCTCGGGCCGACGGTGCGCTCTTCGATGATCTCCATCGGCGCGGCCAGCGCGCCGGCGCGCAGCAGCAGCGCCGTGTCGCGCGCCTCGGCCGTGGTCATCCGGCCGCTGATCTGCACGCGGCCGCCGCCGATCTCGGTGCGGATCACAGGGGCGGTGACCACCTCGGCCTTGCCCTTCTCGATCAGCAGGATGGCCATGCGCTTGTTCACGTTCTCGCGCGTCACCTGCTGGAAGATTCGCGAGCCCTGGCCGTCGAGCGTGATGTGTACCGCCGGCTCGCCGGTCTGGCCGTCGAAGCCGGGCTGGGCATCGGTGATGCGCTCGCCGGTCAGCACCGCGGTGCGCCGCACGAGCAGCCCGCCGCCGTTGCGCTCGGTGAAGTACTCGGTGCCGAACGGCGGGTTACCGGCAGCACCCGCCTGGAGGCTCGACACGTCGCTCAGGTCTTCGGCGACCATCCGCACCTCGAGCGCTGCGGTGCGCCCGAGCAGCTCTTTCGCCTTGGCCGTGTCCTGCACACCGGGCAACTGCACGACGATGCGGTCGGCACCTTGCTGCTGGATCACCGGTTCGGCGACGCCCAGTTCGTTCACGCGATTGCGCAGCGTGGTGACGTTCTGCTGGAGCGCGGACTCCTGGGAACGCTTGAGCGCCTCGGGACGCACCGACGCCACCAGCCGGAACTCGCCGCCCTCCGCCACCTCGCGCAGCGACAGGTCGGGCGAAGCCTTGGTGATCGCCACCAAGGCCTTCTCGCGCGCCGCTGCGTCACGGAAGCGCACCACTACGTTCATGCCCTCGCGCGTGACACCCGCCGACGCGATCTTCTGCTCGCGCAGCGCGGTGCGCAGCTCGTTGACATAGCCCTCGACCTTCTTGTTGAGGGCCGCCTTCATGTCGATCTGCAGCAGGAAGTACACGCCGCCGCGCAGGTCGAGGCCGAGGTACATCGGCAGCGCGCGCATCGCCGACAGCCACGACGGCGAATTCGACACCAGGTTCAACGCGACGATGTAGCCGTCGCCCACGGCCTTCTCTACGGTGTCTTTCGCGCGCAGCTGGATGTCGGTATCGGCAAAGCGCATGCGCAGGCTGCCACCGTCGAGCACGGAGGCCACCGGCGCGATGTTCGCAGCCGTCAGCGCTTCGGAGGCACGCGTCTGCAGCGCAATGTCGGCCTTCAGCGTCGCGCGCACCGGCGAAACCTGCAGCGCAGGCACATCGCCGAAGAAATTCGGCAGCGTGTAGATGGTCGAGACGATCATCGCCACGGCGATGATCACGTACTTCCACAATGGATAGCGATTCATGCTCGGTGTTCCTTTCCGCCGGCGATGCGGGTGCGGACGCGGTGCGGACGGAGCGGCCGGCGGCGGGGCCAAGGCCGCCGCCATCCGGCGCAGGTACGTCCCTCGGGGGAACGTCAGCTGTCGTTCGCGGCCTTGATCGTGCCCTTCGGCAGCACTGTCTGCACGGCCGGCTTCTGCATGAGGATCTCCACGCCCGCGGCGATTTCGACCGTCAGGTAGTTCTCGCCGACCTTGGTGACCCGGCCGAGTTCGCCACCCCCGGTGACGATCTCGTCGCCCTTGGCGAGCGCGGCCACCATGGTGCGATGCTCCTTGGCCCGCTTGAGCTGCGGCCGGATCAACAGGAAATACAGAACCACGAACATCAGGATGATCGGCATCAGGCCCAGGATATCCATCTGGCCGGTACCGGCGGCGCCTTGCGCCCACGCGTTGCTGATCAACACCCTTGGAACTCCTCTGTTGTGATGACGGCCGGCGCTGCCGGTTCATAAGCCCTTGATTTTATCATTGTTCGTTGCTGCTCAACGGGTCGTCGGCCGGACTTTCCGGGCGGCTGGCAGCCGCACCGCCCCACTCGAAGCGGTCCAGCGTACCGGCGGCGATGGCCGCGCGCAGTTCGCGCAGCAGCACCTGGTAGGCATGCAGGTTGTGCAGCGTGTTCAGGTGCGCCCCGAG
>CAMATD010000333.1 GCA_945860785.1 Variovorax sp. YR752 | reverse complement strand
CGACTGGCTGATGAGCAGCACCGCCACGCCAGCCAGCAGCACGCCGATCACCACCGAGGCTACGCCGTCGAGCACCGGCATGTCGAGGCTGTGGCTGAAGTAGATGCCGAGCGCGGCCACCAGCAGGCCCACCAGCGCGGCCGCATCTTCGGCCAGCACGGTGTAGGTGGTCGGGTCCTTGCTGCGGTCCAGCGCCTGCCAGAACGGCGTGCTGCCGGCCTGCGCGCGGAACTGCCTGAGCGCAATGAAGAAGCTCGTGCCCTCGAACAGCGCCGCCGCCGCGAGCACGACGTAGTTCCATGTCGGGTCGCGCATCGGCTCGGGCGCGCGGATGTGCTGGATGCCTTCGTAGAACGAGATGCCGCCGCCCAGGCCGAAGATCAGCACCGCCACGATCAGGCTCCAGAAATAGAGCTCCTTGCCATGGCCGAACGGATGCTCGACGGTCGCGGGCCGCTTGCTGAGCCGGAGGCCCACGAGCAGCAGTACGCCGTTGAAGGTGTCGACCGCCGAGTGGATGCCTTCCGAAAGCATCGCGGAGCTGCCGGTGACGCCCGCCACGATGAACTTGGTGACCGCAATCGCAACGTTGGCGCCGATGGCGCCGTAGATCGCGACCTTGGACTCGGCCATGGGCGCTCAGGCCGCTTCCATCGACACCGCGCCCATCGAATCGTTGCCGGCCTCGCCGAGCCAGCGCTGCTTGTCGCGCAGCGGCGGCGCACCGAACATGCGACCGTATTCGCGCGCGAACTGCGACGGGCTTTCGTAACCCACGCTGTGCGCCGCGCTCGCCACGTCGACGCCGGTCATCAGCATCTGGCGACGTGCTTCCTGCAGGCGAAGCTGCTTCTGGTACTGCAGCGGGCTCATCGCCGTCACCGCCTTGAAGTGGTGGTGGAACGACGACACGCTCATGTGCACCGCGCGCGCCATGTCCTCGATGCGCAGCGACTGCGCATAGTTGACGCGCAGCGCGCTGATGGCCTTGGTGATGCGCTGGGTGTGGCTGTCCTGCAGCGCGATCTGCCGCAGCCGCGCGCCCTCGCCGTTCACCAGCAGCCGGTAGAGGATCTCGCGCTTGATGAGCGGCGCCATGATGGGCACATCTTCCGGTGTTTCGACCAGCCGCAGCAGCCGCAGCACCGGCATGGCGATGCGGTTGACGTACATGCCGCGCGACGCGGGCGCGTTGGCCTTGGCGGGCAGCTTCTCGTCGCCGATGAGCTCGCCGATCTCGTCCAGCGCCAGCTCCAGCCGCACGCCGAGGTAGGGCTCGTTCTCGCTCGTCAGGCGCACCTGGCCGCACACCGGCAGGTCGACCGAGGTCACGAGGTAGTGCATCGGGTCGTACACATAGATGTCGTCGCCCACGATGATCCGCTTGGAGCCCTGCGCGATCAGCCCGAGCGCCGGCGTGGCGAAGGCGTGCTTGGGGCGGTCGGGCTTGCTGATGCAGTACACCTGCAGGCCGGCCACCGGCGTCTCCACCGCGCCGTCCTGCCCACGCGTGATGCGGTTGATCAGTTGCACCAGTTCCTTCCTGGCTTCGTCGAGTTCGGGCTCCAGCGGCATCGGCTGGGCAATGGCGGCGGCGATTTCGGGTGTTTCGTCGGACATGTTCAGGGCCTTGTCACGGTTGGAATCACGATGGCGGGCACCGTGGAGGATCGGGTGGGTTGCAGCTTAGCGCCGCTCCCATGAATCTGCACGGGTCTGGAGGGAGGTCTGGAGAAATAGGCAAAGACTTTGCAGGAACACGCTCGCCAGGCCCCGGTCGCGGCCGGATACTTTTCGCTGTCCAACGCAAAGGAACTCCCCATGCAATACCGCAAATTCGGCCGCACCGGCCTCCTGGTTTCCGAACTCTGCCTCGGCACGATGACCTTCGGCGGCACCTCGGGCATCTGGAGCCAGATCGGCGACCTCCAGCAGACAGAGGCCGAAGGCCTGATCGGCCGGGCGATCGACGCCGGCATCAACTTCATCGACACCGCCGACGTGTATTCCGAAGGCCAGTCGGAAATCATCACCGGCCAGGCGCTGAAGAACCTCAAGGTGCCGCGCGACAGCGTGGTGGTGGCCACCAAGGTGCTCGGCGAAACCGGCAGCAAGGGGCCGAACTCCAGCGGCGCCTCGCGTTTTCACATCATGGATGGCGTCAAGGCCAGCCTGAAGCGCCTGCAGCTCGACCACATCGACCTGTACCAGATCCACGGCTTCGACCCGCTCACGCCCATCGAGGAAACCGTGCGCGCGCTGGACAACCTCGTTCAGCAGGGCCACGTGCGCTATGTGGGCGTGTCGAACTGGGCGGCCTGGCAGATCGCCAAGGCGCTGGGCATTGCCGAGCGCCATGGCCTCGCGCGCTTCGAATCGCTGCAGGCCTACTACACCATCGCCGGGCGCGACCTCGAACGCGAGCTGGTGCCGATGATGCGCAGCGAGAACGTCGGCCTCATGGTCTGGAGCCCGCTGGCGGGTGGTTTGCTGAGCGGCAAGTTCGGCCGCAACACCGAAGCGGAAAAAGGCAGCCGCCGCGCGAGCTTCGACTTCCCGCCGGTGAACGTGGACCGCGCCTACGACTGCATCGACGTGATGCGCCAGCTGGCCGAGGCACGCAAGGTCTCGGTCGCGCAGATTGCGCTGGCCTGGCTGCTGCACCAGCAGGTGGTGACCAGCGTGATCATCGGCGCCAAGCGCGTCGAGCAGCTGGACGACAACATCGCCGCCACGGCCATCAAGCTGTCAGCCGATGAACTGGCCACGCTCGACAAGGTGAGCGCCCTGCCGGCCGAGTACCCCGGCTGGATGCTCGAGCGCCAGCGCGTGAACCGCGACAAGCACCTGGCCTGACCGGGTTCAGGCCAACGCCGGCGCGGCCGAGCGGCGCGCGGCGTGGGCCGCGGTCGCGCGCAATGCGCGCAGATCGAGGTGCTGCGCCGCGCTTGCCGCATCGGGCGAGGCCAGGCGCGGCACCACGCCGAGCAAGGGCGCACCGAGCCGGCCACGCAGGGTCTGCAGGTTGGCCTCGGGCGCCAGCATCCGCGGCTCGATGACGCTGGCGACCCAGCCCGCCAGCACGAGGCCACGCGCGCGGATCGCTTCCGCGCTGAGCAGCGCATGGCTTAGGCAGCCGAGCCGGAGCCCGACGACGAGGATCACGGGCAGGCCCAGCGCCACGGCGAGGTCTGCGCTGTCGAGGTCGTCGCCGAAGGGCACGCAGAAACCGCCCACGCCTTCGACGACCACCGCATCGGCGCGCTGCGAAAGCGCCGTGAAGGCCGACAGCAGCGGGGGCAGTTCGATGCGCACGTCCTCTTCCCGCGCTGCCAGATGCGGCGACATCGGCGCGCGCAGCAGATAGGGGCAGCGCAAGGCCAGCGGCGCATCGACATTGCCGGTCGCGTGCAATTGCTCGACGTCTTCGTTCTTCCACGCACCGTCGACCAGTTCCAGGCCCGCAGCCACCGGCTTCATGCCGACGGCGCGCAGTCCCGATGCGGCCAGCAGGCTCAGCATGGCGCTGCTGACCAGCGTCTTGCCGACACCCGTGTCGGTGCCCGTGACGAACCAGCACTGGCGCATCATGCCGCCTCTTTCCAGGGCTGCGCGAGCGCATGCCCCAGCGCATCGACCAGCCGCGCCACATCGGCCTCGCTGTGGCTGGCCGACAGCGTGATGCGCAGCCGCGCGGTGCCTGCCAGCACGGTCGGCGGACGGATCGCGCCGACGCGCAGGCCGCAGGCATCGAGCTGCGCCATCGTCTGCATCGCGCGCCCGTTGTCGCCGACGATCAGCGGCTGGATCGCCGTGGGCGAATCCGGCAGCCAGGCGCTGCCATCCGGCGGCAGGATGGCCTTCAGGCCCCGGCGCAATTGGGCGATGCGGGCTTTCAGCCGGGCGCGGCGCACAGCGCCCTCCTCGCCTTCGATCAGCGCCAGGCTTGCGACCAGCGCATGGGCGATGGCCGGCGGCGCGGCCGTGGTGAAGATGTAGGGTCGTGCGCGCTGCACGAGGTAGTCGATGACGGTGCGATGCGCCGCCACGAACGCGCCAGACACCCCAGCCGCCTTGCCCAGCGTGCCGATGAGCACCAGCCGCTCGGAGCGCAGGCCCATCGCCTGCAGCACCCCCTGCCCCGTGTCGCCCAGCACGCCAAAGCCGTGGGCGTCGTCCAGCACGAGCCAGGCGTCGTGGCGCTCGGCCAGCGCGAGCAGTTCGGCCACCGGCGCGGTGTTGCCGTCCATGCTGAACACAGCATCGCTCACGATCAGCTTGACCGGCGCGTCGCAGGCGCGCAGCTGCGCATCGAGCGCCGCCACATCGCAATGCGGATAGCGCTCGACCCGCGCCTTGGCCAGCCGCGCGCCGTCGATCAACGAGGCATGGTTGAGCGATTCGGAAAAAATCACCGCCTCGGCACCACCCAGCGCCGACAGCACCGCGAGATTGGCCATGTAGCCCGTGCAGAAGAACAGGCTCTGCGCCTCGGGAATCCAGGGCGTCATCCAGTCGGCGAGCTTCTCCTCCAGCTGCACGTGCGCGCGCGAGTGGCCGAGGATCAGGTGCGAACCCCCGCTGCCTGTTCCATAGCGTGCCGCGCCTTCGGCCAGTGCGGCGGCCAGCGCCGGATGCGCGGCCAGGCCCAGGTAGTCGTTGCTGCTGAAGCCAAGCATGGTGCGCTGCGATTTCGCACCGGCCAGCGTCAGGGACTGCTCGGGCGCGCACGCCGTTTCCGCGATCTGGCGCCGGCGGCGCAGCGACTGGGCGTCGAGTGCCGTGATCTCGTCCTGCAGGCGTTCAAGCAAGCGCAACATCGCGGCCTCCTTCTGCGTGGCTGGAAGCGGTGACGGCCTCCAGCGTGGCCAGCGTGCCATCCACCAGCCGGTCGATCTCTCCATCGCTGATCACATAGGGTGGCATGAGGTAGACGGTCGAACCGATCGGTCGCATCAGCAGCCCGTTCGCCCGCGCCGCGAGATGAAAGCGCTCGGCGAAGCGCGCACCAGGATCTCGCACGTCGAAGGCCGTGATCATTCCGCGCTGGCGCAGATGGACGACCGGCTTGCCGTCGAGCCCTTCATGCAGCCGTTGGAGCAGGCGTGCCGCGCGGCCGCGGTTGCGGCGCAGCGCATCCTCCTGCTCGAACAGGTCCAGCGTGGCCAGCGCCGCGCGGCAGGCCAGCGCGTTGCCGGTGTAGGAGTGCGAGTGCAGGAAGCTGCGCGCCACATCGTCGTCGATAAAGCCTCGGTAGATGGCGTCGCGCGTCATCACCAGCGCCAGTGGCAGGTAGCCGCCGCTGATGCCCTTCGACAGGCACAGGAAATCGGGCCAGATGCCGGCCTGCTCGCAGGCGAAGAAGCTGCCGGTGCGGCCGCAGCCCACTGCTATCTCGTCAGCGATGAGGTGCACGTCGTAGCGATCGCACAGCGCGCGCACGCGCCGCAGGTAGTCGGGGTCGTGCATCGCCATGCCGGTCGCGCACTGCACCAGCGGCTCGACGATCACGGCCACGATGGACGCATGCTGCCCGGCCAGCAACGCTTCGAGTTCGCCGGCGGCACGCTGCGCCACGGCGGCTGCATCCTCGCCCGGCAGCGCAGTGCGTGCGTCGGGCGAGGCAACGAGGTGCGCATTCGCAAGCAGCGGCGCGTAGGCGTCGCGGAACACCGGCACATCGGTCACATGCAGCGCCCCCAGCGTTTCGCCGTGGTAGCCCTGGCGCAGCGCCACGAACTTCTGCTTGCCGCTCCGGCCCGCATTGCGCCAAGCGTGGAAGCTCATCTTCAGCGCAATCTCCACGGCCGAGGCGCCGTCGGAGGCGTAGAAGCAATGGCCCAGCGCATGGCCGGTCAGCGCGGCCAGCCGCTCGGCCAGTTCGACAGCCGGCGCATGCGTGCAGCCCGCGAGCATCACATGCGACAGCGTGTCGAGCTGGTCCTTCAGCGCGGCATTGATGGCCGGATGCGCATGGCCGAAGAGATTGACCCACCATGAGCTCGTGGCGTCGAGATAGCGGCGGCCGTCA
>CAMATD010000332.1 GCA_945860785.1 Variovorax sp. YR752 | reverse complement strand
CTGGCTCTTTCGAGGTGGTGGACAGGGTCAGGGGACGGGAGGGGAAAAAACGGGGGGGCGTGATCAGTCGCGGAACGACGTGGCCGGTGCGGGCTCGATCCGCTGCAGCATCGCGCGCCATTCGCGCGCGTTCGGGTCGGAATGGCCGGGCAGATCGCTGCCGCCGCCGGCTTCGTACTGCTGCGCGGTCTTCTCGCAGACCTCGGCCGGCACCGGGTACACCGGCAGGCCGCTCGACTGGATGGCGACCTGCACGCGGCAGGCACGTTCCAGGTTGAGCATCAGGATGAAGGCTTCGGACACCGTGCGGCCCAGCGTGACCAGGCCGTGGTTGCGCAGGATGAGCGCGCGGGCCGTCGGGCCGAGGTCGACCACCAGGCGCTCGCGCTCCTCGGGGTCGAGCGCGATGCCCTCGAAGTCGTGATAGACCACGCGCTGATAGAACTGCAGCGCCCACTGGTTGCAGGGCTGCAGCCCGCCGGCGAGCGACGACACCGCCACGCCCGCCACCGTGTGCGTGTGCAGCACGCAGGCCGCGTCGTGGCGCGCCGCGTGCACGGCGCTGTGGATGGTGAAACCGGCCGGGTTCACGTCGTAGGGCGAGTCGTCGAGGATGCGGCCCTCGAGGTCGATCTTGACCAGCAACGAAGCCGTGATGTCGCGGAACAGCATGCCGAAGGGGTTGATCAGGAACTGGTCTTCGGTTCCCGGCACACGCGCGGAGATGTGCGTGTAGATGCTGTCGTCCATGCCGTAGTGCGCCACCAGACGGTAGGCCGCAGCGAGGTCTTCGCGGACCTGGCGCTCGGCGCTGGAAACGGGTGGGGCCTTGCGGTCCACTGCCTGCAATTGCATATCGCGTTCCTTTGTCAGGCCCGGTGGGGAGTCGCCGGCGCCTTGTTCGGGTTCATCGGGCCAACTTGTAAACTGTCGACAGTTGACCCGCGACAGTCTTAAGCAATATGCAGGCCCGCGTCATGGGGTAAGCCCTTGGTTCGGAGGCCAGAGGCCCGGAAAAGTGGTGCCGTACGAGGGGCGGAACGCAAAACGCCGACGGCGCGCACATGAAAGTGCGCGCCGTCGGCGTGGCTGGAGGCAGTCGTTCGCGCGCCCAGGCGCACCGATGAAGTGCTAGGCCAGCCGCCCTTCCTGGCGCAGCCGCGCACCGATGCGCCGGATCTCGGCCTCGCCCTGGTCGAGCGTCGCCTTGCTCGTGTGGACGGAGTAATAGCCCATCACCAGCTCGTGCGGATGCTTCACGGCCGAGCCCAGCACGAAGGACGTGTCGCCCCGGGCCACGAAGTCGATGGCCGCGCCGGACTCCTCGAACACCGCCAGCTCGCCGGTGCCGATCGGGCCGCCCGCGCTGTCGCCCGCATCGAGCCGACCCGCGCTGACCGCGGCCCAGCCCACCGTATGGCCGGCGGGCGGCGTGTAGCGCCAGTGCTCGCCGTCCTTCAGCTGCACGGCCAGGTAGTTCATCGGGGCCGGCGCCGGAATGGCGCTCTGCGCCGCGCCGTAGCGCCCGAGCAGCACGCGCGCCGGGCCTTCCCGCTGCACCTGCGAGGGCGCGAGGTAGATGCTCTGGGCGGCGCGTTTTCTTCCGAAGCCGGCAAGGCCACCCAGAGCTGGAAGCCCTGCACGCGCTTCACGCCGGGGGCCGGCGCGCCGGTGTGCCACACGCCGTTGCCGGCGCGCATCCACTCGACGCCGCCCGCCGGCAGCACACCCTGCTCGCCCGTCGTGTCTTCATACCGTATATCGCCTTCGGACAGCCAACTCAGCGTGGCGATGCCCGAGTGCGGGTGCATGCCGAAGCCCTTGTGACTGCCCCCGACGTCGAAGCCGAACAGGTCGAGGAACACGAAGGGCTTGAGAAACTCGCCCAGGTCGCCCGGGCTCATGAGCCGTGTGATCGGCCCGTGCTGCGAGCCGCGCGTGCGGTAGACGATGGCGCGGGCTTCGGTGGCAACGGCGGTCGCGGTGGTCATACAGCCTCCCTCGCGGTCTTGAGCGCCTTGGCCCACCAGGCGATGTCGTCGAGCATGCCGGTGGCCGCCTGCGCCAGGTGCGGGAAGTCGTCGAAGCTCTTGCCCTGCTGCCAGATGCCGAGGAACTCCACCATGCCGATGTGCACAGCGTTGCGCACCGGCGCCATCTGCATCTCGACCGCCACCAGGCGCAGCTGCTCCACGGCACGCGCCGCGCCCACGCCGCCGTAGCCCACGAAGCCGATCGGCTTGCGGCCGAATTCCTTGTAAGCCCAGTCGATCGCGTTCTTCAGCACCGCGCTCGGTCCGTGGTTGTATTCGGGCGTGACCACGATCAGGCCGTCGAGCGTGTCCAGCTTGGCGGCCCAGCGCTGCGCGGCTTCGTTCTTCACCGGCGCCCAGGCGGGCGACATCGCCTCGTTGAAGAAGGGCAGCGGATGGTCGCGCAGGTCGATCAGCTCGAAGGCGAGGTCGGTGCGCTGCTTGGCGATCTCGTGGATCCAGTGCGCGGGCTTTTCGCCGAAGCGGCCTTCGCGGGTCGAGCCGATGACGATGCCGATGCGGGGTTGTTGGGTCATGAGGTACTCCTGAATGGGGAAGAAAGAGGGATCGATCAGGCCGTCGTGGCAGCCAGCCGCGGCACAGGCCGCAGGCGCCAGGCCACGAAGGCCGACAGCAGCGTGAGAACGATGGCCGGCGCGGGGTTGCCGCCGATCAGCACGAGGTGCGTGGCCACTGCGAAGACCATGGTCACGGCCAGCAGCAGGCCGCCGAAGAAGCCGGTCGCGGGCACGAGCAACAGCAACGCGCCGCCGACTTCGACCACGCCGGTCACGTAGCGGAACCACTGGCCGAAGCCGATCGCCTCGAACACCTGGACCATCTGCGGCACGCCGGCCAACTTGGAGAAGCCGGCCGCGCCGAAAGCCAGGGCCAGAAGGATGCGAACGCCCCAGACGATGCGGCGCTGCGTGAGGGAGAGAGAGGTTGAGGAAGTCATGGGTACAAGGTTAGGGTTGCACCCATTGATCGACTAGACAGTAGAGTCGGATTGCACTCGTCCATAAACAGAAGGAATCCCGCCATGCTCGACCTCAACGACATCGCCATGTTCGTGCAGGTGGTGCGCCACGGCAGCTTTGCCGAGGCGGGCCAGCGGCTCGGCCTTCCACCCAACACCGTGAGCCGGCGCATCCAGCAGCTCGAGGAGCAGGTCGGCACCCGGCTGATGCAGCGCTCCACCCGCAAGCTCACGCTCACCAGCGCCGGGCAGGCTTTTCATGAGCGCTGCGCGGGGGCGGTCGACGGGCTGGTCGAAGCCGGGCAGGAACTGATCACCGGCAGCCAGGAACCCAGCGGCCTCGTGCGCGTGGCAGCGACGGCCGATTTTTTCGATTTCTTCCCGATGGAGTGGGTCGCCGACTTCCTGGCTGCGCACCTGCTGGTGCGCGTCGACTTCGTGCTCAGCGACGCCAAGGCCGACCTGATCGCCGAGCAGATCGACGTCGCGTTTCGCGGCGGGGTGTTGCCCGACTCGGGCTATGTCGCCCGCAAGCTCCTCGGGCCGCGCACCGACGGCATGGTGGCCAGCCCCGCATACATCGCCGCGCGCGGCGCACCCGCCACGCTGCAGGAGCTGGCGGACCACGACTGCGTGACGACCGCGCACCCCAGCGGCCGTGCGACCTGGCGCGTGACCGGGCCTGATGGGACGGAGGAAGAAGTGCAGGTCTCCGGACGCTTCAGCGGCAACACCGCGCAAGCGCTGCGCAAGGCGGCGCTGGCCGGCCTCGGCATCGTGCTGCTGCCGCCGGCCATGGGCAGGCTGGACGTGGAGGCCGGGCGGCTCGTGCCGGTGCTGCCGCAGTACCAGCGCACGGGGCACGGGTTGAGCGTGCTGTATCCGAGCCGGCGGCACCTGCCGCTGGCGGTGTCGGCGTTCATCGGGTTGGTGCTGGAGAAGCTGAGTACGGTGGAGGCATTGCCGGACGTGTTCCTGCCAGGGCGGAGCTGACAGAGCAAAAGGCCCCAGGGCTATCCCTCAAACAAGGGATGCGACCCGTCGTTGGCTCACGCATGCTGCGGTTCCAGGAACCGGAGGAACTCCATGAAACGCTGCCTGCTTTTGCTGTCATTCCTTGTCGCGCTGACCGGCGGCTCGATCCGCTTCGTGAGCGACTACGACGAAGTCATCGACAAGGGCATCGCCGAGTTTTCCGAGCAGCTGGGCGGCCACGTCAAGAACATGGGAGAACTGGGAGGCAAGCCGGAAGGCACCTATGACGCCAACCTGAAAACCTACAACGCGCTCGAGGCCAAGCTGGACGTTCTCATCGATCGCGCCAACTCGGCGGCAGAGGGCAAGGGCTGTCAGTTGGAAGACAAGGTTTTTCAACACATTTCAGGCGTGCTGAATTCGCGGATTCCAGGCGGCATTCAACAAGGAACGGGCGCCACGCCCAAGACGGCCAGTGCGTGCAACGCGCGCCTGCTGGTCATCGTGCGCGAGCAGCTCTTCGTGATTCGCGAGCTTCATAAAACCACGGACAAGTGCGGCAAAGGAAACATCTCCTGCCTGCGCCCTGCCTCGGCAAAGGGTGTGATGGCCATCGCCAACCAGTCCATCAACGCCGTGTCCGTCGTTGAAGCGGCCAAGAAATCTCTTTGAGGAAAACACCATGCCTGTCACTGCCGACGAGATATTCACCCAGATCACCGACGCCGCGGAGGGCGCTTTCAAGGAAGGCTGGGCCGCCGTCCAGAACTACGCGCCGGCCGAGTTCAAGAAAATGGCTGTTCAGCTTGAAGACATCGCCACGAACGTGGCGCTCTTCGCGGTCGACGACAGCCAGGGATATTCGCCGGCGACAGGCAAGTTGCTGTTCCAGATGCAGCGCCTGTCGTGCGAGGCCGTCCTGGTCGCGGTAACGCAGCTGACGATGATCGCGGTCCAGAAAGCGCTCAATGCCATTCTCAAGGTGTTGAAGTCGGCATTCCAGGGAGCGCTGGCTGCTGTTTTGTAGCTGCCCACTCCGTCCTTGACCTGCAAAGGACCTTCAGCAGCCATGCGCCGCGGTTTCCAAGGAAAATGCCGCGCATGAAAATCGAAAAAGACACCGTCGTCACCCTCAAGTACAAAGTCGCCGACGCGCAGGGCAAGCTCATCGAAGCCAGCCCCGAGCCGATGGCGTATCTGCATGGCGGCTACGAGAACACGCTGCCCAAGATAGAAGAAGCCGTCGACGGCAAGGAAAAGGGCTTCCAGACCACGCTGAACCTCGCGCCCGAAGATGCCTTCGGCCTGCGCGACGAGGCGCTGGTGCGCAGCGTTCCCAAGACCGACTTTCCGCCGGGCGTGAAGGTGGGCGGGCAGCTGCAGGGTCGGCTCGACGATGGCACCGAACACGTCTTCACAGTCACGAAGATCAAGGGCCCGGTCGTGCTGCTCGACGGCAACCATCCGTGGGCCGGCAAGGCGCTGAAATTCAGCCTTCAGGTGACGGACGTGCGTGCGGCGCTGCCGGTGGAGATCGAGCACCGGCATGTGCATGGGGCGCACGGGCACCATCACTGATCGCGGGTGTCAGCGGGCTTTGACCTTCTTCCAGAACCGCGGCGCCTCTTCGATCTTGCCCAGCGCCTTGCGGCACGCCTTGGCATGGGTCGCATGTCTTGCGCTGAACCAGCCCACCGCGAACCATGCGCGCGCATCGCGCCCGGTGGCTTCGCGGTAGAGCGCGAGTGCGACGGCTTCGTCGTTGAACTCGCCCAGTGCGTCCTGCGCAGGGCGCAGGTGCTTCAGGTAGCGCTCGGCCGCTGACGACTTTCCATCCGCATCGAACAACGGTGCCACGAATTCGGCGAGATAGCGCAGGCGCTTGAGCCGCTTGCGCACGCGGTGCTGGCTTTCGGTGTCGAGCGACTCGAAGCGCTGGCCGTCGCGCACCGCCTGTTTGTGCAGTTGCTGCAGGCGCTTGCGCAGCAGGCGGCGGGCGTCGCTGGCGCTCATCGGCGCTGGTGCCGGCGGGGCTTCTTCCCCGGATTCTT
>CAMATD010000331.1 GCA_945860785.1 Variovorax sp. YR752 | reverse complement strand
GCGCCGCTGGTCATCACGTCGTCGACCAGCACGATGCGCTGGCTCCGTATCTTTTCGGCGCGCAGCGGCTCCACGGCGCAGGCCCCCTGCAGATTGCGCAGGCGCTCGGCGCGCGCCAAGCCGCTCTGGGCCGGGGTTTCGCGGGTGCGCAGCAGCAGGTTCGCGTCGGTCTTGCCCGGTGCCATGCGGCGTGCGAGTTCGAGCGCCTGGTTGAAGCCGCGCTCGCGCAAGCGGCCGGGCGCGAGCGGCATGGGCAGCACGATGTCGCATTGCTCCAGCGCCGGCTCCACCCAGGGCGCACTGCGCAGCAAGGTCGCGAACGGGCCGGCCCAGCCGGCGTCGCCGCGAAACTTGAACCCGGCGATGCAATCGGGCCAGGGCCATGCGTAGGTGCAGGCTGCGAGGCAAGCGTCCAGCGGCGGCGGGTGCTGCACGCACTCGCCGTATCGGGTCACGCCCTCCGGCACCGGCAGTGCGCAACCGCTGCAACGCGTGGTCGGCGGGGCGAAGCGCGCCACGCAGGCGTCGCACACGGGCTGCGAGGGCCAGGCGCGGCACACCTCGCACTGGCTGGGCAGCCGTGCGAGCAGGGAGGTGAAAGGCCTCAGGGCCCGATGGCTGAACATGGGCTCAATATACTCACGGCCCCATGGCCACCGACCCCGCAAGAAGACCGCCGACCATCGACCCCCCGGCGGCTGCACGCTGGAGCCGGCTCGCGCCCGCCGATGGCTCTCCCTGGCTGCACGAGGAAATCGGCCGCCGCATGGAAGACCGGCTGCAATGGATCAAGGCGCAGCCCCGTACCTGGGCCGACTGGGCGCCGCTGCGCGGCGGTCTCGAGGCGCACGAACTGGTGGCCCGGCGCTATCGCGATGCCGCTTCCTTCGTGATCGAACCCGAGGCCACTTTGGCTGCCGCGACCGGCGAGGCACTGGCCGTGCCCTGGTGGAGCGCGCGCCGCTGGCAGGGCGGCAAGGCCCGCTTCGACGCACCGCCCGAAGAGGGCGTCGACCTGCTCTGGGCGAACTCGTCGCTGCACATGGCGGCCGACCCCGAGGCGCTGATCGCGCACTGGCACAAGCTGGTGGCGACCGACGGCTTCCTCATGTTCTCCTGCTTCGGCCCAGACACCGTGCGCGAGCTGCGCGCGCTGCATGCCCGGCTCGGCTGGCCCGCCGCGGGCCACGAATACACCGACATGCACGACTGGGGCGACATGCTGGTGCATGCCGGCTTCGCCGAGCCGGTGATGGACATGGAGCGCATCGTGCTCACCTGGGCCGCGCCCGAGGCCGCGCTGGCCGAGCTGCGCACGCTTGGGCGCAACCTGCATCCGGCGCGCTTTCCGGCGCTGCGCGGCAAGGCCTGGCGCAAGGCGCTGATGAGCGCGCTGCCCGAACTCGCGCCGGCCGAGGAGGTCGGTGGCCGCATCGCGCTGACCTTCGAGGTCATCTACGGCCATGCGTTCAAGCCCGCGCCGCGCGTCGCGCTGTCGGCCGAGAGCGCGGTGTCGCTGCGCGAGATGCGCTCGATGCTGCAGCGAGGTCGTCCGGGCGCCTGATTGCCTAGTAGTAGTGACCCGTAGGCGTCCCATCGTGCCCGCGGTCGCCGATATCTACCCGCTACAATCCACCGTTGCGTGAAACTCGCGGGTATTGTCCTGCGATCGAGGGCTGTCGGATCCTGTTGTACGAGGGGTTTGGCGACCATCGACGCACCGATTTGCTGAACTCGCCCGTGTCGAATTCCGTGTTTCGATTTGCCACCGTTTCAGGCTAGAGCATCCACTGGTTCCTGAAGCGGAACTGCTCGGTGACGCCGAGCCAGCTGGGCTGGCTCTATGCCTCGCTGTGCGTGGTGTCGCTCGGTATCGGAACGGTGTTTCTGGCTGCACGGTGCGCCGTTGGTGCTGCCGTTTGCCTGGCTCGAACTGGCCGCCGTGGGCTTTGCGTTCATTTCATGATGCTGTACGCACGGCATGCGACCGATGGCGAGAAGATCGAGTTGCAGGGCGGACGGCTGGTGGTGGAGCTCGAGGATGGTGGGCACTACGAACGCACGGAATTTCTTCCGCACCAGGTGCAGATCGAACCGCAGACCAGCGATCGCTCGCTGATCGAGGTCTCGGGACAGGGTCGATCGGTCAGGGTGGGGCGCTATGTACGCCCGGAGTTGCGTGCAGCATTGGCGCGCGAGATTCGCATGGCGTTGCGTGGCGCTTGAAGCGGCTTGCGCGGCGCTGCACGGTTGGGTTTGTCGAAAAAATTGAAGAAACGTGAACACGATGAAGAGCATTTGGCGCAATAAGTACAGGCCGGCGAATCTGTTGCTGGCGGCCGGCGCGGCTTTCAGCAGCGCGGCGCACGCAGTCAACGATCTGCCCGGCGGACCCTCGGTGCGCCAGTTGAATCTTCCGGTCGGTGTGACCAAGATCGCGCAGGAACAGCATTTCCTGCACACGGTCATGATGATTCTGTGCACGGTCATCTTCGTTGCCGTGTTCGCGGTCATGTTCTATTCGATCTGGAAGCACCGCAAGTCGGTCGACCACAAGGCGGCCAACTTCCATGAATCGGTGGTGGTCGAGGTCATCTGGACCATCGTTCCCTTCCTCATCGTGATCGTGATGGCGCTGCCCGCCACCAAGGTGCTGGTGGCCCAGAAGGACACCACCAACGCCGACCTCACGATCAAGACCACCGGCTACCAGTGGAGGTGGGGCTACGACTACCTGAACGGCGAAGGCGAGGGCCTGGCCTTCATCTCCACGCTCGACAGCTCGCAGCGCGCGATGTCCGACGCAGGTGCCAAGGGCGCGATGCCCGACGACTACCTGTTCAAGGTCGACAACCCGATGGTCGTGCCGGTCAACAAGAAGGTCCGCATCATCACCACCGCCAACGACGTGATCCACGCGTTCGCCGTGCCGCAGCTGGGCCTCAAGCAGGACGCGATTCCCGGCTTCGTGCGCGACACCTGGTTCCGTGCCGAGACCGTGGGCGACTACTACGGCCAGTGCCAGGAACTGTGCGGCAAGGAACACGCCTACATGCCGATCCACGTGAAGGTGGTCTCGTCCGCCGACTACACGACCTGGGTCGCCACCAAGCGCAAGGAAGCCGCGGCCAAGCTCGACGACCCGACCAAGGTCTGGGCGCTGCCCGACATGCTGGTGCGCGGCGAGAAGGTCTACGCTGCCAATTGCGCCGCCTGCCACCAGGCCAACGGCAAGGGCGCGGGCCCGATCAAGGCGCTCGACGGCGACGTCAAGGTGCTCGACGCCGATCACAAGGTGCAGCTCACGGTGCTGCTCAACGGCCAGAACAACGGCGCGATGCCCTCCTGGAAGCAACTGAGCGACACCGACCTCGCGGCAGTGGCCACGTACACCAAGAACAGCTGGTCGAACAAGACGGGCCAGCTGGTGCAGCCGGCCGAAGTGCTGGCACTGCGCGGCAAGTGATACGGCAGCAGCAGCGCCCCGCGAAGAAGAAATTGCAAGGAACAACGAAATGAGTGCAGTCCTCGACCCCCACGGTCACGCCCACGGCGACCACGCACACGATGGCCACGACGAGCATCACGGGGCGCCCGCCGGCTGGCGCCGCTGGGTCTTCGCGACCAACCACAAGGACATCGGCACGCTTTACCTGCTGTTCAGCTTCACGATGCTGATGGTGGGCGGCATCCTGGCCCTGCTGATCCGCGCCGAGCTGTTCCAGCCGGGCCTGCAACTGGTGAACCCCGAGCTCTTCAACCAGTTCACCACCATGCACGGCCTGATCATGGTGTTCGGCGCCATCATGCCGGCCTTCGTGGGCTTCGCGAACTGGATGATCCCGCTGCAGGTGGGCGCCTCCGACATGGCGTTCGCGCGCATGAACAACTTCAGCTTCTGGCTGCTGATTCCCGCGGCGCTGATGCTGGTGGGTTCGTTCTTCATGCCCGGCGGCGCACCGGCTGCAGGCTGGACGCTCTACGCGCCGCTCACGCTGCAGATGGGCCCCTCGATGGACGCCGGCATCTTCGCGATGCACATCATGGGCGCCTCGTCGATCATGGGTTCGATCAACATCATCGTGACCATCCTCAACATGCGCGCCCCCGGCATGACGCTGATGAAGATGCCGATGTTCTGCTGGACCTGGCTCATCACCGCCTACCTGCTGATCGCCGTGATGCCCGTGCTCGCAGGCGCCATCACGATGACGCTGACCGACCGCCACTTCGGCACCAGCTTCTTCAACCCCGCCGGCGGCGGCGACCCGGTGATGTACCAGCACATCTTCTGGTTCTTCGGCCACCCCGAGGTCTACATCATGATCTTGCCGGCCTTCGGCATCATCAGCCAGGTGGTGCCCGCCTTTGCCCGCAAGCGCCTGTTCGGCTACGCCTCGATGGTGTACGCCACCTCGTCGATCGCCATCCTGTCGTTCATCGTGTGGGCCCACCACATGTTCACGACCGGCATGCCGCTCACCGGCCAGCTGTTCTTCATGTACGCGACCATGCTGATCGCGGTGCCCACGGCCGTGAAGATCTTCAACTGGATCGCGACGATGTGGCAGGGCTCGATGACCTTCGAGACGCCCATGCTGTTCGCGGTCGGCTTCATCTTCGTGTTCACGATGGGCGGCTTCACCGGCCTGATCCTCGCGGTCGCGCCGATCGACACGCAGCTGCAAGATACCTACTACGTGGTGGCCCACTTCCACTACGTGCTGGTGGCCGGCTCGCTGTTCGCCATGTTCTCGGGCTTCTACTACTGGGTGCCCAAGTGGACCGGCGTGATGTACAACGAAACGCGCGGCAAGGTCCACTTCTGGTGGTCGCTGATCTCGTTCAACGTCACTTTCTTCCCGATGCACTTTCTGGGTCTTGCCGGCATGCCGCGGCGCTACGCCGACTACCCGATGCAGTTCGCCGACTTCAACGCCCTGGCGTCGGTCGGTGCCTTCTTCTTCGGTTTCGCCCAGGTGTATTTCTTCCTCTTCATCGTGCTGCCCACCATGCGCGGCAAGGGTGAAAAGGCTTCGCAGAAGCCTTGGGAAGCGGCCGAAGGCCTCGAATGGGAAGTGCCGTCGCCGGCCCCGTTCCACACCTTCGAGACCCCGCCCAAGCTCGACGCGACCGCCACCAAGGTGATCGGTTGATCGACCGCACGACGACGATGACGCCCGAACAAAGAAAGAACAACCGACGCATGGGGCTCACGCTGGCCTCCATCGCGGTGATCTTCTTTGTCGGCTTCATCGTGCGCATGGTCTTCTTCAGCGGTCGTTGACGGCACACCGAACCGAACGGAAGCAGCACGCATCATGAGTCTCGGCCAACGCATCCGTCGCGCCAATGTCCGCATGGTTGGCAAGCTGGTCGTTGTGACCTGCGGCATGTTCGCCTTCGGCTATGCGCTGGTACCGATGTACCGCGCGATCTGCGAGATGACCGGCATCAACATCCTCGCGCTCTCCGAGCTCGAGGTGCCGGGCGGCGCGAGCGGCGGCAAGAACGTGCGCGTGCCCAACAACACGCAGGTCGACATGAGCCGCACGATCACGGTCGAGTTCGACTCCAACGTGCGCGGCGGCCTCTGGGACTTCAAGCCCGCGGAGCGGACCATCGAGGTGCATCCGGGCCAGCTCAACACGGTGATGTACGAGTTCCAGAACGTGCAGAACCGCCGCATGGCCGCGCAGGCCATTCCGAGCTATGCGCCGCAGCAGGTGGCGCCCTACTTCAACAAGCTCGAGTGCTTCTGCTTCAACGAGTACATGCTGAAGCCGGGTGAGTCTCGCGAGTGGCCGGTGGCCTTTGTCATCGACCCCAAGCTGCCGAAGGATGTCACGACCATCACGTTGTCGTACACCTTCTTCGAGGTGGGCGGCAAGGTGCCGCCGGCGCCGCCCGGCACCGTGGGCAACCGGGCGGTCGGCGCTGCGGTCGGGGTCGGCTCATGAGCGCCGAGCAGGGCACCTTGGCCGACGCCACCCAACGCCCGCTGTCGTTCGGCCAGACGATGCAGGCGGTGTTCTGGAGCTTCTTCGGCGTGCG
>CAMATD010000330.1 GCA_945860785.1 Variovorax sp. YR752 | reverse complement strand
GCCAGAACTGCGTTTGTAGATGTTCACGCGGCCGTAGGGCTGCAGGCTGCCGATGCCGGTGGCCAGCTCGCCCTTCACGCGCAGGCCCGCGCGGACCAGCCAGTCGTTGTCGGTGTTCTGGCGCACGGTGGTTGCCCCGCTGATGGCCGTGTCGTCGAGGTCCAGGCGCTGGTGGACCAGTTGCAGTTGCGGCTCGAGCGCCCAGTCTTCGGCCAGCGGGAAGGTCTGGCCGACTTCGACGGAGGCCAGCAAGCTGCGTCCCTTGCCGCCGACCGGTGTGTTCAGGCTCGGGTAGGCGCTGAAGCTGTGGCGTGCGGCCTGCACGGCGATATCGGCATAGAAGCCCGAGTCCGGCGTCCAGGTGGCGTAGGCACCGAGGTACTGGCTGCGCAGGTCGGTGGTGCCGACAGCGCCGACCACGCCCCGTGCAAAGCCGCTGACATCGGCATTGCCGTCGAGCTGGCCGACGTACAGGCCGGCGCGCCAGTCACGGGCGGCAAGGAGGTCCGTGCCCGCCTGGAAGCCGTTCACATGCCCCTTGCTGACGGGACTGACCGTGCCTTGCTGCGTGATGCCGATGTCGCTGCTGACGACGCGCGCCCAGGCCTGGCGCGAAGTGCGGTCGCCCGTGCCTGCCGTGTTCGTGCCCAGGTCGCCGACACGGCGCTGCAGGTTGCCCAGCATCGCGAGGTCGGACTGGCGCAGCTGTGCCGGCAGCGCGGCGAAGAGCGGGACTTCGGCGCGGTAGAGCGGGACCACCGCGGGCGATGGTGCCGGTGGTGGCGACGCGGGTGGTGACGATGGCGGCGGTGGTGCTGGCGGTGGGGCGGCGGTCGAGCGCAGGTAGCCGCCGTCCGCGGTGGTGGCGAGCCGGTATTCGTAGGCGCCCGCGTCGACGTGGCCGCCGGCAAGGGCGAAGGCGTTGCCGTCGATGCGTCCACCGCCTTCGGTGGCGATGACCTCGATGCCGTTGCCGGTGGTGAGGGCGCCCAGGCCGTTGACGTTGATGACTTGGACGTTGGTGCTGCCGCTGGCGACGGCCTGGGGCCCGCTCAGCAACAGCCGGTCGGTGACGCTGTTGCTGCCGCCGAGGGCAGTGGCGAGCTGCAGGGTGCCGCCCTGACCGGTCCAGGGGCCGGTGACGGTGAGGGTGGTGCCGGGCGCGGGCGTGGTCGCGTCGGACAGGCGCACGGTGCCGCCCGCCGACAGGGTCATGCCGGCGATGCGCTGATTGAAGCCGGCGAGGTCGAGCGTGCCGCCGCTCTGCACGGTGTGCAGGCTCCGCGCGCTGAATGTGTCGACGGCGCCGGCGCTCAGGGTGCCGCCGCTCACCGTGGTGCTGCCGGAGTAGCTGTTCGCGCCCGAGAGCGTCAGCGTGCCGGGGCCGTGCTTGACCAGGTTGCCGCTGGGCGTACCGCCCTGCGCGGCAACGATATCGCCGTCGCCGATGGTGCCGCTGAACGCGCCTTCGCCCACGCTCAGCGTGCCCGTGCCCAGCCCGATGCTGCCGCTGCCCTCGAGCCGGCCGATGGTCTCGGTGTCGGCGTACAGCGAAAGCCCGGCCAGGGCGATGGTGGGGATTCCGAAAACCCCGAAGCCTTGGGTCGTGTGGCCGGTGCTGTCGACCCGCACCGTGGCACCGTCGGCAATCGGTTCGCCGCCGCTCAGCAGCACGCTGGCCGTGCCCTGCACGTTCAGGTTGCCGGGCACGGCCGCCGCGCCCGCCGCCAGCGTGCGTTGCAGCACGAGGAGCGTGGGCCCCTGCACGGTGGTCGTGCCGGTGTAGGTGTTGGCGCGGCTGCCGATCATGTCGTACACAAACTCGCCACCCGAGGCGTTGCCGTCGACGGCATCCAGCACCAGGCCGCGGTTGCCGCTGATGGTGCCGCCCAGTTCCACATGGCTGATCGAAGTGGGCTGGCCGCCGAGGGGCGAGACCACGCCGCGGATGCGCACATCGGTGCCCACCGGGGTGTCCAGCAGGATGTCGCCGTTGAGCCGCAGGCCCGCGAACGAAACATCGTTGACGCTCGAAGCCGGCAGCAGATCGAAGTTGTTCTGCACGACCAGCCTGTTGCCCAGGACGGCGCCGTTCGTCGAGCCCAGCGCGCCGCCTTGGATGGTGAGGTCGCCCGTGCCGAAGGCACCGTTCATCCCCGCCATCAGCGTACCGGCCTGGAGCGTGGTGCCGCCGCTGTAGGTATGGGTTCCCGCCGCGGTGTCCGACAGCGTCAGCGTGCCGGCGCCGGTCTTGATGAGCCCGCCCGCGCCGGTGATCGCGCCTTGCTGCGTCAGCGTGGTGCCCGCGAGCGTCTCGATGGTGCCGCCCGCGGCATCGACGGTGATGGCGCGGCTCAGGGTGAAGTCGGCCGTGGTTTGCAGGGTGCCGCCGTCGAAACCGAGCGTGCCGGCCACGTCGCCCAGGCTGCCGTTGGCGGAGACGGAAAGCACGCCCGCGCTCAGGGTCCAGGGCGTGACTGCGGTGCTGGCGCCGGTCAGCGTCCAGGTGCTGGTGCCGATCTTGCGGTAGCTGTCGAAGTCCTGGTAGAGAAAACTGGTGGCTGCGCCGATGTCGCTGGTGTCGAAACTCGCGTTCGTGGCACCGCCCAGCGCCAGCGTGTTGCCGCTGCCGCTGCTGGCCACGACGTTGCCGTCGAAGCCGTAGTTGGCGCGCAGCTCGACGGTGTTGTTGCTGCCGGTGATCTGCACGGCCTGGGCAAGGCTGGCGCCGTCGCCCGACCGACCGCCGCCGACGATGCCCGAAGTGATCAGCCTGTTGCCGTCACCGGTCATGCGCACGCCCACGCCGCCAGCGCCGACGGCAGCGTTGCTATTGCCGACGCCGCCAGCGCCGCTGCCCGCTGCACCGCCGCCGCCGCCGTGCCCGTTGCCGTCGCCGCCACGGCTGCTGTCGGCCCAGGCGCCCGGCGCAAGCGCCAGCGCCGCGGCCGCCGCCGCTCCCAGCGCCGCCCGGCGCACCCGCCTGGCCAGGCCACCCTGCCTGCCACGGCCCACGGCGTGCTCGCTGACGGCCTGCGGCTGGCCCAGGGCTTGGTTGAAGACGATGCGATAGCTGTGGTTCATGTGGAGATCCCGGGGAGGGGCGAACTGAAGGCGCACCCGTTGAGAAGACGAAAAAAGCAGAAGCGGCGATGCGTTGCCGCGTGTGCCTTTGCGTTCAAGCGCGCGAGTTTGGACAGCAGGGGCGCCGCGCATTTGATCGCTCTTGCTGTGTTGGCAAAAGGCGACGTCCATGTCACCATACCCTAATTGTCAAAAAATGTTACGCAATGAACACGCCACTGCACTCGACCGACTCGCCTGAAACGCCCGCCACGCCGGCGCCCGAAGGGTTTCTGCGCTACGACGAGCCGCCAGCCGGCCCTCGTGTGCGCCACGCACGGCGGCACCTGCCGCCGACGCTGCTGTCAGAGCCGCGGGTGATCGCGGCGATCCACCAGATCGAGGTGGACCTGGCCCAGAGCCATTCGCTGGATGCGCTGGCGCAGGGCTGCGGCCTGAGTCCTTTTCATTTCCATCGGCTGTTTGCCGATGTCATGGGCGAAACGGTGGGCGGCTTCATCCGGCGTCAGCGGCTGGACGTGGCGGCCATCCGGCTGGCGGCCAGCGAGTTGCCGGTGCTGGACATCGCAACCAACGCCGGCTACGGCAGCCTGGCCGCCTTCACCCGCGCCTTCTAGCGCCAGTTCGGCCTTGCGCCCACGGTGTACCGGCCGGCCGCTCGGGCCGCCACGCCGCAGGTGCAGCCGATGCACCTGGCGATGGCGCGGCAGGTGCGGGTGGACCGTTGGGAAGCGCCGTCGCTGATTGGGCTGCGTTTTCATGGGGGCTATGACCAGGTCGAGCAGTACTGGCGCCAGTTCGCGCAGGAGGTGGCGAAGCTGGGGCTGGACCCGGACACGCTGGAGGTCTACGGCCTGATCCGCGACAACCCCGAGATCACGGCGCAGGGCCTGATCCGCTACGACTGCTGCTTCGTCGACCCCGGCCTGCCGGAGCCGTTGCCCGCGCCCTTTGCGCGCTATGCGCTGCAGAGCCGTCGCTGCGCGACGCTGGCGCACCACGCGTCCTACCTGACCGTCTTTCCGGCCTATCTGGCGCTGGCCAATGTGTAGACGGCGCAGCACGGCGAGCAGTTCGCCGAAGCCCCCGCCATGGAGCGCTACCACGCGCCGCCGTGGCTTCACACCGGTGCGGCGCAGTCCTTCACGATCATGGTGATGCTTCTCTAGGTCGGACTTCTCGGTGCCGAACCTGCCCGCGTCCACCGGCAATGCCGCCGCGGCCAGCCCGCGCAGCACGTCGCCCACCACGATCACGGCCGGGCTTGCGAGGCCGGCTTCGGCGATGCCGGCCTGAAGCCTTTCGAGCGTGGTCGCGATGTGGCGCTGGTGCGGCAGGCTCGCGTGCTGGATCACGGCTACCGGCGTATCACCGGGCAGGCCATGCAGCAGCTCGCGCTCGATGTGGCCGGCGCCTGCTACGCCCATGTAGATCACGAGCGTGAGGCGCGCGTTGTGCGCGGTGGCGGCGAGGGCGCGCCAGTCGGTCGGGTCTTCGGCTGCGCCGGCGCCGGTCTGGGCGTGGCCGGTGACGAACACCACGCCCTGCGCATGGTCGCGGTGGGTGAGCGGCACGCCCAGCGAGGTCACGGCCGCGAGGCCGGCGGTGATGCCGTTCACTACGGCGCATTCGATACCTGCTTCGCGCAAATGCTCGACCTCTTCGCCGCCGCGCCCGAAGATGAACGGGTCGCCGCCCTTGAGCCGGACCACGGTTTCGCCTTCGCGCACCGCGGTGATCATGAGCCGCTCGATGAAGGCCTGCGGCGTGCTCTTGCAGCCGCCGCGCTTGCCCACGTGCACGATGCGCGCATGGGGCTGCGCATAGGCCAGGATGTCTTCGCTCACGAGGTCGTCCACCAGCAGCACCGTGGCGGCCTGGATCGCCTTCACGGCCTTGATGGTCAGCAGTTCCGGGTCGCCGGGGCCGGCGCCCACCAGCGTGCAGCGGCCGGTGATGAAAGTGGATGCGGTGTTCATGCGTGGGATGCCAGTTGCGTGATGTGCCTGACCTGCGTGGCAATGGCCTCGGGCACGGGAAGCTCGCCGTCCAGCACGCGGCGCGTGTAGTCGGCCGTGGAGGAAACGTCGATCTCTTTCGGCAGGCCGGGCACTTCGGTGGCGGTGCCGCTGGCCTGCGCCTGCAGTTCGGTGCGCACGCCGCGCACGAAGCCGTCGATCTGCGCGGTGCGGCGCGGGTCGGACACCACTTCGCCCTCGAGGCCGCGCGAGAGCAGGGCGGTCATGCCCATCAGCTCGAAGGTCTCGCCCATGGTGCGCGCGTATTCGGGGTGCGTGTAGCTGGCCACCACCACGCAGGGGCCGGCCGTGGGCTGCATCAGCTTGACCACGCTGTGGCCGGGGTTGCGCAGGCCGACCACGCGGCGCACGTCGAGCAGGCGCTTGAGCGCGGGGTTCAGCAGCTCGGTCGCGGCAAAGCCCACCTCGCCGGATTCGATGGCGCGGATGGCGGTCATCGGGGGCGTGCCCAGTGCGGCGAGCACGTTCGACGCCAGGATGCGCGAGGTTTCGGTGGCGCTGCCGTGCACCAGCACCGGCAGGCCTTCCCGGGCCAGCAGCAGCGCCAGCAGCGGCGTGAGCACCGGCAGCTTGCGCGCGCCGTTGTAGCTGGGCAGCACGACGAGCGCGCGGTTTCCGGCGGGAATGCGATGGAGCCGCGCATGCGTGGCGTCGAGGAAACCGGCCATCTCCTCGGGCGTCTCACCCTTGATGCGCATGGCCAGGCAGAAGCCGCCGATTTCGAGGTCGGTCACCGTGCCGTCCAGCACCTGGCTGAACAGATCGGTGGCCTGCTCGCGCGTGAGCGGCTTGGCACCTCGCGCGCCGCGGCCGATTTCCTTGATGTATTGACTGATTCCCATGGGTGGGTGGATTGTCCTGCAACGCTTATGCCGGAATGTGAGGTGGCTTATGCCTTGCTCCCTCTCCCTCTGGGAGAGGGCGGGGGTGAGG
>CAMATD010000329.1 GCA_945860785.1 Variovorax sp. YR752 | reverse complement strand
ACATGCCGGCCAGGCCCTGGGCGCGGGCTGCGGGTGGTGTCGCCAGCACGGCCAGACACAACGCCGACGCCAACGCCAGCGCCGGCATGACAGCAGGGGCCCGGCCGAATGCGGCAGCGATGCCGCGAGGAGTAGACGTTTTCATCGATTGAAACCTCACGACAGGCCCGCCCGAGGCGGGCCACTCACGGCAAAGTCAGGATTGTACAGGGCGACCGGTGCCCGGCGCGGCATGGATCCGGCCGTGCCAGCGCCGGGCTTCATCCGCACGGTGCCCACCCCGCACCCAGCGCCGAGACTTCAGTGCCCGCCTCGATGCGCACCCGCCACTGGCCCTGCGCGTCGCGCACAACCACGCCGCGCTCTGTCTCGCGTTCCGCGAGACCCAGCCGCTGTTGGCGGCACACGCGGCGCCCGGTGATCGCCACTGCGGCGTCTGCCTCGGCCTGCAGGCGCTCGCGGTCGAGGGCGAGTCGGGCGACGGCGGGGGCGTCGGAGGCAGGGACGTTGGAAGCAAAAGGGCTGGCGCAACCCGTCAGGGACAGAGCGGCCACCAGGCTGAGCGCCCAGGCGAAGGTCAGCGCGTTCCCCGCCCGCACCTTGGCCCGCATCTTGACTCTGACGCTCACCACGTCCACCCCACCTTCACCTGTTGCGGCCCCACCGACACGCGTGCCTCGCCGGGGCGCGCCGGCGTGCGCCCGCTCTGCCAGAACAGGTAGCCCAGGCCGTAGCCCAGCACGCTGCCGGCCACCGTGTCCGACAGCCAGTGCTCGCGGCTGCCCGCGCGCGCGAGGTTGGTGAGCCCTGCCACGCCGTACAGCCACGGGGCGTTGTACTCCAGCGCCCACGGGGTCAGCACCGCCCAGGCCACGGTCGTATGGGTGGAGGGGAAGGAGTCCCGGCCCCCGCCGACACTGAACGGCTCGAAGTCGCGGTGGCTCGCGCCCGAGGTGGGTCCGGGGCGCATGCGCCCGGACATCGGCTTCAGCGCCCAGGCCAGCACCATGCCGCTGGCGCCCGCCTCCGTCGCGCTGCGCGCCGTACGGGCGCGGTCGGCGTCCGAGGGGTCGAAGGCCAGCAGCGCCGAGCCCGCCAGCGCCGCCCAGGGCAGCGCATCGCCCACGCGGATGCCCGCGCGCATCCAGTCCGCCTCGCGGTGCCGGTAGGCGGCGCGATCGACCCGCTCGTCCAGCAGCGAGGCGCCGAGCACCGTGGCGCCGAATACCGTGCCCGCGCGCAGCCAGTCGATGCTTTGCACGGCTGAACCCGCCAGGAGGAAATCGTCACGTACGCGCGCCACCTGCCCTGCCTCGGGCAGCAGCACCTGGGTCAGCGTGGGGCCGGGCTCGGGCTGCGTCGGGCGGTCGAGCACCGCCAGACCCGACAGTGCATCTGCCTCGCGCGCGCCGGCGTCGTGCCAGGCGATGCCCACGCGCCCCTCCAGCGCCTGCGGGCGCTCGCGCGCCGCCATCACGGCCTGCAACTGCGCGAAGTCGAAGAAGTCGTAGGTCACCACGGGCGCGCCGCGGCGGGTCAGCGTGACCTTGACACCCCGGGTGTCCAGCGGTGCGTACGCCGCGGCCGTGCGCGCCACCCGTCCCACCGCCCGGCTGGGCGACTCGATGCGGTCGCGGGTGACCGACACGCTCAGCGTGCGCGAGGTGTCCATCGCGATGCGCAGGTCGCGAAAGCCCTGTGCGTAGAGCTGCGCGTCAAGCGCTTCGAAGGAATCCACGCTGGCCGGGGGCAGTGCATGCGCATCGGTCGCCCTCGCCCGATCGGCCGCGAAGAACGCGCGCGGCACCACACGGGTGCGCGCTTCGTCTTCGCCCTGGCGACGCAGCCAGCGGTCGGCCTGCTCGGCCGGGTCGCGCGAAGCGTCCACGCGGCCTTCCGTGGCCAACCCGGTCAGCGGATCGGGCGCACCCGGGGCGCGAATGCGCAGGCCATGCTCGTCGCGCAGCGTGGTGTGCTGGATGAGCTGCACCGCCCGGCCCAGGCGCGCGCCGCCATCGCGCGTGAGCGGCTGGTACAGGAAGGTGCCGGCGCGCGCGCTCGATCGCATCAGGAACGCATCGAAGGGGACGCGCACGAAGATGCCCTTGTCGAAACTGCCCTCGCCGAAACGCTCGGCCGACACGTTGGTCTTGGTGAAGAAGGCGCCTACCGTCACCCCGTTGTCGAAGCCGCGAGACAGCTGGAACGTGGCGCCGACATCCCCGGCAAGGTAGCGCCCCGCCGCCACCTGCGCGCGCACGTCGTTCCAGCCGGTGTCCCAGTACAGCGTCGCGTGGCCGGTGGCCACCTGGTAGCCGGTCTGCGTACCGGCATTGCCGAAACCGAAGTCCTGCTCGAAGCTGCGCTGGCGCACCAGGTTCGCGTCCACGCCCAGCGCCACCCGGCTGCCGAACGGCCGATACAGCCATTCGCCGCCCAAGCCCGCGAACATCGACTCCAGGTACCCGCCGTACACGCTGTAGAAGTGATCGCGGGAAGGGTTGCCTACGTGGGTGATCTGCAGGTTGGGCAGCGTGAGTGCGGTGGAGGTCACGTATTCGCGCGCATACGTGCGCACCCGAGGCAGGTCGCTGGGCGCGGTGTAGCGGAAGCGGTCGTAGTTGTCGATCAGGCCCAGCGCCACCGTGCCCTGCACCCAGGTGTCAGCGCGCAGCCGCCAGCGGAACTGCTCCACGGCCGACACCTGATACAGCAGGAAGGCGTCGGGGCCGCCGAAGCTCGTGCGCAGCGCGAGCGACAGGCCGTGCTCGAAACGCGGGGGGGCGACGTCTGCGGGCGCCGAGGCCTGCGACGCACACTGCGGCGCCGGTGCCGAGGCCTGCGACGCGCACTGCGGCGCCGGCGCGGCCACCGCCGGCGGGCGTGCCATCACCGAGGGACGCTGCTCGCGCGGAGGCAGCAGCTTGAAGCGCTCGCGCACCCAAGCGTCACGATCCACGACATGCTCGGCCATCACCGAGCCGCGCTGCCGGTAGGCGAGCACGAAGCGGTCCACGTCTGCGGGCGCATCACGGTGCAGCACGCTCGCTGCGCGATCGACGCGGTCGTGCCAGTAGCCCGCCTCGGCGTCGTCGAAGGTCACGCGCAGCTCGCGCCCGCGCAGCTCGAAGCGCGCGGCGTGCCACTGCGTCTGTACGCGCAGCGCCTCGCGCGAGGGCTCCCAGTCGATGGGCGCGCGCGCGGCGGATGTGTCGGCCGACTGCGCGGCGGATGTGTCGGCCGACTGCGCGGCGGGTGGGACGACCGACTGCGCGGTCGATGGGCCAGCCATCGGCGCCTGCGGGCTGGCGGCTAGAGCCACAGGCACTGGCACCTGCGGTCGCTCGCGCGCCACCGGCACGCGCGGTGCATCCGCCGTCTTGGGCATGCGCAGGCCATCGAGCTGGGTGTTGATCGAGAAGCCCAACATAATTCGATCGCCACGCTCGTAGCCCAGCGTCAGGTCCAGGTTCGGGCCCACGCGGTACACCGCCCCCAAGTTGAACGGGCTGCGCTGCTCGAAACGGGCGCCAAAGGGCTCGCGCTGGTAATCGTTGCCGTCGTACTCCAGCTTGAGCACCAGCGGTGACCACGGCGTCTGCCACTGCACGCCACCGAACAGCGAGGTACGGCCCTGGAAGTAGGTGCCGAAGCTGAAGTTGCCACCCTGTCCTGTTTCTGCCTGCGGCCGATTGTCGCTGCCCAGCGGGTTGGGCAGGTTGCCCCGCGCGCCGAGGTAACCCCAGCCCAGCCCCAGGCTCCAGTCGAATGCACCGGTGCGCTTGCTCGCCACCAGATACTCGCCCGAGAACAGGCCGGTGCCGGTCAAGTCGCGAAAACCCACGGCAAGCGCCGGCAGGAACGTCGTTTCGTCCCAGAGCAGGGCCTTCACGTCGATGCTCTTGTCCTTGTAGCTCTGGTCGCCCGCGATCGCCGGTCCGTAGAGTACGTTGCCAAGACTGGAGTAACGGAACGCCACCTCCAGCCACTGCAGCGGCTGCAGGCTGACCGTGCCGTGGGTATAGGGCGTCGTGCGGCTGGCGGTGAACCCGAAGAAACCGGTGGGCTGCATGCGCGCGCTGGGCGTCTGCAGCAGCCCGACCACGCCCCAGTCGCTGGCCGTGATGGGCAGGTCGCGTGCGGGCGGGCGTGGCACGGGCTGCGGGGACGCGGCTTCGATGACGTCGGCGGTCGAGGCTGCGGCTGGTGAAGCTCCGGCCGGTGAGGCTGCGGCCGCAGCGCGCGCGCCGTCGGCTGCAGTATCGGCCGCCAGCCCCTGCGTGGCCAGCCGCGCGGCGATGCGCGCCGAGGTCGCGTCGGGCCAGCGCTGGTCGCGCGGCGGCGCCCAGATCCACGCGCCCGGCGCTGGCGGCAGCTGCGCCTGCTCGTTCCAGGGCGCCACGCCGTGGCGCATGATGCGCCCGTCGGGCTGCACCACCCATGCGTGGTCAACCCGCGCGGCCGCCTCGCGCCCGCTGCAGGCCTCGACATAGGCGAGGGCCTCGGCCATGGGGCGGTGCAGCACCTGGCAGCGCAGCCCCTCCGGGGTGATCACGGTGACCGTGGCCGGCCGCGCGGGCACCGTGGCGCGACTGCCCTCGCCCAGCATCGGGTCATGCGCGGGGTTGACCTCCAGCCAGCGCGCGTCGGCCGAGCGCAGCGGCACCCGGCCGGTGACGGGCAGCCGATCCATCCAGCGCAGCAGCCGCGTGGCCGCCGCTCGACGCTGCTGCTCGCTCGCCGCGATTGAATCGCCTGCCGAAGGCGTGCGCGAGCGCGCAGACGCGGCCGGTGGCATTGCCAGTTGCGTCAGGTCGGCCCGCAATTCGAGCCGCAGCGCCTGCTGCCGTGGTACCTCGTCGTCCACCCGCCAAAGCGTGCCCGGCAGGTAGTCCTCGGCGCGCGCACCGCGCTCGAGCAGCCACTGGCTGAGGCGCTGAGGTCGGAGGGGCGCGGCTGCCGTGGCGGTGGGGGACACCGCATCGACCGCCTGGGGATCCACCGCCGCCGCCCCGCCAGCCCCGCCAGCCGCTAGAGCAAGCGCGACAGCCGCTGACCCTGACCAGCCCATCGGGCGCCTACGACGTGCGCGCCCGTGCGACCGGCTCACTTTCGCAGCCCTGGAGGGGGCCACTGCTGCCAGGTCAGGCAGAAACGGCTGTCCAGGCACTGTTCGGCGTAGACCACCCGCGGGCCGTACGGCCCATCCGTATCGAGGGCGTAGCGGGCAGGCGGCAGCGTATTGTCCTCGCTGCGCTCCTCGAACCAGAGAAGACGGGCGGGGTCGTCACCCACCAGCGCACCGGGGCGACCGGCCGCCACCGGCACCAGTACGAGTCGATCGACCAGACCGTAGCGATAGCCGGGCGCCACGTCGCGGCGGCGCTCCCATCGAAGCGGCTCGGTCCGCGTGAGGATCTCGCGCCACTCAGGCAGCGGCGGCAGCACGACGCCACTCCACTCCACCGGCAGGCCGGTGGCCGCCACAAGACGCCCCTGCTCCAGCCGGATGACCTCCAGCCCGCCCGTGTACCAGACTTCGACAGGCCCGGTCGAACTCGGGTCGACGGAACCCCGGGCCATCAGCACGGTGAGGCCGCCGCCCGTGGCCCGCAGATATGCGAACTCGGGGTTCAAGGGCTGCTGGTCTGCCCGCCTTGCACTCTCGCGCGCAGCGCCGAAGGCCTGAAGCAGCGATTGTCCCTCTGTTGCGCACCCGGCAAGCAGCAACAGCGCCAGCAGTGCGACGGGAACCCCAGGCATTCGCGACATGAAAGGCTCTGCAGGACTGCGAAGGTTCAGACGAGACGCTCCGGACCCCTGAAAAAAAGGAGGCCCGAAGGCCCCCTTGACCGCAACGTCTGTCGCGGTCGACGTCGCAACGATGGCTTGGACCGTTATCGGGTACCCGTAGTGCCCGTCGTACCGCTGGTGCCGTCACCCGAAACCGAAATTGCGACGCCTGCGAGGATGAACGCGGCTACCGCCATATTGGCGCCCGTCAGGCCGCCGGCACCAATACCGGCTCCGGCCACATTCTGGCTGAGCACGAGTGCCCCTTTCGCATCCAC
>CAMATD010000328.1 GCA_945860785.1 Variovorax sp. YR752 | reverse complement strand
ACCTCGATCGTGCTGTCGCACCAGCATTCGGACGAGGCGCAGGATTCCGCCGCGATCCGCGCCATCGTCGAGCCCTATATCCGCGAGATCCTGCCGGCCGGCTGGATCACCGAGAAAACCGAATGGTGGGTGAACCCGACCGGGCGCTTCGTCATCGGCGGCCCGCAAGGCGACTGCGGCCTGACCGGCCGCAAGATCATCGTCGACACCTATGGCGGCGCCTGCCCGCACGGCGGCGGCGCTTTCTCGGGCAAGGACCCAAGCAAGGTCGACCGATCGGCCGCCTATGCCGCCAGATACGTGGCGAAAAACATCGTTGCCGCCGGGCTTGCGACGCAGTGCCAGATCCAGGTCGCCTACGCAATCGGTGTGGCCAAGCCGATGAACATCACGGTCTACACCGAAGGCACCGGCCTGATCTCCGACGAGAAGATCGCAGCCCTCGTGCGCGAGCATTTCGACCTGCGTCCGAAGGGCATCATCCAGATGCTCGACCTGCTGCGCCCGATCTACCAGAAGACCGCCGCCTACGGCCACTTCGGCCGCGAAGAGCCCGAGTTCACCTGGGAAGCGACGACGCAAGCCGCCGCACTGCGCGCCGCAGCCGGCCTGTAATCCCCCGGGGCGTCAGCCCCTCTCCATACGCAAATGCCGGCCCTGTGCCGGCATTTGCGCTTCTGGCATACCCCGACGCAAATTTGCTGGTGGCGGGCGGCATTCATTGTGTGTAAAACTTAAGCATCTTGTGAAAGTTTTACAAAGGCCTCGGTGTCGCAATTGCCGGTTCGTCCGCCTCCAGCCCCCGTCCAGACGCCTGACGCCCCTGGGGCGCAGCGCATTCATTCGGTCATCGACCTCTGGCTCGGGGAGCAATTGCGCAGAAGGCGGCAGGCGCTGGCCGCTCGTTGCAGCAAGTCGCGCAGGCCTGCGGCATTTCGGTCAGCCTGCTGAGCCAGCTCGAACGTGGGCTTCGCTCCATCTCCATGCGCACGCTCGGCGCGCTGGCGCAGGAGCTGCAGTTGCCCATCGAGACCCTGGTGCGCAACACCCAGTACAGCGCGGGCGAGGCCAAGGGTGCGGTGGCCCGCGCCGGCACGCACAAGCGCATCGACCTCGGCGACAAGGGCATCCACAAGGAAAACCTCACGCCGCCGGCCGCCGCGGGCGGCGTCGAGATGTACCGCGCGGTGATCGATCCGGGCGGCTCCACCGGCGACGACCTGTTCTTCACGCGCAAGGGCGAGCAGGTCGGCTATGTCATCGAAGGCCAGCTCGAACTCTTCGTCCAGGGGCAATTGCTCAAGCTCAAGGCTGGCGACAGTTTTTGCTACGCCGGCGGCACGCCGCGCCGCTGGCGCAATCCCGGCACCACGCCCACCACCGTCCTGTGGGCGATCACATGTTCACCCGGATGAGCCCCGGCCCGACAGCGGGGCCATCCGACTGAAGCATCCAGGGCAGCCCGATACCCGCTGCCGCATGGCATTCGATCTTTTTTTCAAAGAGGAACTCACCATGCAAATCGCTTCTTCCCTCGCGGCCTTCCTGCTGGCCACGCTGAGCATGGCCTTCGGCGGCCAGGCCTCGGCCCAGACCGTGCTCAAGGTCGGGTCCACGCCTACCGGCAACCCGTTCACCTTTCTGGACACCAAGACCAACACCATCGACGGCATCATGGCGGACATCGTCAAGGCCGTCGGCAAGACCTCGGGCTTCGAGGTGCAGATCGAGCCGATGCAGTTCTCGGCGCTGATCGGCTCGCTCACTTCCAAGCGCATCGACCTGATCTCGGCCGCGATGTTCATCACGCCGGTGCGCCAGGAGGTGGTGGACTTCTCGCAGCCGATCTACAGCTACGGCGAGGGCATCGTGGTGCCCGTGAAGGACACCACCGCCTACCGAAGCTTCGCCGAGTTCAAGGGCAAGCGCATGGTCACAACCTACCAGGCCACGATGGTCAACAGCATCGGCATCGCCACGCGCAAGGGCGACACCGAGACCATGGGCAAGGTGAACGCGGCACTGACCAAGCTCAAGGCCGACGGCAGCATCGACGCGATCCTCAAGAAGTGGGGCCTCAACCGCTGAGCGGCTTGTTGCCTGCCCACTGACGAACCCCGCCCATGAGCACCTTCCTGCACAACGTCTGGGAGTTCCTGCCGATCCTGCTCCAGGGCGCCAAGCTCACGGTGCTGGTGACGCTGGGCTCGCTGGTGATCTCCACCCTGCTCGGCCTGGTCTGGGCCGCGATGCGGGTCTCCGGCATTCCGCTGCTCGCCAAGGTCAGCGCCGGCGTCATCAACCTGCTGCGCGGCATTCCGATCATCGTGCTGCTGTTCTTCATCTACTTCGTGATGCCCGACTTCGGCATCTCGCTGACGGCGCTGCAGGCGGGCATCCTGGGCCTGGGCATCGCCTACTCGGCCTACCAGTCGGAGAACTTCCGCGCCGGTATCGAGGCCGTGGACCACGGCCAGGTGGAAGCGGCGCAGGCCATGGGCATGAGCTGGCGGCTCACGATGCGGCGCGTGGTGCTGCCGCAGGCCTTTCGCATCACGCTGCCCTCCTACGGCAACATCATGATCATGATGCTCAAGGACTCGTCGCAGGCCTCGACCATCACCATGGCCGAGCTCGCGCTGCAGGGCAAGCTGATCGCCACCTCGACCTTCCAGAACGCCACCGTGTTCTCGCTGGTGGCGCTGCTCTACCTGATCATGTGCGTGCCGCTCATCCTGCTGGTGCGCCACTTCGAGAAGCGGGGCAAGAAATGATCGAGATACGCGGCCTGCAAAAATCCTTCGGCAGCCACCATGTGCTCAAAGGCATCGACGCCTCGATCGTGCAGGGCGAGGTGGTCTGCATCGTCGGGCCTTCGGGCTCTGGCAAGTCGACCATCCTGCGTTGCATCAACGGGCTCGAAAGCTACTCGGGCGGCAGCGTCGACATCGACGGCCTGCGCGTGGACAGGCAGCACGCGTCGATCAAGGCGATCCGCGCCGAGGTGGCGATGGTGTTCCAGCGCTTCAACCTGTTCCCGCACCGCACGGTGCTCGAGAACGTGATCGAAGGCCCCGTCTACGTGAAGGGCGAAGACCGCGCCGCCGCCATCGTGCATGCCAAGGAGCTGCTCGCGAGCGTCGGCCTGGCCGACAAGGCCGCGGCGCATCCGCCCGAGCTGTCCGGCGGTCAGCAGCAGCGCGTGGCCATTGCGCGCGCACTGGCCATGCGGCCCAAGGCCATCTTGTTCGACGAACCGACCTCGGCGCTCGACCCCGAACTCGTCGGCGACGTGCTGCAGGTGATGCGAAAGCTCGCCGGCACCGGCATGACGATGGTGGTGGTCACGCACGAGATGCAGTTCGCGCGCGAGGTGGCCGACCTGCTCAACAACCCGCAGAACCCGCGCACGCAGGACTTCCTGCGCCGCGTGCTCCATCCGATCTGAAGGGCTTTCATGCCGAGCCAGCCATCGCAGGAATTCTTTCCGCTCACCCCGTCGCTCTGGGCAGCCACCGCGGTGCCTGCACCTGCGACCACGCCGCTCGACACCGACACGCAGGCCGACGTGATCGTCATCGGCGCCGGCTACTGCGGCCTCAGCACGGCCCTGCATCTGGCCGAGCGCGGCGTGCGCGTGGTGGTGCTCGAAGCACGCGAGATCGGCTTTGGCGGTTCGGGCCGCAACGGCGGCCAGGTCATTCCGGGCCTCAAGCACGACCCGAGCGAGCTGCTGCGGATGTTCGGCCCCGAAGAAGGCCAGCGACTTGTCGACTTCGCCAAGGGCACGGCCGATGCCGTGTTTGACCTGATCGACAAGCACGCCATGAACGTGCCCCGTGCACGCCAGGGCTGGATCCAGGGTGCTCACACCCAAGCTGCGTTGCAGCTCGCCGAGCGCCGCACGCGCGACTGGCAGGCGCAAGGCGTCGCGGCCCGCCAGCTCGACCGCGGCGAGACCGCACGCCTGCTGGGCACCGACAAGTACTTCGGCGGCTGGCTCGACCCGCGCGGCGGCGGCGTGCAGCCGCTGAGCTATGCGCGCGAGCTGGCGCGTGCAGCGCAGGCGGCCGGCGTGGTGATTCACACCGGCACGCCCGTGACGCAACTCACCCAGGCCCACGGCAAGTGGCAGACCTCGACCGGCCGCGGCGTGCACGTGACGGCCGAGCGCGTCGTGATGTGCACCAACGGCTACACCGACGACCTGTGGCCGGGCTTGCGCAAGACGATCATCAACGCGAACTCGTTCCAGGTCGCGACCGAGCCGCTGCCCGAGGCCGTGCGCAAGACCATCCTGCCCGAGGGCCACGTCTCCTCCGACGCACGCAACCTGCTGCTGTACTACCGGCTGGACCACGCTGGCCGTTTGCTGATGGGCGGCCGCGGCACCTTTCGCGAACCCGATGCGGGCCAGCCCGGCGACTGGTCGCACCTCGAGCACGTGGTCGCCAAGCTGTTCCGACAGGCGGCCGGCGTGCCGATCGCGTACCGCTGGTGCGGCCATGTGGCGATCACGCGCGACTACCTGCCGCACCTGCACGAACCCGCACCAGGGTTGTTGATCGACATCGGCTGCCAGGGCCGCGGCGTCGGCCTGCAGACGCGGATGGGACAGGCGCTGGCGCAGTACATTGCCACGGGCGACAGGAAGGCCCTGCCGGTGCAACCGTCGGACATGCGGCCGTTCCCGCTGTACGGCCTGCGTCGCCTCTACGTGTCGGCCGTGATCGGGTGGTACCGCATGACCGACGGCGGTGTCTGAGTCTCGGGGCCTGTTCACGATCTGTTCGGGGTGCGTGCACAGGACACGCTGCTGGTTTGCGGCCGATCAACCAGTGCTCTGAACGATCACGCCGGCGGTGTGCTCTGCGCAGCGAAATAAAGGAGGAGGCATGCGGCCTTAGGCCGCGCCGGGGGACATTCGCGGAGCAGAGCACACCGTCGGCGCGAGCGCGCCCTGAACAGCAGCACCTCAACGCGGCCCCAGACAGGCTCTCAGAAGCGGTAAGCGCCACTCATGCCCACAGTCCAGTTGCGACCCGGCGCTGGCTCGTAGTAGCGCGCATTGCCTTCGTTGACGATGACCGAGCCCACGTAGCGCCGGTCGAACAGATTGTCGACGCGCGCGAAGGCGTTGAACTCCCAGCGCTCCCATTTCTTCAGATAGCCCGCATACAGCGCCGCAACGGCATAACCCGGCGCACTCGCGTTGTTGACGTCGTTGGCCTGGATGCGGCCGAGCGCGCGCATCTCGACACCGGCCCGCCAGCCCTCGGGCGGCACCCAGCCGAGCGATGCGAACAAGGACTGCCGGGCAATGCCCGGAATGCGATTGCCCGCGGCCACGGTATTGACCGCCGCGCACGGCGATGGTGAGCAGAAGGCATCGCGGTACGTCGCATCCAGCCACGTGTAGGCCAGCTGCGTGCGCCAGTGATTGGCCGTTTCGTGCTGCCAGCCCAGCTCGAAGCCGTTGCGCCGCGTGCGCCCGGCATTCTGGAAGGTGGCGCGGCCGCCCACATTGGTGTCGGTCACAATCTCGTCGCGCGTGCGGGTCTGGAACAGCGCGGCCGTCAACAGCCCGCCGGCAATCCGCGCCTTGGCGCCCAGCTCGATGCTGTCGTTGACCGACGGCCGCAGTGCAAAGTTGAGCCCGCTCGCGCCGCCCGAGCGGTAGGAAAGTTCGTTGAGCGTCGGTGTCTCGAAACCACGGCCGACGGAACCATAGAGCGCGAGGTCCGGCGTGGCCTGGTAGCGCAGCGAGGCCACGGGCAGCGTCTTGCTGTAGCGCGCATTGCCGCTGTCGTCGCGGTTGGTGCCGACGATGTAGCGGTCCCGCGAATCGAAGTGCACGCTGCTGCGGCGCACGCCGGCCTCGAGCGTCCAGCGATCGGTGAAACGCCAGGTGGCCTGCGCATAGGGATCGAGGTTCCAGACCGTGTTGCGCTCGTCGCGCCGCAGGCGGCCCTGCACGCCCAGCACCGGCGCGGCGACGCGGCCAAGGTAGTTCTCGTAGCCGCGGCGCTGTTCGCGCAGGCTGTCGTAGCCCAGGCCCGCCACCACGTCGAGCGGCCGGTCGGCCAGTTGCAGCGCGGCGGTCCAGCGCAGGTCGAT
>CAMATD010000327.1 GCA_945860785.1 Variovorax sp. YR752 | reverse complement strand
GCCTTGAACTCCATCGCCACCACGGCTTCGGAGATCAGCTCGCTGACCTGCGGGCCCACCATGTGCACGCCCAGGATCTCGTCGGTTGCGGCGTCGGCCAGGAACTTGACCATGCCGGTCGTGTCGCCCAGCGCGCGTGCGCGGCCGTTCGCGAGGAACGGGAAGCTGCCGGCCTTGTAGGCGCGGCCTTCGGCCTTGAGCTGCTGCTCGGTCTGTCCGACCCAGGCGATTTCGGGGTGCGTGTAGATCACCCACGGAATCGTGTTGAAGTTGACGTGACCGTGCTGGCCGGCAATACGCTCGGCCACGGCAACGCCCTCTTCCTCGGCCTTGTGCGCCAGCATCGGGCCGCGCACCACGTCGCCGATGGCCCACACGTTGGGCAGGTTCGTCTTGCAGTCGCCGTCCACGGTGATGGCACCGCGCTCGTCGAGCGCCAAGCCCACGGCGTCGGCAGCCAGGCCGATGGTGTTGGGCACGCGGCCGATCGACACGATCAGCTTGTCGACATCCAGCACCTGGGCTTCGCCCTTGGCGTTGGTCCAGGCGATCGACACGCCCTTCTTGCCCGACTTGATCTCGCCGACCTTCACGCCCAGTTCGATCTTCAGGCCTTGCTTGTCGAAGGCCTTCTTGGCTTCCTTGGCGATCTGCTCGTCCACCGCGCCCAGGAACGTGGGCAGCGCTTCGAGCACTGTCACTTCCGAGCCGAGGCGGCGCCACACCGAACCCATTTCGAGACCGATCACGCCCGAGCCGATCAGTGCGAGCTTCTTCGGCACGGCGCCGATGCGCAGCGCGCCGTCGTTCGACAGGATGTTTTCTTCGTCGAAGGCCGCACCCGGCAGCGCGCGGGCATTGGAGCCCGTGGCCACGATGATGTGCTTGCCGACGATGGTTTCTTCTGCGGCGCCCGCCACCTTGATCTCGTAGCCGCCTTCAGCGGCTTTCACGAACGAGCCACGACCGTGGAACGACGTGATCTTGTTCTTCTTGAACAGGTAGGTGATGCCGTCGTTGTTCTGCTTCACGACCTGGTCCTTGCGCGCCAGCATCTTGTCGATGTCGAGCGCGAGGCCCGACACCTTGATGCCGTGGTCCGCAAAGCCGTGGCCGGCGTGCTCGAAGTGCTCCGACGATTGAAGCAGTGCCTTCGAAGGAATGCAGCCCACGTTGGTGCAGGTGCCGCCCAGGGCCGGACCGCCCTTGGCGTTCTTCCACTCGTCGATGCAGGCCACGTTGAAGCCCAGTTGCGCCGCGCGGATCGCGGCGATGTAGCCGCCGGGGCCGCCGCCGATGACGATGACATCGAATTGTTTGGTCATTTGATTCTCAAAAATTTAGTGATGAACGCTCCGCACCATGTCGATGTGCGGTATCCCGTCTTCGTCGTAGGGCTCGCCCACTGTGGCGAAGCCTGCCGACGCATACAACTTCTGCAGATGCGCCTGCGCGCCGATCCTCAACGCGGCGTCGGGCCAGAGCTTGTTCGCATGCAGGAGCCCTCTGTTCAGGAGCTCTTGTCCAAGGCCCTGGCCGCGGTATGCGCTGCCCGTCAGGACGCGCCCGAGCGAGGCTTCCTCGTACGACACGCCCGGCGGCAACAGCCGCATGTACGCCGCCACCTGCTGCCGGCCCTGCGCGCCGTCGTCCAGCGCGAAGAGGTGCTGCGCCTGCGTGTCCTTGCCATCCGGGTCCAGGTACACGCAGCGCTGCTCCACGACGAAGACTTCGCTGCGCGCCGACAGAATCGCGTAGTGCTCTCGCACGGTCAGCGCGTCGAAAGTCTTGCAAAACCACTCCATCGGCAGCGCGCGGATCAGATGTCGAACAGGAGACGCGACGGATCTTCCAGCGCTTCCTTCATCGCCACCAGCCCCAGCACGGCTTCGCGGCCGTCGATGATGCGGTGGTCGTAGCTCATGGCGAGGTAGTTCATCGGGCGGATGACGATCTGGCCGTTCTCCACCACGGCGCGGTCCTTGGTGGCGTGCACGCCGAGGATCGCGGACTGGGGCGGGTTGATGATCGGGGTCGAGAGCATCGAGCCGAAGGTGCCGCCGTTGGAGATCGAGAACGTGCCGCCGGTCATCTCTTCGATGCCCAGCTTGCCGTCTTGCGCCTTCTTGCCGTACTCGGCGATCTTCTTCTCGATGTCGGCAAAGCTCATCTGGTCGGCGTTGCGCAGGATCGGCACCACCAGGCCGCGCGGCGAACCGACGGCGATACCGATGTCGAAGTAGCCGTGGTACAGGATGTCGTTGCCGTCGACCGAGGCATTGATCACCGGGTACTTCTTGAGCGCATGCACTGCCGCCTTCACGCAGAAGCTCATGAAGCCGAGCTTCACGCCGTGTTCCTTGGTGAAGCTGTCCTCGAAGCGCTTGCGCAGTTCCATGACCGGCGCCATGTTGACTTCGTTGAAGGTCGTCAGGATCGCGTTGGTCGATTGCGATTGCAGCAGGCGCTCGGCGATGCGGGCGCGCAGGCGGCTCATCGGCACGCGCTGTTCGGGGCGTTCGCCCAGGTCAGGCGCGCCGGCGGATGCCGCGACTTGCGGCAGCGCGGGCTTGGCGGCCGGTGCGGCCACGGTGGCTGCAGGCTTGGCGTCCGAAGCGACTGCACCCAGCACGTCGCCCTTGGTGACACGGCCGTCCTTGCCGGTGCCGGCCACGTCGCCGGTCTTGAGGTTGTTGTCGGCCAGCAGCTTGGCGGCGGCGGGCATGGCAACGTCGGACTTCGAACCGCCGGTGGCGGCGGCAGCGGCTGCCGGGGCCGGCGCTGGCGCGGCAGCGGGTGCTGCTGCAGGCGCAGCGGCGGCGCCCTTGCCCTCGGTGTCGATCTTGGCGATCAGCTGATCGGCCACCACGGTCGCGCCATCGGGCTGCACGATTTCGGCCAGCACGCCAGCCGATGGCGCGGGCACTTCCAGCACGACCTTGTCGGTCTCGATCTCGATCAGGATTGCATCGATGGCGACGGCTTCGCCGGCCTTCTTCTTCCAGGTGAGCATGGTGGCTTCGGCCACGGATTCGGAAAGCTGGGGGACTTTGACTTCTACGATAGACATTTGGAGTTTGCTCCGTGTTTTTCTTCAGAGTGTTCGTGTGAAAAGAGATTGTTTTACTTGGTCAGCACGAAGCCCTTGAGCTTGCCAAATGCGCCATCGACGAGCGCCTTCTGCTGTTCCTGATGCAGGTGCGAGTAGCCGACTGCAGGCGATGCCGAAGCGGCACGGCCGGAGTAGCCGAGCTTCTGGCCTTCCTGCATGTTTTCGTGGATGTAGTGCTGCACGAAGAACCAGGCACCCTGGTTCTTCGGCTCGTCCTGGCACCAGACCACGTCCACCAGATTGGGGTACTTCTTGATCTCGGCGGCGAAGGCCTTGTGCGGGAACGGATAGAGCTGCTCGACACGGATGATCGCGACGTCGTCGTTGCCCTGCTCCTCACGCTTCTTGGCCAGGTCGTAGTAGACCTTGCCCGAGCACGCGACGAGGCGCTTGACCTTCTCGGCCTTCAGACCCTTGCTGTCCGGAATGACGGTCTGGAAACTGCCCTTGGTGAACTCGGACAGCGGCGAGGTCGCATCCTTGTTCCGCAGCAGCGACTTCGGCGTCATGATGATCAGCGGCTTGCGCAGGTTGCGCACCATCTGGCGGCGCAGCACGTGGAAGATCTGGCTGGCGGTGGTGGGCTGCACCACTTGCATGTTGGTGTCGGCGCTCAGCTGCATGAAGCGTTCGAGGCGTGCCGAGCTGTGCTCGGGGCCCTGGCCTTCGTAGCCGTGCGGCAGCATCAGCGTGATGCCGTTGACGCGGCCCCACTTCACTTCGCCCGAGGCGATGAACTGGTCGATCACCACTTGCGCGCCGTTCACGAAGTCGCCGAACTGGGCTTCCCAGATCACGAGCGTGTTCGGGTCGTTCGAGGCGTAGCCGTATTCGAACGCGAGCACGGCTTCTTCCGACAGGATCGAGTCGATGACGATGAACGGCGCCTGGTTCTCGGCGACGTTCTGCAGCGGCGTGAAGGTGCCGGTGTCGAACTTCTCGCGATTCTGATCGTGCAGCACGGCGTGGCGGTGCGTGAACGTGCCACGGCCGCTGTCCTCGCCCGACAGGCGCACCGGGTAGCCGCTGGCCACCAGCGAAGCGAAAGCCATATGCTCGCCCATGCCCCAGTCGACGTTCACGTCGCCGCGGCCCATGGCGGCGCGGTCGTCCAGCACCTTCTTCACGAGCGGATGCACCGTGAAGCCTTCGGGCGCGGTGGTGATCTTCTCGGCCAGTCGCTTCCATTCGGTGGACGGGATGGCGGTGTCGCCGGCGTCGGTCCACTTCTTGTTGAGGTACGGGCTCCAGTCGACGGCGTACTTGCTCTTGAAGTTGGTGAGCACGGGGTCGACCGTGTTCTTGCCTTCGTCGAAAGCCGCGCGCTGCGCCTTGACCATGTCGTCGCCGAGCGTGTCGCCCAGGCCTTGAGCGGCCAGCTTGTCGGCGTACAGCTTGCGCGTGCCGGGGTGCTGGGCGATCTTCTTGTACATCAGCGGCTGGGTGAGCGAAGGGGTGTCCTGCTCGTTGTGGCCCAGCTTGCGGAAGCAGATGATGTCGACGACCACGTCCTTCTGGAATTCCATGCGGAAGTCCAGCGCGAGCTGGGTGGCGAGCACCACGGCTTCGGGATCGTCGCCGTTCACGTGCAGCACCGGCGCATCGACCATCTTGACGATGTCGGTGCAGTACAGCGTCGAGCGGCTGTCGCGCGGGTCGCTGGTGGTGAAGCCGATCTGGTTGTTGATGACGATGTGCACCGTGCCGCCAGTGGAGTAGCCACGGGTTTCGGCGAGCGCCAGCGTTTCCATCACGACGCCCTGGCCTGCGAAGGCGGCGTCGCCGTGCACGATCACGGGCAGCACCTGCTTGCCCAGCGGATCGCCGCGGCGGTCCATGCGGGCGCGCACCGAGCCTTCGACCACGGGGTTCACGATTTCAAGGTGCGAGGGGTTGAACGCAAGGCTCAGGTGCACCGGGCCGCCGGGGGTGGTCACGTCCGAGCTGAAGCCCTGGTGGTATTTGACGTCGCCGCTGGGCAGCTCTTCGGGGGCGGTGTGATCGAACTCGGCGAACAGGTCGGCCGGCATCTTGCCGAGCGAGTTGACCAGCACGTTGAGGCGGCCGCGGTGGGCCATGCCGATCACGATTTCCTGCACGCCCTTGGTGCCGGCCTGGGTGATCAGCTCGTCCATCGAGACGATGAAGCTTTCGCCGCCTTCGAGCGAGAAGCGCTTCTGGCCGACGTACTTAGTGTGCAGGAAGCGCTCGAGGCCTTCGGCCACGGTCAGGCAGTTGAGCACGTGCTTCTTCTGCTCGGCGCTGAGCTTCGGGTTGGTGCGGGCGCTTTCGAGCCGCTGCTGCCACCAGCGCTTGTGGTTCTGGTCGGTGGTGTACATGTACTCGGCACCCATCGTGCCGCAGTACGTTTCGCGCAAGGCATTGAGCAGGTCGCGCAGCGACATGGTCTCCTTGCCGAAGAAGGTGTTGCTGGTGTTGAACACCGTCTCGAGGTCGGCATCGGTGAAGCCGTAGAACGAGGGCTCGAGTTCCGGAATGGCGGGACGCTCGGCGCGCTTGAGCGGGTCGAGGTCGGCCCAGCGGGCGCCGACATTGCGGTAGGCGGCGATCAGCTGCTGGACGGAGGTGCGCTTGCGGCCGAGTTCGGAATCGGCGCCGCTGGCCTGGACGACCTTGGTCGTGCCCTGCTTCGCGCGTTCGGCGAATGCATTGATGACCGGCAGGTGCGGCACATCGCGGGTGTTGGTACCGCCGGCCGCGGGAACGTTCTGCAGGGCGTCGAAATACGAACGCCAGTTGTCAGGCACGCTGCCGGGGTTGGAGAGGTAGTTTCCGTACATCTCTTCGACATAGGGCGCATTGCCGCCGAAGAGGTAGGTGTTGCCTTGATAGGCGCTGTACGCCGATGGCGTAGAGGAATCGCTCATGATCCGCTGACCTTCGCTTCCCTGAAGGAAGCACTAGCTGGTTAAGAAACCTTCCGCGACACGGCTGAACCGATTGGCGGATGCGACTGTGGCTGGGGAAGGGCCTGAGTACCTTGGCA
>CAMATD010000326.1 GCA_945860785.1 Variovorax sp. YR752 | reverse complement strand
AACGCTTCCGCGCAGAAACAATGCCCTCGCCCTTGCATGAACCCATGCAAGGGCATGCGTGTTCAACTCTGGAAAGTCAATGACGCACCCGCGTCGGTTGTATGAGAGATTTTGTGATCCAGTTCGCTGGTGTGGTTCTTCTGGCCGATTTTTTCAGCGGCCTCGTGCATTGGGCAGAAGATGCCTACGTTCGCAGGGACACCCCCGTCGTGGGCAAATGGATTGGCGAGGCCAACATCGAGCACCACGTACGCCCCCGCGCCTTTGTCGTGCGCGGCTGGTGGGCCAGTTCATGGGATTTGCTGCTCACCTCCGCGCTGGTGCTGATGGGCGCCTGGTGGATCAAGGCGCTGACCTGGAAGGTGTGGTTGTTCGCGGCGGTCAGTACCAATGCCAACCAGATCCACAAGTGGGCGCACCGCGCGCCGCATGAGAACGGTCGCGTGATCACGATGCTGCAGAAGTTCAAGTTGCTGCAGACGCAGCGTCACCATGCGCAGCACCACTCGGGGCAGAAGAACTCGCACTACTGCTCGATCACGAACTTTCTCAACCCCTTGCTCGAAGAGATCAATTTCTGGCAGGGCGTGGAGTACGTCATCGAGAAGACGCTGGGGTACAAGCGCAAGCCGGATATTTCGATCAAGGCATTGGCTCGGCCGGCTTGACGGGGTGTGTGCGCGGTCGGTGAGTGACAAATGCAACGTTGTTGCATATGCTCTATATAATGCAATCCTGTTGCATATATAGAGCACGCCCACATGACCGACCGTCTCCCCGTTACCGTGTTGTCCGGCTTCCTCGGTGCCGGCAAGACCACCTTGCTCAACCACATCCTCCACAACCGCGAGGGGCGCCGCGTGGCGGTGATCGTCAACGACATGAGCGAGGTCAACATCGACGCGGCGCTGGTGCGCGACGGCAGCGCCGAGCTGTCGCGCACCGACGAGAAGCTGGTCGAAATGAGCAACGGCTGCATCTGCTGCACGCTGCGCGAAGACCTGCTGATCGAGATCGGCCGTCTTGCGAAGGAAGGGCGCTTCGACCAGCTCGTGATCGAGTCCACCGGCATCTCCGAGCCCCTGCCGGTGGCCGAGACCTGCACCTTTGCCGGCGAGGACGGCAAGAGCCTGGCCGACGTGGCGCGGCTGGACACCATGGTGACGGTGGTCGATGCCTTCAATTTCCTGCGCGACTACGGTTCGCCCGACAGCCTGGGCCAGCGCGGCCAGTCGCTCGGCGACGAGGACACGCGCACCGTGGTCGACCTGCTGATCGAGCAGATCGAGTTCTGCGACGTGCTGGTGGTCAACAAGACCGACCTCGTCACATCCGAAGAGCGCCAGCGGCTGATGGCGATCCTGCACAGCCTGAATCCGCGCGCCCGCATCGAGGTGTCGGAGTTCGGCCGCGTCGCGCTCGACCGCGTGCTCGACACCGGCCGGTTCGATTTCGAGCAGGCCGAGCAGGCCCCCGGCTGGCTGGCCGAATTGCGCGGCCAGCATGTGCCCGAGAGCGAGGAATACGGGATTCGCAGTTTCGTCTACCGCTCGCGCCTGCCCTTTCACCCCAGGCGCTTCTGGGACCTGGTGCAAAGCGAGTGGGAGGGCGTGGTGCGCTCCAAGGGCTTCTTCTGGCTCGCCAGCCGTGCCACGCGCGCGGGCTCGTGGTCGCAGGCCGGCGGCGCGTGCCGCTATGGAGCGGCGGGTTTCTGGTGGGCTGCCGTCCCGCGCGAGCACTGGCCGACCGATCCGGACGCGCTGGAACTGATCCGGAAGAATTGGGACCCGGCGACAGGCGATGCACGGCAGGAACTGGTGCTGATCGGCATCGGCATGGACGAACCCGCGTTGCGCGCGCGGCTCGATGCCTGCTTGCTCACGGAAAACGAAATGCGCTTCGGCGCCTCGTGGTGGCAGAACCTGCCCGATCCGTTCCCGTCCTGGAACGTCTGACTTGCGCTAGATGGCGCCACCGTCGGGCTGCGACGGGGCGATGAACGCGGCGAGCTGCGCTTTCCAGTCCTCGGCCCGGCCCAGCCAGGGGCCGATGTCGACGCGACTTGCGGGGCCGTCAGCCTGCGTCAGAACGAAGGTCGGGAAGCCTTGGCCGCCCGCGCGTTGCAGCAACTGGCGGCTCGCGGCGATGTGCTGCGAGGTCGCTTCGCCGGACAGGCGCGCGAAAGCCGATGCAAAGGCCTCGGCGTCGAAGCCGAGCTAGACGGCCAGCGCCGTGAGCACGTCCGCATCGGCGATGCGGCGGCCTTCGACATAGTGCGCGCGCTGCAACCGATGGATCATGTCCAGCCCGCCACCGGCTCGCAGCGCCTCGGCCGCGAGGATCGCGGTGGTCGGCGGTTCGGAGTCCATCACCGCGCCGGTGTCGCGCAGCAAGCCCTCGAAGTAGGCATCGCCGAAAGGCTGGCCCGTGAGTTCGGCGATGCGGCGGTCGTGCGGCATCACGTACTCGCGCCACTGCGGTGCGATCGCGCGCCGGTTCGCACCGGTCATCATCCCGCCGCCATGGAACTCGACCTTCAGGCCCGGCACGCTGCGCGCCGCATCAACCAGCGGCGCGGCGGCGTAGCACCAGCCGCACATCGGGTCGAAGATGTAGTGCAGCGTGGCGATGTCGCTGTTGTTTACTGCGGCCACTTCATTTCACCCTGGATGACCTTGGCGCCGAGTTCGAGCGACGAGGCGTCTTCCAGCTTCGGGTAGCGCTTCTTCATCGCAGCGATGAGCGCGGCCGAGTCCTTGGCCTTCTGGGCTTCGGTCTCGAAGGCCTGCAGGTAGCTGCGCGTGAACTTCACCGAGGCCAGCGAGTAGGGCGCGCTGCCGTCGGCGTTCGGCAGGTAGTGGCCGGGCACCACGGTCTTGGAGTGCAGCGCTTCGATGCGGCCGAGCGTCTTGATCCAGTCGCGGCGCGAGGCGGGCGTTTGCGTGTCGGCCACCCACACATGGATGTTGGCCGAGACCGGGATGCCGCCGACCACGGTCTTGGTCGAGGGAAGCCACGCGAAGCTGCGCTCGGGCGTGGGGCCGTCGAGCCCGACGATCTGGATCTTCTTGCCTTCGAGCACGAGGCTGTCGCCGGCGAGCGGCTGGGGCACGACCACCGCCTTGGGGGCGTTGTCCTTCAGGATCGGACCCCAGTGGGCGAGCTTGCCGTCCTTCGAGGCCTGGATCGCGGCCACGGTCTGCGGCGTGGCGACGATCTTCGCGTCGGGGAAGGCGGCCTGGATCACGTCGAGGCCGAAGTAGTAGTCGGGGTCGCTGTGGCTGATGTAGACCGTGGTCAGCTTCTTGCCGCTGGCCTTGATCTTCTGCACCAGGGCTTCGGCATCGTTGCGCTGGAACTGCGCATCGATCAGCACGGCATCGGTCTGGCCGGTGATGAGTTCGGACGACACCGGGAACATCGACTTGGTGCCGGGGTTGTACACGTCGAGCTTGAGCGCCTGCTCGGCGGCGGTGGCAGCGAGCGGCAGCAGCGTGGCGATGGCGGTAGACAGGAGGAGTTTGCGAAACATGAGGGTCCCTTGGGGTTTGTAGTGATCGAGTCAACGCATGCTAGGTTGCGTGAATCAAATCGAAAACCCGCTCAAAGGCAATGATCAGTTTCGCATTCCGGTCGAATCGACCGCGGCCGATCAGGCTGGACTGGTGAGCTTGAGCCCGAGGATGCCCGCGACGATCAGCCCCACGCAGGCCAGCCGCGCCGCGTTGGCGGGCTCATGGAACAGCACGATGCCCAGGATCACCGTGCCCACGGCGCCGATGCCGGTCCACACCGCATAGGCCGTGCCCACGGGCAGCGAGCGCATCGCCCAGCCCAGCAGCACCACGCTGAGCACCATCGAGATGGCCGTGCCGACCGAAGGCCAGAACTTCGTAAAGCCTTCGGTGTACTTGAGGCCGATGGCCCAGCCCATTTCGAGCAGCCCCGCTACCAGCAATACGACCCACGCCATGCGCGCTCCCTGATGAAAGAAAGGGGTTTCAGTTCTCCGGCCGCACGGCACGGTAGAGAGCGCGCACAAAATCCGACTGCGTGATCATGCCGGTGAGGCGCTTCTCACTGTCGATGATGGGGATATGGTGATGGCCGCCTTCGGAGAAGAGCGGCACCAGGTCGACCACGGGGCGCTCGGCGCTGGCCACGCGCACCTGGCGCGTCATGATCTGGCCGACCACCTCGGGCTTGTTCGACACCACCGTGCGGGTGGCGCGGATCAGGTCGCGCAGCCGGCCGGCAATGCCTTCGTGGTGCTGCAGGTCGAGCTGGCGGAAGAAGTCGGCCTGCGTGACGATGCCGGCCACGCGGCGCGTGCGGTCGGTCACCGGCAGCGCCTTGATGCGGTGTTCGTGCATCAGCGCCCACGCCTCCTGCAATGGCGTGCCGAACTCCACCGACACCGGTTCGCGCGACATGATCTCGGCGCAATGCAGCGTGCCCAGGCGCCGCTTGTACGACTCGAGCTCGGTCTGCTGGATCAGCGATTCGAGGTCGTCGCGGCTGATGTCGAGCACCTGGTTGTAGCGGGCGAGCACCGCATCGATGTCGGCCTGGTTGAAGCGGTCGTCGGGCGAGGGCGGGCGTGCCACCTGCACATGCGGATAGCGGCGACCCGTGAGCGAGTTGTAGGCAACGCCGGCGAGAACCAGCAGCAGCGAGTTGGTGAAGAAGGGAAAGAGGGCCGAGGAGAAATGCGTGGTGTGCGTCAGCACCGCGAGCAGCGCCGCCGCGCCACCCGGCGGGTGCAGACAGCGCGCCGAGAACATCACGCCGATGGCGGCAGCCACGGCCACGGCGGCACCAAGGGCGGGGTCGGGAATCCAGTTCGCGCAGGCGATGCCGACCAGCGCCGACAGCGTGTTGCCGCCAACGACCGACCAGGGTTGTGCCAACGGGCTCGCGGGCACGGCGCTGGCGCCCAAGGGCGCGACGAGCCAGACGGCGCTCTCCAGCGGGCCGGCCAGCCAGCGGCACAACAGGGCCGCGAAGAGCAACCCGATGGCCGCGCCGCCCACGGCACGCAGCCGCTCGCGTGCATCGACGGTGGTGCGGCCCGGCAGCCAGGCGCGGGCGTAGGCCAGAAGCTCCGAGCGTTGCATCGAGCCGTTCCCTTCAGGCTTCGTTGGCGACCCTGCGCCCGATGTCGGGCCAGCGGCCGTGCAACCAGACCCAGGCGACGAGGCCGATGACGAGCATCAGCGTGGAGGTGATGGCCAGCGCCAGAGTGGAATGCATCACCAGCGGCGCGATCGCGCCGGCCACCAAGCCGTTGGCGGTCGAGCCGATCACCGCCTGCAGCGACGAGGCCATGCCGCGCCGCTCGGGGTGCAGGTCGAGCACCAGCAGCGTCACCACGGGCACCATCAGCGCCCAGCCGAAGGCGAACACCGCGAGCGGCCACAGCGCCCACGCCACGTGCGCGTCGAAGAAAAAGTTGGCCACCACGTTGACCACCGAGGTGACCAGCATGATCAGGAAGCCGTCGCGGATCTGCCGCTTGGGCGTCACCTTGCCTGCCATGCGGCCGCTGGCGCGCGCGCCGAGCATGATGCCGCCGATGGTCAGCAGGAAGAACCAGAAGAACTGTTGCGGCTGGAGCGCGAGATGGTCGCCGAGGAAGGCGGGCGCGGCCAGCACGTAGAGGAACATGCCGTTGAAGGGCACGCCGCTCGCGAGCGCGAGCAGCAAAAAGCGCGGGTCGGAGCACAGGTCCCAGTAGCCGCGCATCAGGTGCCGCACGTGGAAGGACTGGCGGTGCGTCGGGTGCAGCGTCTCGGGCAGCAGCTTGTAGTTGGCGACGAACAGCACCACGCCCACGGCCACGAGGAACCAGAACACCGCGTGCCAGCCCGCATGCACGAACAGGAAGCCGCCGATGATCGGCGCGATGGCCGGCGCCACGCCGAAGTAGATCGTGACCTGGCTCATCACCCGCTGCGCTTCGGCCGGCGGGAACATGTCGCGGATCACCGCGCGCGAGACCACGATGCCCGCGCCGGTCGACAGGCCCTGCAGGCCGCGAAACAGCACGAGCTGCGTGATGGTCTGCGAGAGCGCGCAACCCAGCGAGGCGATGGTGAACACCGCGAGACCCCACAGCACCACGGGCCG
>CAMATD010000325.1 GCA_945860785.1 Variovorax sp. YR752 | reverse complement strand
TCTGTGCGGCAATGCCGGCGGCGTAGCGGTTGCTCGTGATCTCGAAGGCGCGCTGATAGCCCTCGATGGTCTGGTCGAGCAGTGTGATTTCCGCATCGGCCTCGCGCAGCGAGAAGTAGTTGGTCGCAAGGTCGCCGATGGCCGACAGGCGCGCCGCAGCCAGGTCGGCCTCGCTGGCCTGCGCATTGGCCTGCGCGCTGCTCACGGCCTCGCGCAGGCGGCCCCAGACGTCGGGCGTCCAGCTGGCATTCAGCGAGGCGGAGAACGTGTTCGACGGGCTGCTCGTGCCGTTGCCACTGCCCACATTGCCGCTGCGCTTGCCGCTGCCGTCCAGCGACACCGAGGGAAACAGCGCCGCACGCTCACCGCGCACCAGTGCCTGCGCCTGCGTGTAGTTGGCCACGGCCGCAGCGATGTTCTGGTTCGACACCTGCACGCGCCCGGCCAGCTCGTCGAGCGTGGGGTCGGCGAAGAGCTTCCACCATTCGCCGCGGTCCAACGCATCGGCCGGCGCGGCGGGCAGCCAGCCTTCGGCGGTCTGCTGCTCTTTCCAGCCGGTGGACCCCGCGGAGGTCAGTACCTGGTAGGCGGGGCCGACGGCGCAGCCGGCCAGCATGGCGGCGAGCGCGAGCGCCGTGAGGCGAAGGGAGGGAGGCAGTGCGTTCATGGTGATGCTGTTCTCAAACGGGCGTTGCACGGCCCAGTTCGTGTTCGTTTTTGCCACGACGGCGCAGCTTGTCGAGCAGGAGATAGACCACCGGCGTTGTCAGCAAGGTGAGCAACTGGCTCGCGATCAGCCCGCCGATGATGGCCACGCCCAGTGGCCGGCGCAGCTCGGCGCCCTCGCCGAAGCCGATGGCCAGCGGCAGCGCGCCCAGCGCCGCCGCTGGCGTGGTCATGAGAATCGGCCGGAAGCGCAGCAGGCAGGCCTCGCACACCGCATTCAGCGGGCTCAGGCCGCGCGAGCGCTCGGCCTCCAGCGCGAAGTCGATGATCAGGATGGCGTTCTTCTTGACGATGCCGATCAAGAGGAACATGCCGATCAGCGCAATGATCGAGAACTCCATGCGGAACATCAGCAGCGCCAGCACCGCGCCCACGCCGGCCGAGGGCAGCGTCGACAGCACGGTGATCGGATGCACCAGGCTTTCGTAGAGGATGCCGAGCACGATGTAGATCACGATCAGCGCGGCCAGGATCAGCACCGCCTGCTGGCCCTGCGACTGCTGCGCGCTGGCGGCCGTGCCGGCGAACGCGCCGCGCACATTGGTGGGCATGGCGATGTTGGCCTCGGCCTCGGCGATGGCCTCGCGTGCATCGCCGAGGTTGGCGCCTTCGGCGAGGTTGAACGAGATCGTGGTCGCCAGCTCGCCGTCTTCATGGCTCACCGAGGTCGCGACGGACTGCTCCTCGAACTTCGCCACCGCCGACAGCGGCACCAGGGCGGTGGCCGTGTTGCTGAGCACGTTGCCGGTCGAGGCGCTGCGCAGGCCCGCGTTGGCCGAGACCGGCACCGTCGTCGTGCTCGCGGCCGCGGCCGATGCCGTGGAACTGCCGGTGGATGAAGTGGCCGTGGTTGCCACCACCTGCGTGGTCACCGTCTGCCCCGCCACGACGGAAGTCTGGGTCGCCGGCACATACACGTCGCTCAGTGCATTGGGGCTGCGCGTGTAGCGCGGCGCCCACTCCATCACCACGTGGTACTGATTGAGCTCGGTGTAGATGGTGGCCACCTGCCGCTGGCCGAAGGCGTTGTAGAGCGCGTTGTCGATGGCTGTGGATGTCAATCCAAGCCGGCGCGCGCTGTTGGGGTCGACCTTCGCCACCGTCTCCACGCCGTTCTGGTCCTGGTCGGTGTCGATGTCGGTCAGCACCGGCTGCAGCTTCAGCTCGTCGGACAGCTTGACGGCCCAGGTGCGCAGGTCGGTCAGGCTGTCGCTCTTGAGCGAGTACTGGTAGGTGGAGTTGCTGGCGCGGCCGCCCGAGCGCACGTCCTGCACGGTGCCGAGGAACACGCGCAGGCCCGTCACCTCGTTGAGCTGCGGCCGCAGCCGCGCGATCACGGCCAGGCCGCTCTCCGTGCGCTGGTTGGCCGGCTTCAGGTTGACGAACATGAAGCCGCCGCCCGCGCGCGATCCGCCGGTGAAACCGATCACCGTGTCGACGGCCGGGTCCTTGCGGACGATGTCGATCACCTGCCGCAGCTTCTCGGCCAGCGCCTGCGACGAAATGCTCTGGTCGGCACGCAGGCCGCCGTTGAGCTGGCCGCTGTCCTGCTGCGGAAAGAAGCCCTTGGGCGCGGCGCTGAACAGGTAGACGTTGAGCCCGACCACCGCCACCAGGATCAGCATGACGAGCGCCTTGCTGTCCAGTGCCCAGTCGAGGCTGTACTCGTAGCGCTTGAGCACCCATTCGTAGCTGCGCGCCGCCATGCGACCCAGCCGACCGGGCGGCTTGTCGTTCGCGTGCTCGCCACCGGGCTTGAGCAGCCAAGCGCACATCATCGGCGTGGTGGTCAGCGAAATGACGAGCGAGATCATCACGGCCGCCGACAGCGTGACCGCGAACTCGCGAAAGAGCCGCCCCACCTGCCCGCCCATGAACAGCAGCGGAATGAACACCGCCACCAGCGACACGCTGATCGACAGCACGGTGAAGCCCACCTCCTTGGCACCCAGCAGCGCCGCCTTCATGCGCGACATGCCGGCCTCGATGTGCCGGCTGGTGTTTTCGAGCACCACGATGGCGTCGTCCACCACGAAGCCGGTCGCCACCGTGAGCGCCATCAGGCTCAGGTTGTTGAGGCTGAAGCCCAGCAGGTGCATCACGCCGAAAGTGCCGAGCAAGGCCACCACCGTGGCCACGGCCGGCACGATGGTGGCGCGCACGCTGCGCAGGAACAGGCTGACCACGAGCACCACCAGCAGCACCGAGATGACCAGCGTCACCTCGACTTCATGCAGCGAGGAGCGGATGGAGTTGGTGCTGTCCGATGCCACCTGCAGCGTCACGTCGGGCGGCAGTTGCGCCTGCAGCTCTGGCAGCAGCGCGCGCACGCTGTCGACCGTTTCGATGATGTTGGCCGAGGGTTGCCGCGTGATGAGGATGATGATCGCGGGCTCGCCGTTGAAGAGACCGAGCGTGCGCGTGTCTTCCACGCCGTCGAGCACCTCGGCCACGTCCTGCAGCCGCACCGTTGCGCCGTTGCGCCAGGCCACCACCATCGAGGCGTAGTCGCTGGCGCGCAGGGCCGGCGTCTGCGTGTAGATCTGGAGCTTGCGGCCCTCGCCCTGCACCATGCCCTTGGGACGGTTGGCGTTGGAGGCCTGGATGGCGGCGCGCACGTCCTCGGTGCTGATGCCATAGCGGCTGAGCGCGAACGGCAACAGCTCGATGCGCACGGCAGGAAGCGAGCCGCCGCCGATTTCGACGTCGCCGACACCGTCCACCTGGGACAGGCGCTGGCTGACGATGTTGGAGACGGCGTCGTAGATCTGGCCCGGCGTCTTGGTCTTAGACGTGAGGGCCAGGATGATGACCGGCGACGCCGCCGGGTTGGTCTTGCGGTAGGTCGGGTTGCTGCGCAGCGTGGCGGGCAGGTCGACGCGGCTGGCGTTGATGGCGGCCTGCACTTCGCGGGCGGCGCCATCGATGTTGCGGCTGAGGTCGAATTGCAGGGTGACGCGCGCCGAGCCCACGGAGCTCGTGGACGTCATTTCGTTGACGCCTGCAATGGTTCCCAGGTGGCGCTCCAGGGGCGTCGCCACGCTGGTTGCCATCGTCTCCGGGCTGGCGCCGGGGATCGATGCGCGCACCGAGATGACCGGGTAGGCGACCTGGGGGAGTGGCGAGACCGGGAGGACGAAGAACGCGGCGATGCCTGCCAGGGCGACGCCGATGGTCAGCAGGACTGTGCCGATTGGGCGGCGGACGAAGGGGAGCGACAGGTTCATCGCTGTTTCCCCTGCGGAGGGCGGAGGCCGGGTCTCGCCCCGGCCCCGGAAACAAAACACACCCGCAGGAGCAAGAACGGATCAAACCGCTTCCTCCTCGATCACAGCCTGCCGAGAGGTCCCCCCGCCAAGCCTGTCGAACGCCAGATAAATGACAGGCGTAGTGAACAGCGTCAGCAGCTGGCTGACGATCAGCCCGCCAAAAATCGCCAGCCCCAGCGGCCGCCGCAACTCGACCCCCTCACCAAAACTGAGCATCAGGGGAACAGCGGCAAACAGAGCCGCCAGCGTCGTCATCAAGATCGGCCGGAACCGCAGCAACGCCGCCTGATGAATCGCTTCCCGCGCCGACTTGCCCTCGGTGCGCTCCGCATCGATGGCAAAGTCGATCATCATGATCGCGTTCTTCTTCACGATCCCGATCAGCAGGATGATCCCGATGATCCCGATGATCCCGATGATCCCGATGATCCCGATGATCCCGATGATCCCGATGATCCCGATCACCCCCAGGTCGTTGCCAGTAATCATCAGCGCGAGCAAGGCCCCGACCCCGGCGGAAGGCAACGTCGACAGGATGGTCAGCGGATGCATATAGCTCTCGTACAGCACGCCCAGCACGATGTACACGCAGACCACAGCCGCCAGATCAGCCACAGCTGGTTCGACAGCGACCGTTCATAGGCGCCTGAAGCCCCCAGGAACGTCATCGTCACGCTGCCGGGCAACCCGATCTCCTTGGCCGCCGCGCGGATCGCATCGACCGATTGCCCGAGCGACACCCCCGGCGCCGTATCGAAGTTCAGCGTGCTCGCCGGGTACTGCGCCACGTGCGTGATCTGCAGCGGCGCCTGCTGCTCCGTGATGTCGGCAATCGCGGACAACGGCGTGGCGGTGCCCGACCCTGCGATCAGGTTCAGCTGCCCCAGCGTCTGCAGCGTGTTCACCATGCCCGGCCGGGCTTCGAGAATCACGCGGTACTGGTTCGTCTCCGTGAAGATGGTCGACACGATGCGCTGGCCGAAGGCGCTGTAGAGCGCGTCGTCCACCGTGCTCGCGGTGATCGACAGCCGCGCCGCGGTGTCGCGGTTCACGTTCACGAACGCGGCCAGCCCCTGCGCGCCGGCATCGCTGCTCACGTTGCGCACCTTGTCCGAGCTCTGCAGCTTCGCCACGAGCTTCTTCATCCACTCGGTGATTGCAGCACTGTCCACGCCTTCGAGCGACACGCGGTACTCGGTGGGCCCGGTCTCGGCGTCGATGGTCAGGTCCTGCGTGGGGAACAGGCCCTTCGGGATCGTGAGGTACAACACCACGGTCAGCACCATGGTGAGCAGCGCGACCAGCAAGGTCAGCGCCTGGTGATCGATCACCCAGTGCAGCGAGCGGTCGTAGCGCGTCATCACGCCACTGAAGAAGCGCTGGGCGCGGGCGCCGAAGCCGGTGCCGGCCGGATCCTTCTTCGGCTCGTGCCTGAGCCAGCGCGCCGACATCATCGGCACCAGCGTGAGCGACACCACGGCCGAGATCAGGATGGTGATGGCCAGCGTGACCGCGAACTCGCGGAACAGCCGCCCCACCACATCGCCCATGAACAGCAGCGGAATCAGCACCGCGATCAGCGACACCGTCAGCGAAATGATCGTGAAGCCGATCTGCGTCGCGCCCTTGAAGGCGGCCTGCAGGGGCTTCTCGCCTTCTTCGATGTAGCGCGCGATGTTCTCGATCATGACGATCGCGTCGTCCACCACGAAGCCGGTGGCGATGGTCAGCGCCATCAGGCTCAGGTTGTTGAGGCTGTAGCCCAGCAGGTACATCAGGCCGAGCGTGCCGATGAGCGAAATGGGCACCGCGATGCTCGCGATGACGGTGGCGCGCAGGCTGCCGAGGAAGGCGAAGATCACCAGCACCTCGATCTTCAGGCCGGCGGGAAAGCCCGCCTGCAGCTCGGGCAGCAGGACCTTGATGGCGTTGACGGTGGCGATCACGTTCGCGCCCGGCTGGCGCTGCACGTTCAGGATGATGGCCGGGCTGAGCTTGCCTTCGTCGCTCTCTCCGGCCTGGCTGGTCTTGGTGCCGGCCCAGGCGCCGAGCTGCGTGTTCTCGGCGCTGTTGACCACCTGCGCCACGTCGACCATGCGGATCGGCGCGCCGTTCTTGTACGAGACGATGAGGTTCTTGTAGTCCTCGACCGTGAGCAGCTGGTCGTTCGAATTGATCGTGTAGGCGCGCTTGGGGCCGTC
>CAMATD010000324.1 GCA_945860785.1 Variovorax sp. YR752 | reverse complement strand
CGCCGGCGGATCGCATTGGTGGCCCCGATGGTCAACACGCCGTCTCGCGGCGCACGCGCGGCATCGTAGCGTTCGATGAAAAGCGACACCGAGGCGAGGCCATCGGAGAAAGTCCATTGGACTGTCGTGGCGTCCTCCTTCGATTTCTCGCCGCCGGCCGTCGGGCGGCGGAAGAAGCTTCGGGGCTTGAATCCGGGCACGGGTGCGCTGAGTGCCCAGCCTTCGTCTTGCGCCGTGGTGCGCTCGAGTTCCAGCTTCTCGATGCGATAGCCCGAGGTATTGGCCATCATCTGCGCCAGGGCTTGTGGCTTCACCGGTGCATCGAGCTGCAGCTCGGAAAACGCAGACTGCTCCACCACGCGGGATTCGCTGTCGACGGTCTGCAGCTTCACCACCAGGCCCGAGCGCCGCTCGCTCCAGATGCGGTAGCCGAACCGCAGGCCGTCGTGCGGCACCAGTTGCACCACGTCGGCGTCGAAGCCCGCCACGCGGTCCTTGCCGATGGCGCGCACGTCGTAGAAATCGCCGATCGACGAATCGGGCTTGTCCGGCAGATTGGGAAAGAGATCGAGGTTCTCGCGCTTCTCGACCTTGACGACCTTGACGACCTTCGCCTCGGGCAGGAAGGTCATGACATTGCGATTGCGCCGGAAGGTCGAGCGCTGCGGCCCCGACAGGGCCTCGATACGCTCGATCTGGTGATCGCCGTCGCGCACATGCCAGATGCGTGCACTCGACAGATCGCCGCCCGGCGCCGACACAACAAAGGTGCCCACGTAATTGCGTTGACGTGCTCCCGTGTGCATGCGCTGCAGCCAATCGGCCACGCTCATCGCCGGAGGTTCGTCCGTCTGTGCCGCAGCCGTGCTCCTGGTGTTCGCCGGACCTGAGCGGTTTTGTGCGGTGGCAACCTGCACGAAGCAGAAGGCGGCAAACACAAGCACGAACGCGCGTGCGGAGATCGGCATCTGAACGGTCATTGCGGGTGGTTACGGGCGCGCGATCAGCGCGTCGGTCCCTCGAAGGTGGCGTTGCGCAGGAAACCGGAGGGCATTTGCGATGCGCCGCCGGCCTGCTGGTGCGCTTCGAGCAATTGGTCGAGCCGCGGATCGCGCAGCATGACTTGCGGATTGCCGTTGCCGACCATCACGCGGGTCGGCGTCAGCGTGGCGCTGGCAGGCTGCGGGCTGTTGACGGCGGCCGCGGCCAGCACCGAATTCACCGCCGGCTGCTGCTGGGTGGCCGCGATCTGCGCGCCGGCCTGCGGACTGGTCGTGCCATTGCCGATCAGGGTCCAGCTGATGGCCGCCACGGCACCCATCGAAGCGGCGCCTGCCACCAGTTTCCAGCGGAAGACGGGCTCGTTGGCAGCATCGGCCCTGCGCTGGACCTGGAGGGCGGCTGGCGCAGCAGCAACCGGCGCCAGCGCGCGCACCACCACGGGCTCGGCGGCAAGCCGCTGCTGGAAACGCGCCAGAAACGCCGCGCCGTCGCTGCATGCCGTCTGTGCGCCCGAGCGCAGGACATCGTCCACCACATGGTAGGCATGCCACGCCGCGCGCGAATCGCCCTCGGTGCAGACCGCGTCGATCGCCTGTGCGAACGCCTTGCCCTGCAAATGACCATCCGCAAGTGCGGACACCTGTTCCCGAACCGTCATCGTCTGATTCATTTCATTCACCTGCTTACTTACCAACGCTTGCCGGACTGGTTGTCGAGCAGCGGTTTGACCCGGACCGAAATGGCCTCGCGCGCCCGGAAAATGCGCGAGCGCACCGTGCCGATGGGGCAATCCATGACCTCGGCAATCTCTTCGTAACTCATCCCCTCGATCTCGCGCAGCGTGACGGCCTGGCGCAGCTCGGCTGGGAGCGCTTCCATGGCTGCCTCGACGGCGCTGGCGATTTCATTCGCCGCCATGACCGATTCGGGGGTTTCGTCGCTGATTGGTTCGTTTCCAGGACGGTAAGTTTCATCGTCGTCGTCAGAAGACGGCCGCAATGCACTTTCGGAGATGGTCGGATCGCGCTTCATGTCCACCAGCGCCTTCTTGGCGGTATTGACCGCAATCCGGTAGAGCCAAGTGTAGAACTGCGCCTCGCCGCGGAACTGGTGCAGCGCGCGGTAGGCCCGGATGAAGGTTTCCTGGGCAATGTCCTCGACCAGGTCGACATCGCGCACCATGCGGCCGATCAGGCGCTCGATGCGGCGCTGGTACTTGATGACCAGCAGCTCGAACGCCTTCTGGTCGCCCGCGACCGTGCGCTGGACCAGCTGGAAATCGACCTCGCCCGGGCGCGGCGCCTCGGCGGACGCGTCGGTCAGGCCGGAGTCCGGTGGCACAGGCGGGGGGGAAATTGTCATCGACGGGGGTTCAGGGCACGTCGGCGGGTGCCGTCACGCGCCAGGGATCGCCAGCGGGCGCTGCAGGCGGGGCCCGCGAATAGACCGCACGGCGCACATCGAGCCACCGCTCGGGCATGGCCCTTTGCTCGAGCCAGATCCAACGCCGGGCACGGCCAGGTTCGGCGAGCCGGACCAGCAGCAGCGACTGGAAATCGAGCGCCACCGTGGCCCGTGCAGCATGAACGGCACGGGTCGGATCGGCCCCGGTCAACGACCAGTGAAGCCCGTCGAAGTGCAGCACGGCCGCGCCATCGCGCCGCAAGCCGAAACCTGCGGCGACGCCCGAAAACACGACACTGAGAACCAGCAGCAGCTGGCGCCATCCGGCGCTATCGAACAGATAGCAGGATGCGCCCGCGCAGCAGGCGCCCAGCGTCCAGAGGACAACAAGAATCCGGGTCGCACCGCGCGTGCGCCCCACCGGATAGGTCACCGACGGCGCGCTGTGCATGACAGAGCAATGCTCAAGCGCGCTTGAACACCAGCGTGCCGTTGGTGCCGCCGAAGCCGAAGTTGTTCTTGACCGCGACATCGATCTTCAGATCGCGCGCCTCGTTGGCGCAGTAGTCGAGATCGCACTCCGGATCCTGGTTGAAGATGTTGATGGTCGGCGGGCTCTTCTGCTCGTGCAGTGCGAGCACCGTGAACACCGATTCGATGCCGCCCGCGCCGCCCAGCAAGTGGCCGGTCATGGACTTGGTCGAATTCACGACGAGCTTCTTCGCGTGATCGCCGAAAGCGAGCTTGACCGCGTTGGTCTCGTTGACGTCGCCGATCTGCGTCGAGGTGCCATGCGCATTCAGGTACTGGACCTGGTCGGCATTGACGCCGGCGTTGGCCAGCGCCATGACCATCGAGCGGCGCGGGCCGTCGACGTCGGGCGCGGTCATGTGGTACGCATCGCCGGTCAGGCCGAAGCCTGCCACCTCCGCATAGATCTTGGCGCCGCGCGCCTTGGCGTGTTCGTACTCTTCGAGCACCATCACGCCCGCGCCCTCGCCCAGCACGAAGCCGTCGCGGTCCTTGTCCCATGGACGCGAGGCCGTGGCGGGATCGTCGTTGCGGGTGCTCAGTGCACGTGGCGCGGTGAAGCCGCCAATGCCGAGTGGAGAGATGGTCGACTCCGCGCCGCCCGCGATCATCACGTCGGCATCGCCGTATTCGATCATGCGCGCCGAGGTGCCGATGGCATGCAGACCCGTGGTGCAGGCGGTCACGACGGCGATGTTCGGGCCCTTGAAGCCGTACTTGATCGAGACGTGGCCCGAGATCATGTTGATGATCGATGCCGGCACGAAGAACGGCGACACGCGGCGCGGGCCGCGAGCAACCAGTTCGCCATGCGTCTGTTCGATCATCGGCAGACCGCCGATGCCGGAGCCGATGTTGCAGCCGATGCGCACGGCCTCTTCATAGGACAGCGCTTCGCCGGTCGGCAGTCCGCTGTCCTGCACCGCCTGGATGGCGGCGGCAAGCCCCAGATGAATGAAGCGGTCCATGTGACGCGCTTCCTTCTCCGAGATGTATTGGGTGATGTCGAAACCCTTCACCTCACCGGCGAACTTGCAGGCGAAGGCGCTTGCATCGAACGCGGTGATGTTCGCAATGCCCGACTTCCCGGCCAACAGGTTGGCCCAGGATTCGGTTGCGGTGTTTCCGACAGGAGCGATGCAACCGAGTCCGGTCACGACGACGCGGCGTTTGGTCATGCCGGCAAACCTTTCTGAAAGCGCTGAACAGTTGCCGGTCGGCGCGTGCGGTTTGCTGAAAACAAGCCGCCGGCCGCAATGGCAGTGTCAGCTGGCCGATCAGGCCTTTTGATTCTTGGTGGCGTAGTCGACGGCGTTTTGCACCGTGGTGATTTTCTCGGCATCTTCATCGGGGATCTCAATGCCGAATTCGTCTTCGAGTGCCATCACGAGTTCGACCGTGTCGAGCGAGTCCGCGCCGAGGTCGGCCACGAAGGCCTTTTCATTCGTCACTTGGGACTCTTCCACGCCGAGTTGCTCGGCGATGATTTTCTTGACACGTGCTTCGATATCGCTCATTTGGTTCCCTCTGAGGGTTGTAGGTAATCGGTGGATTTTAGCCGGGCGGATTGTGGCATTTGCCGCATCCCCCGGCACGGGAAAGATTGCGCCTTGCGGCTACATGTGCATGCCGCCGTTGACGTGCAGCTCCTGGCCAGTCACATAGGACGCCTGGGGCGATGCGAGGTAGGCCACCGCGTGCGCGATGTCGGCCGGCTTGCCTAGGTGGCCCAGCGGGATCTGCTGGAGCAGCGCCTGTTGCTGGGCTTCCGGGAGGCTGGCCGTCATGTCGGTTTCGATGAAACCCGGCGCGACGCAGTTGACCGTGATGTTTCGGCTGCCCAGCTCTCGGGCCAGCGCACGGGTCATGCCCGCCACGCCAGCCTTGGCAGCCGCATAGTTGGCCTGGCCGGCATTGCCGGAGGCGCCAACCACGCTCGTGATGCTGATGATGCGGCCATAGCGCTGCTTCATCATCGGGCGGATCACCGCACGCGAGAGGCGGAACACGGCCTTGAGATTGGTGCCGAGCACCGCATCCCAGTCGTCGTCCTTCATGCGCATGGCCAGCGTGTCACGCGTGATGCCGGCGTTGTTGACCAGCACGTGGATGACACCGTAGGCCTTGACGATCTCGTCGATCAGCGCCTCGACGGCGGCGCCGTCGTTCACATCGAGCGCACGGCCGCGGCCGTCGTAGGCGCTGAGTGCCGAGGTGATCTTCGCCGCGCTGTCTTCGGTGGTGCCAGTGCCGACCACCTTGAGCCCGCGCTGCGCGAGCTCGAGCGCAATTGCCGCGCCGATGCCGCGCGATGCGCCGGTGACCAGGGCGACCTGTCCTTCGAATTTGGGAATGCTCATAAAAAAAGTATCGGGGCCTTGCGCCGGTCAGGCGGCGAGCGATTGTCGGGTGTCCGCGAGCGTGGCCGGGTTGTACACCGACGCGGCTTCCAGCTCGGGGGCGATGCGCTTGACCATGCCGGCCAGCACCTTGCCCGGCCCGCACTCGATGATGGCGGCTACGCCGCGCAGTTTCAAGGCCTGCACGCTTTCAACCCAGCGAACTGGGCCGGCAGCCTGGCGCACCAGGGCGTCGCGGATGCGTTCGGGGTCGGATTCCACGGCCACGTCGATGTTGTTCAGCACCGGAATCTGCGGCGCGGCGAGCGTGATCGTGGCCAGTTTTTCGCGGAGCGCCTCAGCGGCAGGCTTCATCAGGCTCGAATGGAACGGTGCCGAAACAGGCAGCAGCAAGGCGCGCTTGGCGCCGTTGGCCTGGAGCAGCTCGCAGGCCTTGTCGACGGCCGCCTTGCTGCCGGCGATCACGGTCTGCATCGGATCGTTGAAATTCACGGCTTCGACGATCTCGGCGCTGCCCGCGCCGAAGGTGGCGGTGGCTTCCGCACAGCCCGCCACGACCTTGCCGGACTCCATCCCCAGGACGGCCGCCATGGCACCAACGCCGACGGGCACGGCCTGTTGCATGGCCTGCGCACGAAAGCGCACCAGCGGCGCGGCTTGCGCCAGAGTCAGCACGCCGGATGCCACCAGCGCCGAATACTCGCCCAGCGAATGGCCCGCCACGACGGAAGGCGTTGCACCGCCTTCGGTTAGCCAGGCACGCCAAGCGGCGACGCCGGCCACCAGCATCACGGGCTGCGTGTTGGTGGTGAGTGCGAGCTCTTCCTTGGGGCCGTTCTTGATCAGCGCGCCAATGTCTTCACCCAGCGCTTCGGAGGCTTCGCGCAGAGTTTCGGCCACGGCCGGATGGTCACCCCAGGCATCGAGCATGCCGACAGCCTGCGAGCCCTGACCCGGAAAGACAA
>CAMATD010000323.1 GCA_945860785.1 Variovorax sp. YR752 | reverse complement strand
ACGTCAACTACTTCTCGATTGCCGGCCGCTCCTATTCCGCAGGTGCTGCAGACCGACCGGCTGAACCCGTCGGACGTGCTGAATTTCTACATCAAGACGCCGAACGGCGTGGTGCCGGCGAGCACGGTGGCGAGCCTGAAATACAGCGTCCAGCCCGAGACGGTGAATCACTTCCAGCAGCTCAACTCGGTCACCATCCAGGGCGTGCCCAGCGGTACGCAGGGCGAGACGCTCGAGTACCTGCGCGGGCTGGTGCAGCAGCTCGCGCCGAGCGGCTACACCTTCGACTACTCGGGCCAGTCGCGCCAGTTCGTGCAGGAGTCGGGCAACTTCGCGGTGACCTTCCTGTTCGCGCTGATCATCGTCTTTCTTGCACTGGCGGCGCAGTTCGAGAGCTTCCGCGATCCGGTGGTGATCCTGGTCTCTGTGCCGCTGGCCCTCTTCGGCGCAATGATCTTCATCTTCTGGGGCTTCGCGTCGATGAACATCTACACGCAGGTGGGCCTCGTCACGCTGATGGGGCTCATCAGCAAGCACGGCATCCTGATCGTCGAGGTGGCGAACCGCCTGCAGAAGCAGGGCCTGAGCAAGCTCGATGCCATCGTCGAGGCGACCGGCACGCGGCTGCGCCCGATCCTGATGACGACCGCGGCCATGGTGTTCGGCGTGCTGCCGCTGGTGATCGCCTCGGGCGCGGGCGCCGCGGGGCCAAGGCGATGGGCATCGTGATCTTCAGCGGCCTGTCGATCGGCACGCTGTTCACCTTGTTCGTGGTGCCGGCGATGTACCTGTTCATTGCGGCGCGCCATGCGAAGGAAGAAAGCCGCGACGAGGTGCAGGCCGTGCCCGGTCCGGCCGTGCCGGAAGCGTGACCCCAAGGCCTGCAGGGCGCGCCGTTCTGCAGGCCTTCATCGATTCCCTTGACAGGACGCCGGCCGGGCTTTGTACTCGGGCTGGATATCGAAAATGCATTGATTCTTTTCGAGACAGCAAGGGAAGCTATGAACAATAACGATATGCAAGATCGGCGGCCGGTTCTGAATCGGCCGTCGCGATGAGCGCGTCGGTTCCGACCATCACCCCCAGTTCGACATCCGGGGCGCGGCTGCGCATGCACCGCGAAGGGGCCGTGCTGGTGCTGACCCTCAGCAATCCCGCGGCGCGCAATGCCATCAATCCATCGACTTACCGGGCGGCAGCAAAGGCAATCCGCGCGACGGCCGGTTTCGGCACCGTCCGCGCCATCGTGCTGGCCGGGGAGGGCGAGCATTTCTCCGGTGGCGGCGACCTGCGGCGGCTGGTGAGACAGCGCAAGCTCCCGCCGCCCGAACAGATGGCGCACTCCGACGCCCTGAACGAATGGGTCATGGCGATGCAGGAGGCCCCCCAACCCGTCATCGCCGCCGTGGAGGGCATGGCCGCGGGCAGCGGCTTTTCGGTCTGCCTGGCCTGCGACCTGATCGTCGCGGCCGAGGACGCGAGGTTCATGATGTCCAACGTCAAATTCGCCTTGACGCCCGACGGTGGCGGCACCGATTCGCTGGCGCCGCAGGCCGTGCTCGAGATGCTGCTGGACGGCGGGCCGTACGCCGCCCGCCGGCTCCACGACTGGGGCGTGGTGAACAAGGTCGTGCCGCATGGGTCGGCGTACGCCACCGCGCTCACCTGGGCGCAGCAGCTCGCCCGCGGCCCCTTCGAGGTGCAGGCCCGCATCAAGCAGCTGGTCTATTCGGCACGCGGCCGGAGCCGCCGCGAACACCTCGACGTCGAGCGCGAGGCCCTCGTTGCAAGCCTTTACAGCGACGAAAGCGGCGAGCGCATCAAGGAATTCCTCGCCTCGCGCAAGAAACGATAGTCACGATTGGCTTCGCATAAGGGCTTCTACTGGCCCTGAACTTGCTAAGCTATGGCTCAAGGAGATTGGTCGTTCCATGCACAAATTCGATGAGATGTATGAGCAGTTGCCCTATGCGGGGGCTGCAATCCGACAGCACTACAAGCGCTACGACCAATGGCTTGCGAAGCAACCCGGTGAGGTGATGCGATCGCGGCGCGAAGAGGCGGAAATGATTTTCCGCCGGGTCGGCATCACCTTCGCGGTGTATGGCGCCAAGGATGAAGACGGCTCCGGCACCGAGCGGCTCATCCCGTTCGACCTGCTGCCCCGCATCATTCCTGCCCACGAGTGGGAGAGCATGGAAAGAGGGCTGGTGCAGCGCGTCACGGCGCTCAACCGCTTCCTCCATGACGTCTATCACGACCAGGAAATCATCAAGGCCGGCATCATCCCGGCCGAGCAGATCCTGAACAACGCGCAGTTCCGCCCCGAAATGATGGGCGTGACCGTGCCGCACAACGTCTACTCGAACATCTCGGGCATCGACATCGTCCGCGCGCCCGATGCCGATGGCAACGGCGAGTACTACGTGCTCGAAGACAACCTGCGCGTGCCCAGCGGCGTGAGCTACATGCTCGAAGATCGCAAGATGATGATGCGGCTCTTCCCCGAGCTGTTCAACCAGAACCGCATCGCGCCGGTCGCGCACTACCCCGACCTGCTGCTCGAAACCCTGCGCGCCAGCGCGCCGGCCGCGACGGCCGAGCCCACGGTGGTGGTGCTCACGCCCGGCATGTACAACAGCGCCTACTTCGAACACGCCTTCCTGGCCCAGCAGATGGGCGTGGAGCTGGTCGAGGGGCAGGACCTGTTCGTCAGGGACGACTTCGTCTACATGCGCACCACGCGTGGCCCCAAGCGGGTCGACGTGATCTACCGCCGCGTCGACGACGACTTCCTCGACCCCGATGTATTCCGCTCGACCTCAACGCTTGGCACGGCCGGCCTGATGCGCGCCTACCGCGCGGGCAATGTCGTGATCTGCAATGCGGTGGGCACCGGCGTGGCCGACGACAAGTCGATCTACCCCTACGTGCCGAAGATGGTCGAGTTCTACCTCGGCGAAAAGCCGATCCTGAAGAACGTGCCGACCTACATGTGCCGCAACAAGGACGAGCTGCAGTACACGCTCGACAACATGAAGGACCTGGTCGTCAAGGAGGTGCACGGCGCCGGCGGCTACGGCATGCTGATCGGCCCAGCCGCCACGCAGGCCGAGATCGAGGACTGCAAGAAGGCCGTGATCGCCAAGCCCGACGGCTACATCGCGCAGCCCACGCTGAGCCTCTCGACCTCGCCGACCTTCGTCGACGCCGGCATCGCGCCGCGCCACATCGACCTGCGCCCCTTCGTGCTCTCGGGCAGCGAAGTGCAGATGGTGCCCGGCGGTCTCACGCGCGTGGCGCTCAAGGAAGGTTCGCTGGTGGGCAATTCGTCGCAGGGCGGCGGTACCAAGGACACCTGGATTCTCGAAGCCGACCGCACGCCCAAGCCCAAGGCGGCGCAGTCGCAAAGCCAGAGTCAAACTTCATCCCCGTCGGCCTGAGTGCAAGAAGCAAGGAACTAGGAGAACAAACGATGCTGTCACGCACCGCCGATCACCTCTACTGGATGTCGCGCTACACCGAGCGCGCGGAAAACACCGCGCGCATGCTCGACGTCAACTACCAGACCTCGCTGCTGCCGCAGTCCGCCGAAGTCGCCAAGTACGGCTGGCAGGGCGTGCTGTCGATCAGCGAGCTGCTGCCCTGGTACAACAAGAAGTACGAGCAGATCACGCCCCACGACGTGATGGAGTTCATGGTCAAGGACGAGAGCAATGCCTCGTCGATCGTCTCCTGCCTCAAGGCCGCGCGCGAAAACGCGCGTGCCGTGCGCGGAGCGCTCACCACCGAGGCTTGGGAAACGCAGAACACCACCTGGCTCGAGGTCAACCGCATGCTGCGCGCAGGCGACTTCGAACGCGATCCGGGCCAGTTCTTCGAATGGGTCAAGTTCCGCTCGCACCTGTCGCGCGGCGTGACGCTGGGCACGATGCTGCAGGACGAGGCCTGCTACTTCTCGCGCCTTGGCACCTTCCTCGAACGCGCCGACAACACAGCGCGGCTGGTGGACGTGAAGTTCCACGCGCTCAACAGCGAATTCTTCGGCACCGCCACCGAGGAAGACCAAGAGTACGACTTCTATCACTGGAGCGCGATCCTGCGCAGCGTCTCGGCCTTCGAGGTCTACCGCAAGGTGTACCGCGACGTGATCAAGCCTGAGCGCGTGGCCGAGCTCTTGATTCTTCGCGCCGACATGCCGCGTTCGCTGCATGCGAGCTTGGCCGAGGTGGTCAACAACCTTGCCAAGGTGCAGAACGAGCAGAGCGCCGAAACGCAGCGTCGCGCCGGCAAGTTGCTGGCCGACCTGCAGTACGCGCGGGTTGACGAGATCCTGGCGACCGGGCTGCATGCGTACCTCACGCAGTTCCTTGACCGCGTGAATGAGCTCGGTGGCCGCATCAGCCAGGACTTCCTGGTCCCTGCGCACTGAGGCACAGCGGCGCCGACGACAGGCGCGGCTACAGCTTCTGCGTCGACAGCAGGATGCTCGTCTCGGTGCTCGCGATGCCTTCGATCAGTCGGATGGCATTGAGCACCTTGTCGAACGCCTCCAGCGAGTCGGCGCGCAGTTCGGCCATCAGGTCCCAGCGGCCGTTCGTCGAGTGCAGGGCCACGACGTTGGAGTGACCCCGCAGCACGCGGATGACATCGGCGCCGCGGTGCCCCTCGATCCCGATGCTCATGATCGCCCGGATGCGATGCGCCTCTGCCTCGGGCCTGAGGCGCACGGTGTAGCCGACGATGGTTCCGTCGCTTTCCAGCCTGGCAATCCTGTTCTGCACGGTCGCCCGTGCCACCCGCAGCTTCTTCGCCAGCGCCACCACGGACATGCGCGCATCGTCGCGCAGCAAGGCAATGAGTTGTCGGTCGGTGTCGTCCATCGTCTGATTATCAAATTGCTATCTAGATCAAGCTGAATGTAAGGTTCATGGATTAACTTGGCAAGTTGCTGGGTTCAATCTGGCAGGCCTCGCCGGAACAATCGAAACACGGCTGCGCGCCGCAGCCGATTCGTTCAGGAGCCTCCCATGACCCGCTTCATCGACGTTCCCGCCATGTCCCGCCTCGTGCAGGACATCGGCGTGGCCCCCTTCATCGGCACACTGGCCGATGCCATCCAGGAAGACTTCGTTCGCTGGCCGGACTTCGACAAGTCCGCCCGCGTTGCCAATCACTCGGACATCGGTGTCATCGAACTGATGCCGGTGTCGAACGCGACGCGCTATGCCTTCAAGTACGTCAATGGCCATCCGGCCAACACCGGCCGGGGCCTCTACACGGTGATGGCCTTCGGCGTGCTGGCCGATGTCGAGACCGACTACCCCGTGCTGCTGTCGGAGCTGACCCTCGCCACCGCGCTGCGCACCAGCGCGACCTCGTTGATGGCGGCACGTGCCCTGGCGCGGCCCGACGCCCGCCGCATGGCGCTCATCGGCAATAGTGCGCAGAGCGAGTTCCAGGCGCTGGCTTTTCATCGCCATCTGGGCATCGAGGAAATCGCCGTCTACGACATCGATGCCCGTGCGACGGACAAGCTGGTTCGCAATCTCTCGGCCTTTCCGTCGCTCAGGATCATTCGCACCAATTCCACCGCGCAGGCCGTGCGCGGCGCCGACATCGTGACGACCGTCACCGCGGACAAGGCCAACGCCACCAGCCTCACGCCCGACATGATCGAGCCGGGCATGCACCTCAATGCCGTCGGCGGCGATTGCCCCGGCAAGACCGAGCTGCATGCCGACGTGTTGCGCGGCGCGCGCGTGTTCGTCGAGTACGAGCCGCAGACGCGCATCGAGGGCGACATCCAGCAGTTGCCCAAAGACTCCCCGGTGGTCGACCTGTGGCGCGTGCTGGCCGGTACGGCAAGGGGGCGCGAGAGCGCTGGGCAGGTCACGATGTTCGATTCGGTCGGCTTCGCGCTGGAGGACTACGCCACCTTGCGCTATGTGCACGAACAGGCCGAGCAACGCAACCTTGGCGTGGACGTCGAGCTGGTGCCCCGGGCCGACGACCCGAAGGACCTGTTCCGCCACACGCGCACCGGGGCCTCGCGTGCGGTCATGCGACGGGTGGCTTGATGCCGTCCACGATCCGCTCCATCCAGGCGCCCGCCGCCGTCGTCATGATCCGGCCGCACAGGTTCACGCCGAACCCGGAGACCGCCGCCGACAACGCCTTCCAGACCGCAGCCGCCCACGAGACGGCGCAAGCCGTGGCTGAAGCCGCTTATCGCGAGGTGACGGCGGCCGTCGAGCGCCTCGAAGC
>CAMATD010000322.1 GCA_945860785.1 Variovorax sp. YR752 | reverse complement strand
TTGCCTGACCTGGGCCGCCAAGCAGCTCAACCGCAACATCAAGTGGACGGCGGAACGCTCCGAGTGCTTCCTGTCCGATGCGCACGGCCGCGACCATGTGAGCCACGCCGAAATGGCAATGGACAAGGACGGCAAGTTCCTCGCGTTGTGCGGGTGCATACCGACGCCAACCTCGGCGCCTACCTGTCGACCTTCTCGACCGCGGTGCCGACCATCCTCTACGCCACGCTGCTCGCGGGCCAGTACACCACGCCGCAGATCTACGTCGAGGTCGATGCCTGGTTCACCAACACCGCGCCGGTCGATGCCTACCGCGGGGCGGGGCGGCCCGAGGCCACCTACCTGCTGGAGCGCCTAGTGTCGCGCTGCGCCTGGGAAATGAAGCTGGGCCAGGACGAGATCCGCAAGCGCAACTTCATCACCACCTTCCCGTACCAGACGCCCGTGGCGCTGCAGTACGACACCGGCGACTTCCATGCCTGCATGGACAAGGCACGGGTGCTGGCCGATGTCGAAGGCTATGCGCAGCGCAAGGCAGCGACGCAAGCCAAGGGCAAGCTGCGCGGCATGGGCTATTCGAGCTACATCGAGGCCTGCGGCATCGCGCCCTCGAACATCGCGGGGGCGCTCGGTGCGCGGGCGGGGCTCTTCGAGTGCGGCGAGATCCGCGTGCACCCGACCGGTAGCGTGACGGTGTTCACCGGCTCGCACAGCCACGGGCAGGGCCATGAAACCACCTTTGCACAGGTCGTCGCGGCGCGCCTGGGCATCCCGGTCGACAACGTCGATGTGGTGCACGGCGATACGGGCCGCGTGCCCTTCGGCATGGGCACTTATGGCTCGCGCTCGATCTCGGTCGGTGGCGCCGCCATCATGAAGGATGAAGGCGCTCGACAAGATCGAGACCAAGGCCAAGAAGATCGCCGCGCACCTGATGGAGGCGAGCGACGCCGACATCGAGTTTTCGAACGGCGAGTTCAAGGTCAAGGGCACCGACAAGAAGATCCCGTTCGGCCAGGTGGCGCTCACGGCCTACGTGCCGCACAACTACCCGCTCGACAAGCTCGAGCCCGGCCTGAATGAAACCGCCTTCTACGACCCGACCAACTTCACCTTCCCCGGCGGCACCTACATCTGCGAGGTCGAGATCGACCAGCAGACCGGCGAGGTCAAGATCGACCGCTTCACCGCGGTGGACGACTTCGGCACCATCATCAACCCGATGATCGTCGAGGGCCAGGTGCACGGCGGGCTGGTGCAGGGCATCGGCCAGGCGTTGCTCGAGAACTGCGTCTACGACAACGAAACCGGCCAGCTGCTCACCGGCAGCTTCATGGACTACGCCATGCCAAGGGCGGGCGACTTTCCGCAATTCAAGCTCGACACCGTGTGCACACCCTGCACCCACAATCCGCTGGGCACCAAGGGCTGCGGCGAGGCGGGGGCCATCGGCTCGCCGCCGGCCGTGATCAATGCCGTGCTCGACGCGCTGGCGCCGCTGGGCGTCAAGGATTTCGACATGCCTGCTTCGCCCCATCGCGTCTGGGAAGCCATGCAGGCTGCCGCCAAACACTAAAACAAAGAAGGAATCACACCATGTACGCCTTCACACTCGAACGGCCCGCCACCGTGGCCGATGCGGCCAAACTCGTTGCCGCGGGCGCCAAGCCGCTGGCCGGAGGCCAGACATTGCTGGCCTCGATGAAGCTGCGGCTTTCCGCTCCTGAGCAGCTTGTCGACCTGAGCGGCATCAAGGAACTCACCGGCATCAAGAAGGATGGCAGCGCGATCACCATCGGTGCGATGTCGCGTCACCTCGACGTGGCCAACAACGCCGATGTGAAAGCCGCCTTCCCGGCACTGGCCGACCTGGCCTCGCGCATCGGCGACCGGCAGGTGCGCGCGATGGGCACCATCGGCGGCTCGGTGGCCAACAACGATCCGGCAGCCTGCTATCCGAGCGCGGTGCTGGGGTCCGGTGCGACGGTCATCACCTCGAAGCGCGAGATTGCCGCCGACGATTTCTTCCTGGGCCTGTTCACCACGGCGCTGGAAGAAGACGAGCTGATCACCGCGATCCGCTTTCCGATTCCGAAGCGCGCCGTGTACGAGAAGCTGCGCCAGAAGGCATCGAACTTCCCGCTGGTCGGCATCTTCCTCACGCAGTACGACAGCGGCGTGCGGGTGGCCGTCACCGGCGCGGGCAACGGCGTGTTCCGGCACACAGGGCTCGAGGATGCGCTCAACAAGAGCTTCACCGCGGCAGCTGCTGCAGCCGTGAAGATCGATGCGAGCGAACTCAACAGCGACCTGCATGCTTCGGCGGCCTACCGCGCCAACCTGATCAGCGTGCTCACCCAACGCGCCGTCACCAAGGCGCTGGGCTGAAGAGGCCAGCGCAGCCGACCGCGGGCGGAAGGCGCGATACCCTCGCGTCTTCCGTTACCCTTCGTCATGATCTTTCCGACCATCGATTCCCTCTCTGAAGGTTTGATGCAGGCCGGCTACTTTGCCGACCGCCGCCTGGCGACCGCCGTGTTCCTCGCGCTCAAGCTGCAGCGCCCGCTGCTGCTCGAAGGCGAGCCGGGCGTCGGCAAGACCGAGCTGGCCAAGGCGCTGTCGAAGGCGCTCGGCCGCGAGCTGTTGCGCCTGCAGTGCTACGACGGCCTGGAGCAGCGCGAAGCGCTCTACGAATGGAACTACGCCGCGCAGCTGCTGCACATGCGCGCGGCCGAGGCCACCGGCGCGGCGCGCGATGTGGAGGCCGAGGTCTATCAACCGCACTACCTGATCCGCCGTCCGCTGCTGCAGGCTTTGCAGACGCCCGCGCCAGGTGCCGTGCTGCTGATCGACGAGGTCGACCGTGCCGACGAGCCCTGCGAGGCCTTCCTGCTCGAATACCTCGGTGAGTACCAGGTCAGCATTCCCGAACTGGGCACCGTGCGCGCCGTGGTGCCGCCGGTCACCATCCTCACGAGCAACCGCACGCGCGAACTCAACGATGCGGTCAAGCGGCGCTGCCTGTACCACTGGCTCGACTACCCCGAGCGCGAGCGCGAACTGGCGATCGTGCGGGCGCAGGTGCCGGAGGCGGGCGAGAAGCTGTCGGCCCAGGTGGCCGCCTTCGTCGCACGGCTGCGCGATGCGCCGTTCGGCAACGCCTTCCAGCGCGCACCCGGCATCGCCGAGAGCGTCGAATGGGCGAGGGCGCTGATTGCGCTCGACACCGTCGAGCTCGACCCCGAAGTGGTGGTCGACACCGCCGGCATCCTGTTCAAGCAGCGCGCCGATGTGGCGGCGCTGACGCGCGAGTTGGCGTCGGACCTGCTGAAGCCCGAGGAGCCGGTCGCGCCCTGAGCGTGGACCCAGGTCGAGGCCACCGCATGACCGGCATCCAGCAACTCGGCGACGTACGCAGCGGCAAGCTGGTCGGCAACATTACCGCCTTCGCCCGCGCGCTGCGCCGCGCGGGCGTGCGCACCGATGCCATGCGCATCGCGCTCGCCGCCGAAGCGGTCACGCTGGTGGGCGTGGAGAACAAGCTCGACCTGAGCGCCGCGATGGAAGCCGTCATGGTGAGCCGCGAGCAGGACCGCATGGTGTTCCGCGAGCTCTTCGACGCCTGGTTTCGCGACCCCGAGCTCGCCAACAAGCTGCTCGCGCAGATGCTGCCGAGCGCCGAGGGCAAGGCCGAGCCCTCGAAGCGGCGGTCGCGCGTGCGCGAGGCGCTCACTGCGCCGCGCGATCCCTCCAAGCCCGCCGTCGCGGCCAAGCCCGACAAGGAGGTCGAGTTCGATGCGGCCATGACAGCGAGCGACCGGCAACGGCTGCAGCATGCGGACTTCAACGCGCTCGGTGCCTCCGAATACCGGCTGGTCGAACGGCTCGCGCGCGATGTCACGCTGCCGATTCCCTCGCTGCCTTCGCGCCGGCTGCGTGTGGCGAACGATGCGGGCCAGCAGCATGCGCGCATGCACTGGCCCGGCGTGCTGCACGAGGCGGCGCGCACCGGCGGCGAAATACTGCGCCTGCCGCGGCTGGCACGGCGCGAGCAGCCGCTGCCGCTGCTGGTGCTGGTCGACGTGTCGGGCTCGATGGAGCGCTATGCGCGCCTCTTGCTCGCGTTTCTGCATGCGTCCACCCGGCGGGCCGGGCGGCGCGATGTGTTCGCATTCGGCACCCGGCTGACCGACCTGACGCCGGCCTTCCGGCTGGCCGACACCGACGCCATGCTGGGCGCGGCCAGTCTCGCCATCGACGATTTCGCGGGTGGCACGCGGCTCGGCAGTTCGCTGACCGAGCTGCGGCGCTTCCACGCGCGCCGCCTGACGGGCCGCCGCACGCTGGTGCTGGTGATCAGCGATGGCCTCGACACGGGAGAGCCTTCCCTGCTCGAGAACGAATTGCTCTGGCTCAAGCGCCATTCGCGCCGGCTGCTCTGGCTCAACCCGCTGCTGCGCTTCGAGGGCTACGCCCCTCTGGCGCGTGGGGCCAGCGTGCTGCACCGCCATGCAGACGCGATGCTGGCGGTCCACAATCTCAGTGCGCTCGAACAGCTGGCTGCCAGCCTCGCGGCCCTGATGCGGTCCGGCCGCTAGCCAGACAGAACCAAGGAAAACACGATGGAAATGCTCGGAAACCGCCGCCTCGGCGTCACCCAACAACAGGCCTGGGAGGCGCTCAACGATCCCGAGACGCTCAAGAAGTGCATTCCCGGCTGCGACAAGTTCGAACTCTCGGGCGACAACCAGTACAGCGTGGCGCTTGCAGTCAAGATCGGCCCGGTGTCGGCCAAGTTCAGCGGCAAGGTGGTGCTGTCGGACATCGTCGCGCCCGATGGCTACAAGCTCACCTTCGAGGGGCAGGGCGGTGTCGCGGGGTTTGCCAAGGGGGCCGTCCAGCGTGACGCTCAGGCCGTTGGCTGGCGCTGCTGAAGTGGCCGCAGTGACCCCCGCAGCTGACGGCGCGGAGGCTGTGGCCGAAGTTGCTCCCGTCGAGGTCACCCCCGTTGAAGCCGCGTCGTCACCGGCCGGCTGCGAACTCGACTACACCGTGCAGGCCCAGGTCGGCGGCAAGATCGCCCAGCTGGGGCAGCGCCTGATCGACGGTGCCGCCAAGTCCACCGCCGACGATTTCTTCAAGCGCTTCGAAGCCGAGATGCAGAGCCGCTACGGGCCACCGCCCGCGCCTGTCGTGGAACCGGTCGAAGCACCGGCAGAGAAGGCCGGCGTCATGTCCGGCCTCATGAAGAAGATCGGCCTCGGCAAGAAGGACGACAAGGACGCGCCTGCTGCAACGGGCGACGCCAGCTAGAGACAGATACGCCATGGAAAACCTCGATGTCATGGTGCTCGCACGCTGCGCGACTGGCGGCGTGCCGGTAAGCGCGCGCTGCTGACGACCGTGGTGCGAACCTGAGGCTCGTCGCCACGCCCGGTCGGTTCGATCATGGCGCTGGCGGACGACGGCGCGGTGGTGGGCTCGGTCTCGGGCGGCTGCATCGAGGACGACCTGATTGCACGCTACAGCCACGCGCACGGCAACGGCGAAGAGGTGCCCCTGGGCGCACCGCCCGCGCTCGTGAAGTACGGCATCACGGCCGACGAGGCGCATCGCTTCGGGCTGCCCTGCGGCGGCACGCTGGAGCTGCTGCTCGAATACGACCCCGACGCCGCCTCGCTCGACACGATGGTGGCCGAGCTGGAACAGGGCCGGCTCATGCAGCGCACGGTGACGCTCGCGACCGGCGCCGTGCGGCTGGCCGAGGCCACCGCGCCCGACGAGCTCAAGGTGGACGACACCGAGCTCACCAACACCTTCGGCCCCGAGTACCGCATGTTGCTGATCGGCGCCGGCCAGCTCGCCGAGTACCTCGCGACGATGGCCAAGTTCAGCGGCTTTGCCGTGTCGCTGTGCGACCCGCGCGCCGAGTACCGCACCGCGTGGTCCCTGCCGGGCGTGACGATCACCACCGAGATGCCCGACGATGCGGTGCTGGCCTTCAAGCCCGACCGCCGCAGCTGCGTGATTGCGCTCACGCACGACCCCAAGCTCGACGACCTCGCGTTGCTCGAGGCGCTACAGAGCGAGGCCTTCTACGTGGGCGCCATCGGCTCGCGCCGCAATGCCGACGCGCGGCGCGACCGCATGATCGAGCACTTCGAGCAGACGGCCGAGTCGCTCGCGCGCCTGCGCGGCCCGATCGGCATCTACATCGGCAGCAAGACACCGCCCGAGATTGCGGTGAGCGTGATGGCCGAGATCCTCGCGGTGAAGAATGCGGTGAAGCTGCCTCGCGAGATTGCGGTGGCCAATGCCAAGGAGCGCGCGGAAGCGGCCTGAGGGGGCTCACAGTTCTTTCGGGGCGCGTGCACAGGGCACGCTGCTGGTGTGCGGCCGATCAACCAGTGCTCTGAGCGATCACGCCGGCGGTGTGCTCTGCGCAGCGAAATAAAGGAGGAGGCATGCGGCCCTAGGCCGCGCCGGGGGACATTCGCGGAGCAGAGC
>CAMATD010000321.1 GCA_945860785.1 Variovorax sp. YR752 | reverse complement strand
CGCTTGGCGCCTTGCTGAAGAGGGTGCGCGACAACGCGTCGATGCCCACGATCTCGCCGCGGAACGGCACGGTATTGAGGTACGCCTCGAGGATCTGGTCCTTGCGCCAGCTGCGCTCCAACTGCGTGGCCGCCACCGTCTGGCCGATCTTCTGCGTGAAGCTGCGCCCGCCGGCGGCGCGGCGCAGGTCGTCGTCGAGCAGGCCGGAGAGCTGCATCGTGATGGTCGATGCGCCACGCGTGCGCGTGTTCCAGAGGTTGCCCCAGGCCGCGGACGACACCGCGCGCCAGTCGATGCCGCTGTGTTCGTAGAAGCGCCGGTCTTCGCTCAACACCATGGCCGTGCGCAGGGCCGGCGACACATCGGCCAGCGCGATCCACTGGCCGCGGCGCACGGTGGCATCGGTGCGCACGCGCTGCAGCAACTCGCCGTTGCGGTCGAGCACGGCCGTGTCGGAGGAGCGGAATTCGCGCTTCACCTCCTCGAAGCTCACGAGCGCCCAGGCCGGGTGCGCGCAGGCCGCGGCCAGCAGGGCCGTGGCGAGAGTCCTGCGGGTGGGCGTGAAAAGCGCAAGCAAGTGCATCGAAAGGTGTGGGTGTGTCTGGACGGGTGCCTCGCATTCTCGGCGATGCACCACGGGAACCGCGCCTACTCCGGGACGGGCGGGTTGCCGCCTTGCCGGTGTGAAAACTTCGGCCCAAAGTTCAAAGCAGGTTCCACATCCGGTAACGAACTTCACGAACGGGCTTCATTGGAGAAACCCGGGGCATACCGGCGTAGCCTTCAATGCAATACCGGCTCGCAGGAGGCGAACCCCGGTTCCATAACCACTCCAAGGAGAAACGCATCATGACGAAGACATTGGCGATCCTGCTGGCCGCATCGGCCATCCTGGCCGGCTGCGTGGCCGTACCCTACGACCGCCCGCCGCCGTCGCGCGGTCAACAGTACGGAGACCGCGACCGCGACGGTGTGCCGAACCGCTACGACCGGAACCCGAACAACCCGAATCGCAACTGATGCAAGAAAAAAGGCCGTGAAGCACTGCGCTTCACGGCTTTTTTTCCGTGCGGGCGTCAGACGCCCGTTTTCACACCGGCCGGCGCGCCATCAGCGCCCAGAAACCCGCTGCACTCAGCAGCGAGCCCCCCGCGAGATTGAAGCGCCGTTATGCACGCGGCGACGAAAGCAGCTTGCGCGCCGATGCCGCGAACACCGCATAGAGCGTGGCGTTGAGTGCCGCCATCGCCACGAAGGTGACGGCCAGCACCCAGAGCTGACGGGTCACGTCGGCGGTGGGGCTGATGAACTGCGGCAGGAAGGCCACGAAGAACACGATGCCCTTGGGGTTCAGCGCCGTCACCAGGTAGGTGTTGGCGAACAGGCGCCAGCGCGAGCTTGGCGCCGCGGGCGCGGCCATTTCGGTGGAGGTGATGCCGGCGCGCAGCAGCCGGATGCCGAGGTACAGCAGGTACAGCCCGCCCACCCACTTGACCACCGTGAACCAGAAGGCCGAGGTGGCCAGCAGCGCGCCCAGGCCCAGCAGCGAGACGACCAGCGCGGTCGAGTCGCCGAGCGCCACGGCGGCCACCAGCGGCACGTTGGCGCGGCGGCCGTGCGACATGGAATAGCTGATCACCGTGCGGATGGTCGGCCCCGGAATGATCAGCAGAATGGCAGAGGCCGCGATGAAGGCGAGCCAGAGTTCGATGGGCATGAAGTTGTCTCCAGGTGGTGGCGGTTGTGGGAGGCGATTCTCTTCGTCAGGCCCCGATGGCCGTGCGCGCGACGTGCCAGGTGCCGCGATGCCCGTCGACATAGCTGATCGGCGAGTTGGCAAGGTCGTCGAGGCAGGTCACGTTCACGCCGTAGGCGCTCGCGCCGGTCTCGGGCGAATGGCCCACGCCGAAGGAGCGCACGCCGCAGTGTCTGCACACGATGTAGTGGCTGTTGCGGGTGTCGAGCATCTGCTCGCTGAGTTCGGATTCGCCTTCGAGCAACCGGAAGGCATCGGTCGCGACGATGGCCGGCCAGAAGCGTGTCTGGGTGCAGATGGCGCAGTTGCACCGCAGGGTGCCCAGGCTCAGGTCGATGTCGGCTTCGAATCGCACGGCGCCGCAGTGGCAGCCGCCGGTGTAGGTCTTTTTCATGTGCTTGTCGGCTGCATCGGGCAGCTGGCAAACACCATATCAAATGCCGTGCCAGCGAGCATCGGCGGGGGCTTTTCAGGCGGATGCGGTGCCGAACCGGGCGGCCGACCTGGCCTTCGCACGTTCCGCCTCGATGGCGCGGTCTTTGGGCTCGGCCGTGGTGACCATCGATTCGATCAGGCGCGCGGCGGTCGCGGCCACCTCACCGACCGCGCGATCGAAGGCTTCTTCATTGGCCTTCGACGGCACGCTGAAGCCGCTGAGCTTGCGCACGAACTGCAGCGCGGCGGCGCGTATCTCCTGCTCGGTGGCGGGGGGCTCGAAGTTGTAGAGGGTCTTGATGCTTCTGCACATGGGAACGCTCTCCGGATTGCAGTGAATGTTTCAGTCTAGCGAAGCAAGGCCATCTTGAAGGCATCGTGGTAAATGCCGTCGATCAGGCTGGCGCGGCGCGCGAGGCCCTCGTGTTCGAAGCCGAAGCGCTCGTACAGCGCCTTGGCATTCGGGTTGTCCGCGCGAACGGCCAGTTCGATGCGGGTGAGCCCGCACGACCATGACTTGTCGATGGCGGCCTGCAGCAACCGCGCACCGAGTCTCAGGCCGCGCGCTTCGGGCAGCAGGGCAATGCCCAGGATGCCGATGTGAGCCCGCGAATTTCCGAAGACCGGCGACACATCGCACCAGCCCACGACCTTGCCGTTGCCATCGACCGCCACGAAATGCGGGAATTCCCTGGCGAGCACGTTGCGGTAGAAGGCGATCGATTGCTCCAGCGGCGGCGCCTGGGTTTGCGCGAGGTACTTCTTTTCGCGCGCCACGATGTCGAGCGCCTTGTGCAGGCTCTCGAAGTGGCGCTCTTCGGTGGCGACGACGGAATGGGTCATGCGCGAAGCCTCGCTTCCAGTTGTTCCTTCACCGCCGGCCACTCGTCGTCGATGATGCTGAAGCGCACCGAGTTGCGCTTGCGGCCGTCCGGCATGATCCGCTCGTGGCGCACGATGCCTTCCTGCTTGGCGCCCAGCCGAAGGATCGCCGCGCGGGATTTCGCGTTGATCTCGTCGGTCGTGAACTGCACGCGCACGCAGGCCATCTCCTCGAAGGCATGCCGCAGCATCAGGTACTTGGCCTCGGTGTTGACGAAGCTCTTCTGCCAGGAGGCCGAGATCCATGTGCTGCCGATCTCGAGCTTGCGGTTGACACGGTCGATCTTCCAGAAGCGCGTCGAGCCGATGACCTGGCCGGTTTCGCGCAGCACGGTCGCGAAGGGCATGACAGTGCCCGCAGCCTGGCCGGTGAGCGCGTTGCCGATGTAGGCGTCGACCGTCTCGGCCGAGGGAACGACGGTGAACGGCAGGCTCCAGAGTTCGCCGTCTGCAGCGGCGGCCACAAGCGCCGCTGCATCGGACGCGAGCAGCGGGCGCAGGAGAACCCGGGGACCGGTGAGTGAAGGTTGCGAAAGCGGCATTCGCAAGACGATAGCCGAATCGCCGCCGCGTCAGCGGCCCGCGTCGCCCGTCGCCAGTCCGTCGATCGAATGGAACAGCCGCCGGCGGGCCGGATCGTCGGAGTCCAGCACACGGCGGATCACCGCGTTGAAGCAGTCGATGAAGCACCGGGCCGCGGCGCTGAACGGCGTGCCGCGGCGCGAGAGCAGCCCGACGGTCGATTCGTTCAGGGTCTCGGCCAGCGGCAGCACGCACAGCTGCTCGCGGCTCGCGACCGCTTTGACCAGCGGCCAGGGCATCAGCCCGAGCATGTCGGTGTGGCGCAGCAGGCTCATCGCGATGACCATCGAGTGCGCCACGTGAACCGGCGGCGCCGTTTCCTGCAGGTAGCGGCTGAACACGTCGCCGCGCTGCGTGGGGTCGTTCGCGAGCGTCCAGTTCAATATCCATTGGACGTCGCGCAGGTCGGCCAGCGTCCGGCAGTCCGCCAGCGGATGACCCTCCCGTGCCACCACGGCCGAGCTGGTGCGAAACAGCGGCACCTGGTCGAATCGTCATGAAAGGGCGGCGGGCAGATGCGGCCGATGCAGAAGTCCAGCGTGCCGTCGCGCAGCTTCGGGATCGAAACCGTCAGCACGCCCTCGAAGAACTCCAGGCGCACCGCCGGCATGCGCTGCTGGAACAGGTTCACGACCTCGCCGAGGCACGAGAGAGCGATCCACGAGACGACGCCGATGCGCAACGGGGCCTGCTGGCGGCCCGCGAGCGCGTCCATCTCGTCCTGTGCGCGCGCCAGCTGTCCCACACGAGCCTGGCGTGCACCAGCAGCGCCCGGCTGGCTTCGGTGAAGGTCACGCCCTTGGCCTCGCGCGTGATCAGCAGGGTGCGCAGGTCTTCTTCGAGCTCGCGCACGGCCTTGGTGACCGCCGCGGGCGACAGGCCAGACGCACGCGATGCGGCACGGATGCTGCCCTGGTCGCCGATGGCGACCAGGGCCTTGAGCTGGTGAACTTTCATGTGCGCGCCCCGGCAACCGGCGCTTAACAGCCGCACCGTTGCGGGGGCTGTTGCGCCATGGCGATGAATCCTAGCATCGGCTCTTCTCAACGGGCTTCAACGGGCTCGCAACGGGCTTCGACCATGGACCTCCACCGATTCCGACTTCCCTGCGCACTTGCGGCGCTCATGGCCGCCACCCTTGCGCCGCCGGCCTTCGCGCAGGACGACTACCCCAGCCGGCCGATCACCCTGGTCGTCGGCTATTCGGTCGGCGGGTCGACCGACAGCCTCGCGCGCCCGTTCGCCGAGGTGTTCGGGCGCGTGCTGAAGACCAAGGTGATCGTCGACAACGTCAGCGGCGCTGCCGGCGCCATGGGGGCGCAGAAGGTCGTTGCGGCGCGGCCCGATGGCTACACGCTGCTGCTGGGCGGCAACAGCGAGCTCGTCGCGACCAAGCTGCTCAACCCCGCGCAGCCCTACGACGCGCTGAAGGACATGACGCCCATCGGCGTCGTCGACCACCAGGGCGGCGTGCTGCTGGCTTCGCGCCTGGTCGGCGTCAAGACCACCGACCAGGTGATCCAGCTGCTGCGCAAGAACCCGGGCAAGTACAACTACGCCAGCTCCGGCATCGGCTCGATGTTCCATTTCGCCGGCGAGATCATGCGCCAGCGCACGGGCACCAGTGTTGCGCACGTGGCGTACCGCGGCGTTGCGATGCTGGGCAACGATCTCTCGGGCGGCACGGTCGAGTTTGCCTTCATGGGCACGGCGCCGGCCAAGACCTTCATCGATTCGGGGCTGGCGGTGCCGATCGCCGTGACCAGCGGCACGCGGACGCCGATGTACCCGAACGTGCCCTCGCTCGCCGAGCACCCCGAGCTCAAGGGCTACAACCTCACCGGCTGGTTCGCGCTGATGGCGCCGAAGGGGCTGTCCGAACCCATCGTCGCCAGGCTCAAGGCGGCGCTGAAGGAAACGCTGAAAGACACCCGCCTGCGCCAGGCCTTCACCGACCTGGGCGGCCTGCCGATCGCCGAGGACGAAGACCTGCCGAAGCTGATGCGCGAAGAGAGCGCCCGCTACAAGACTTTCGTCGAGACGACGCACCTGGACACACAGAAATGAACGAACGCACGACATCGAGCGCGGCCGAGATCTCGGCCGCCGTGGAAGCCCGGCGTCAGCCTTATATCGACATCGCCGACCGCATCTGGGGGCTGGCCGAGCTGCGCTACCGCGAGTTCGAATCGGCCGAGCTGCATGCCGCTGCGCTCGAGGCCGAGGGCTTTCGCGTCACGCGTGGCGTGGCCGACATGCCGACCGCCTTCGTCGCCGAAGCGGGCAGCGGCGGCCCGGTGATCGGTTTCCTCGGCGAATACGACGCGCTCGCCGGGCTCAACCAGCTCAGCGGCGCGCTCGAATGCCGGCCCGACCCGAGCCGCTCCGGCAACCAGGGCCATGGCTGCGGCCATCACCTGCTGGGCACGGCAGCGCACCTTGCGGCGGTCGTCACGCGCGACTACCTGGCCAGGCACCGCCTGCCGGGCACCGTGCGCTTCTACGGCTGCCCGGCCGAGGAGGCCGCGGCCGGCAAGACCTTCATGGCCCGCGCCGGGCTGTTCGACGACCTGGGTGCCGCGCTGTGCTGGCATCCGTCGGTGGCCCACTCGGTGTTCATGAACGCCACGCTGGCCAATGTGCAGGCCCACTTCCGTTTTCGCGGCAAGTCGTCGCACGCGGCGCTGGCACCGCACCTCGGGCGCAGCGCGCTCGACGCCGCCGAGCTGATGAACGTCGGCGTCAACTACCTGCGCGAACACATGCCCGAGCAGGCGCGGGTGCACTTCGCCTACCTCGATTCGGGCGGTCCGTCGACCAACGTGATCCCGGCCTTTGCCGAGCTGCTGTACACCGTGCGCGCCCCGCGCATCGACGAGGCGCTGGCGCT
>CAMATD010000320.1 GCA_945860785.1 Variovorax sp. YR752 | reverse complement strand
GCGACGCTTCAACCTAGGATGGCCATGCACATTTCCGGAGTCGGCGGCATCTGACCCGCCACCCTCACCCCCTTCACCCCGGACGGCCGCGTCGACGACGACGCGCTGGCCGCCCATGTGCGCGACATCGCCGGCACGCCCGGCGTGCGCGCGGTGGTGGTCAACGGACATGCAGGCGAGGCGACATCGCTCGATCGCGCGGAGCGTGCCCAGGTGGTGAGCGTTGCGGTGGCCGCGGCCGGCAGCCTGCCCGTCGTGGCCGGCGTGGTGGCCGACGACACCCGCGGTGCCTGTGCGCTGGCACAGGACGCGGCGCGGGCCGGAGCCTCGGCCTTGTTGCTGTTTCCGCCCGCGGTGTTCGCCCAGGGCGCGGGCGCGCGCCCCGACATGGCCCATCGCTTCGTGAGCGATGTGGCCGGTGCGAGCAGCCTGCCCATCGTGCTGTTCCAGCTGTCGCGCGCTTCGGGCCTCGCGTTCTCGACCGAAACGCTGGCGCAGCTCTGCATGGACGTGCCGGCCATCGTGGCCGTGAAGGAAGGCAGCGACGTTCCCGAGCGCTCTACGAGGACAACCTCCGGGCCCTGCGCGCGCTGCCGCGCCCGGTCACGCTGCTGAGCAGCAGCAACAGCTGGCTGTTCGCTTCGCTGGCCTATGGCGCCGACGGCATTCTTTCGGGCCTGGGCAGCGTGGCCGCCCCGCTGCTGGTGGCGCTGCATGAAGCCGTCGCGCGCGGCGACCTGGCGGCCGCACGCGCGGTCAACGATCGGCTGGTGCCGCTGTGCCGGGCCTTCTACCGCGCGCCCTCCCTCGACGCCCCCAACCGCATGAAGACGGCGCTGCATCTTCTCGGCCAGCCCCCCCCTCCGGACCCACGCCCACCGCTGCTGCCCGTGCCGGCCGACGACACGGCGCGCATCCGCGCGGCACTGCTGGCCTCGGGCCTGCTCGATGCCGACCACCCCTCCTCCACCCATTGATCCACCGAGCAACCATGTCCCATGGCTGATTTCCGCGGCACCTACACCATCATGGTCACGCCCTTCGACGCCGACGGCGCGGTCGACGTGCCCACCCTCAAGCGCTATGTCGACTGGCAGATCGAGTCCGGCATTCACGGCCTGATCCCGCTCGGCTCGACGGGCGAATTCATGTCGATGTCCGACGACGAGATCGCGCTCGTCGCCCGGACCGTGATCGACCGCGCCGCCGGCCGCGTGCCGGTGCTGATCGGCACCACCGCCGAAGACACGCGTGCCGCCTTGCGCCTGAGCCGCCGCGCCGAGGCGCAGGGCGCCGACGGCGTGATGGTGCTGCCGCCCTTCTACTGCACTCCCACCGACGACGAGCTGTTCCTGCACTACAAGACCATCTCGGACGCCATCGGCATTCCGATCATGGTCTACAATAACCCGGCCGTTGCGAACGTCGACCTGAAGCCGCCTCTGGTGGCGCGGCTCTCGCAGATCGACAACTGCCGCTACATCAAGGAATCGACGCTCGAGGTGACCCGCGTGCGCGACATCATGCGGCTGTCGGATGGCCGCATGGCGGTGTTCGGCGGCATCATGGGCTTCGAGTCGTATGTCGAAGGCGCGGTGGGCTGGGCCGCCGTGCCGTCCAACGGCGCTCCGCGCGAAATGGCGCGCCTGTACGACCTCGTCATGGCCGGCCAGCTGGCCGAGGCGCGCACGCTGGCGTTCAGGCACTTTCCGATGATCGACTTCGTCGCCGGCCAGCAGTACGTGGCGGGCACCAAGGCCCTGCTCGCGGCCATGGGCCTGCCGGTCGGCGCGCCGCGCCCGCCGCGCCTGCCGATGGGCGCCGAGGGCATGGCCGCAGCCAGGCGCCTTGTCGACGAACTCGGCCTGAAGATTCAACCCACCACCGCCTGAGGAATCCCCATGAGCGCTGCGCAACCAAACACGCCCGCGTCGGCCACCGACAGCCGGGCCGAACTCGTCATCCGCATGGTCGGCGTGCAGAAGTGGTACGGCGACTTCCAGGTGCTGCGCAACATCGACCTCGAAGTGCAGCGCGGCGAACGCATCGTGATCTGCGGGCCCTCGGGCTCGGGAAAGTCGACGCTGCTGCGCTGCATCAACCGGCTCGAAGAGCATCAGCAGGGACAGATCGTGGTGAACCGCGCCGAACTCACCGCCGACATGCGGCGCATCGACGCGGTGCGGCGCGACGTCGGTATGGTGTTCCAGCACTTCAACCTGTTCCCGCATCTCACGATCCTCGAGAACTGCACGCTGGCGCCAGTGTGGAGCAAGAAGTACACGCCCAGGCAGGCGAAGGAAGTGGCCATGTCGTACCTGGAGCGCGTGCGCATTCCGGAGCAGGCCAACAAATATCCCTCGCAGCTTTCAGGCGGCCAGCAGCAGCGCGTGGCCATTGCACGCGCGCTGTGCATGGGCCCCAAGGTCATGCTGTTCGACGAACCGACCTCGGCGCTCGACCCCGAGTGCTGGACACCATGGTCTCGCTCGCCGATGACGGCATGACCATGCTGTCGGTGCCGCACGAGATGAATTTCGCGCGCCAGGTGGCCAACCGCGTGATCTTCATGGACCAGGGCGCCATCGTCGAGCAGGCCGAACCGAAGGAGTTCTTCGGAAACCCGAAACACGAACGCACCCGACTTTTCCTGAGCCAGCTGCTGCATTGATCAACCCTTACTTTCAATCAATCAATCACTCATGGCAAGAATTGGCATTGAAGCGGCAGGTTTGCGCTTTGTCGCGGAAACGAATCCTGAAGCACCGCAGACCGTCGCTGCGTTCACCAAGCTGCTGCCCTACAAGCAGAAAATCATCCACGTGCGCTGGAGCGGTGAAGGCTGCTGGATTCTCCTGGGCGACTTCGAACTGGGTGTCGGTTTCGAGAACCACACCAGCCATCCCTCGATGGGCGACATCCTGTTCTACCCCGGTGGCTACAGCGAAACCGAGATCATCCTGGCCTATGGCAGCTGCAGCTTCGCCAGCAAAATGGGGCCGCTCGCGGGCAACCATTTCCTGATGATTGTTGAAGGCAAGGAGCAGTTGCGTGCGCTCGGCAACAAGGTGCTGTGGCAGGGCGCACAGGACATCGCGTTCGAATTGCTCTGAGCCGTCGCAGCGCCACTGCGCACGCTTTGCTGCGCTGCATGTCAGAGCGTACTGGCGTTCCAATCCGGTGCGAACGGAGGCTGCACGTAGCGCTGATCTTTCGGGAGAGACGCGATCGCCGAGCGGTCGGCGCTGTCCAGCTTCACATCGAGTGCCGCCAGATTTGCCCGCTGACTTTCGAGGCGTTGAGCCTTGGGGATGGCAATCACGCCATCCTGCTCGATCAACCATGCAATCGCGACTTCGGCCGCGGAGACACCATGCTTTGCGCCCATGCGCTTCAGCGTCTCGTCTTGAGCGGCACGACCTTGGGCGAGCGGAGCGTAGGCGGTCAGCGCAATGTCGTGCTGTCGGAGAAACCCATGAAGCTCCGTCTGCGCCAGAAACGGGTGGTATTCGACCTGCACTGCAGCGACAGGTGCACCGATGACGGAGATTGCTTCCTTCAACATGGGCATGTTGAAGTTGCAGACCCCGATGGAGCGCGCGAGACCCTCTTGCTTCAATGCCATCAGGCTTTCCATGACCTCGGCCATGTTCATGCCCCTGGAAGGCCAGTGAATCATGTACATGTCGACATGGTCGAGCCCGAGCTTCGACAAGCTGGCATCGAAAGCCCGCCGGAACGCGTCGCCAGCCAACTGGTCATGCCACACCTTCGTGGTCACGAACAGTTCCGTGCGCGGCAGGTTCGAGGCCGCAATGGCGGCGCCCACTTCGGCCTCGTTCTCGTACATCGCTGCGGTATCGATGTGGCGGTAGCCGGTAGCCCACCGAGAGAGCGCTTTCGAGAGCCGGCTGGCAACTGGCTCCGGGTATCCTGAAAGTCCCGAAGCCCAACTGGGGAATCGAGACACCTTGCACTTCGATATTTTTCATTGACGGGCCCATCGTCAGACAGCGTCTGCAATCAGCTTTTTCAGCACATCGACCATGCCGACGGTACCGAGGATGTGCTTCGCGTTGCCGCCCTCGAAGGAGATCCATCCTTCGTTGAAGCCGTCGAGCATCTGGATGCGGGGAATGGGGTCGCGCATGCCCTGGCTCTTGAAGACGGCGCCCCAGGTCTCCCGTGGAACTGCATGGGCTTGCACGGGGCGGCCCAACAGCTGGGTCAGCATGGCGGCGATGTCGTTCTGGGAAACGCGCGCAGGGCCTTCCAGCTCGACGACCCGGTTGCCAGTCCATGTCTGCTGGAGCAAAGCCGCGGCGACCAGACCGATGTCGGCGGTGGCAACCATCGGAAAGGCCTTGTCGAGCGGTTGCAGATAGGCAGACAACACGCCGGTTTCCTTGGCAGGCGCGATGTCCCACAGCGAGTTCTCCATGAACCATGCCGGACGCAGGAATGTGACCGGCACAGAGGCGCTGGCGAGCGCCTGTTCCATCAAGGTGCGCTGGGTCAACAGGTTCGACTGTTCCGCCTGAGCGCCAACCGTCGAGAGGCACACCACACGGCTCGGGCGCGCGGCATCGATTGCCTCGCTCACGGCCGAAATGACTGCCTTTGCTTCAGGGAAACCAAGCTCCGGGTCGAACTCCGAAGGCGGCAGGATGAAGGCTGCCGTCGCGCCCGTGAAGGCGGTCGTCAATGCCTTTGCATCTTCCATTTCGGCGATGGCGATCTCGCACCCCAGGCCGGCCCAATACGTGGCCTTGGCCTAGTCGCGCAGGACAGCGCGGACGGGAAGCTTTGCAGCAAGAAGCGCCTTGGCGGTGGCGCCGTCGACCTTGCCCGTGATTCCAGTGATTGCGTACATGTGATTCTTTCGATGTTGCAGCGAGCGTCACGCTCGCAAGGGTGAAATGGTTGCGAGGCCTCAGGCGCGGTCGAGTCCGGCGTACACGCCTCGCTCGAACGCGCCGTAAAGTTCCACGGCCCGCGCGTCGTAGAACGGCAGAAGCTGGCTGAAGAGTGCTCCCGTCACCTTCTTGACCGGGTCGACCCAGAAGTAGCAGTTGAGCAGTCCCGCCCAGGTATAGCTGCCCGCGCTGCGTCCGTTGGGCCCCGGCCGCGTGTTGATGTCGAACGAGAAGCCCCACTTCTGGTCGATGCCCGGGAAGAGATTGGCATCGCTCGACCACTCGGCGGCGGACGACTTCAGGGGGTTCACGTTCAGGTCGCCGATCTGGTTCTGGCGCATGGCCATGACGGTCTCCGGCTTGAGGACGCGCGCCCCGTTGAACGTGCCGTCGCGCACCAGCATCTGCAGGAATGCCATGTAGTCGCGCGGCGTACCGAAGAGGCCGCCTCCTCCCGAAAAGAACTCTGGGCGCTGCGACATCTCGAACGGCATGGCCTTCAACGAACCGTCTGCCTGGCGGCTGTACGTCGTTGCGGCGCGTCGGCGTTGCTCGCTGCTGATGAGAAAGCCCGTGCTGGTCATGCCCAGAGGCGCGAAGATGTTCTCGCGGAAGTAGACCTCCAGCGACTGGTCGGTGACCGCCTCGATCATCTTTCCCACGATGTCCATCCCGATGCCGTATTGCCAGCGCTCGCCCGGATCGAACTCGAGCGGCGCCAGCAACGCGCCGTTCTTGCTGTACGCAACGTCGGGCATTCCCGTGACCTTCTCGAACTGCGCAAGGCGATCGCTCCAGTTGGCGTAGGTGTAGCCGGAGGTGTGGGTCAGGAGATGGCGCAGTGTGACGTCGCGTTTGGCCGGCCTCAGCCGAGGTTGCCCCTGCGCGTCGAAGCCTTCGAGCACCTTGGGCGAACCGAGTTCGGGGAGGACGTCGGCCATGCGCTGGTCGAGCTTCAGCTTGCCCTGTTCGACGAGCTGCATGCAAGCGGTGGCCGTGATGGCCTTGCTCATCGACAGCAGCCAGAACACCGTATCCAGGCCCATGCCGGTGCCCTTGGTGAGATCTCGTCGTCCGAAGGATCCCTCGTAGAGAAGGCCACTCTGGTTGGCGACCATTCCGACCACGCCAGCCACCGTGCCGTTGGCAACACCCTTCGCGAGTTCAGCGTCGATGGCCTTGAAGCGGCCGTTGGTCAACGGCGCGGCGCCGCGCGAGTCTTTGGCTTTCGGGGCCGGGGCTGCGAATGCGCCTGCAGGCACAGCGGCGAGTGCACTCGCGCCCAAGAGCGAGGAGGCGCCCAGCTTCAGGAGGTCGCGTCGGTTTTTGCAAAGAATCAAAGACATTGAGAGCCCCATTTGTCTCGATGTACGCGACCACGGCTGCCAAGTGCAGTGCGTGTGGACATCGATGGAGACGAATGGTAGGCAGCATCTACTGCTGAGTAAATATCTTTCCTGTCACGTGATTCATGACCTTAAATCACGAATCAATGAATGACACCCGATGGTCGTTTGCTCTCTGCTGGATCGCACCACCCGTTCGCTGAACCTCCTAGAGCTCCAGCAGCGAGCGCAGATGCGCTTTCTGCGCAGTACAGGCCGCGTCCGCCTTGCGTCTGATCACCAGGTCGGCGATCGTCGCGTGCTCTTCATCGACTGTGCGCAACCGCGCGTCCTTCGACATGAGGAAAGAGCGATAGCGGAAAGT
>CAMATD010000319.1 GCA_945860785.1 Variovorax sp. YR752 | reverse complement strand
CTTCGGCGACGGCCTGCTCGCTGACGTCGCCCGAGGTGTCGGCGGTCACGTCGTCGAATTCGAACTCGGAGTCGACAATGCTGTTGATGCTTTCCGACGCGCTCACGGCGGCGGCCTCGATCATCCGCGAGAGCTTGTCGTACTCCGCGATGACCCAGTCGACGCCCATCTGGGACGCGAACTTGACCTTTTCCGCCGCTTGCTGATCCGAAGGGTCGGCTGTTGCAACAATGAGACGGTTGTTGCGTTTGCTGAGGACGACGATGCGGTACGCATGGCACAGCTTCGGGTCGAGCAGGTCCTTGGGCAGGCGCTGGTGGTCGATGGCATCGAGATCGAGCAGCGGGGCGCCGAAGGCGGTGGAGAGCGTGTGGGTCAGCTCCGCAATGAAGCTGGTGCGGCCGCTCAGGGACTCCTGATAGATGTCCTCTGCAATTTTCGCGGGCAGCTTGCCGGCCGAAACCAAGGCGCGCGCCAAGCCCGGTAGGGCAATCTGCGTGGGTTCTTTAACTGGAAGTTCGGCAGCGGCCATTCAGCGAATGCAAAAGATATGAGAAAGTGCTTCGCGATCATCGCTCATCGCCCCTGTGCTGTAAATCGCTACACAGCAACAGGCATGGCCATTATTTGTGCCAGCCAAGGCTGGTCGGGGTGAGAGGATTCGAACCTCCGGCCTCTACGTCCCGAACGTAGCGCTCTACCAGGCTAAGCTACACCCCGATTGGTTGCAAGAAAAAGAAAGTCGTCCTAGATGCCAACTCTGGTGAGGTGTTCTTCAGGCACGTCGCTCAAGCAACTGAGCCGCCAATTGTAGCAAACCGGCGGCGTACGAATTCGACGGAAAGTCGCGCAACGCGTCGATCGCGTGTTTCGCTTCGGCTGCCGCGGCCGCGCGCGATGCATCCAGCGCGCCGGTTTCGCGAACGATCTCGACAATCTTGCCCAATTGATTCGTGTCGCCGGCCTCGATGGCTGCGCGCACCAGCTCGCTCTGGGCCGAGGTGCCGCGCTGCATGGCAAAAATCAGGGGCAGCGTGGTCTTGCCTTCGCGCAGGTCGTCGCCGACGTTCTTTCCTGTTTCATGGGCGTCGCCCGCGTAATCCAGCACGTCGTCGATCACCTGGAAGGCGGTGCCCAGTGCTTGGCCATAGGTGGCGCAGGCCTCCTCGACTTCGGGCGTGGTGCCTGCCAGCACGGCCGCGAGCCGGGTGCTGGCTTCGAAGAGCTTGGCGGTCTTCGAGCGGATCACGCGCAGATAGGCGGCCTCGTCCAGCGAAGTGTCGTGCATGTTCATCAGCTGCAGCACCTCGCCCTCTGCGATCACATTGGTCGCTTCGGCCAGGATTTGCATGATCCGCATGTTGTTGGCATCCAACATCATCTGGAATGCCCGCGAGTACAGAAAGTCACCCACCAGCACGCTGGCCGGGTTGCCGAACGATTCGTTGGCGGTTGCGCGCCCGCGCCGCAGGGTCGATTCGTCGACCACGTCGTCGTGCAGCAGGGTGGCCGTGTGGATGAACTCCACGACGGCAGCCAGATTGAAGCGCTGTTCGCCTGTATAGCCCAGCGCGCCCGACATCAGCAGCAGCAGCGCAGGCCGCAGGCGCTTGCCGCCGGCGGAGATGATGTACTTGGAGACTTGGCTGACCAGCGGCACGCCCGTGTCGAGGCGGCGGGCGATCACGCGGTCGACTTCGACCATGTCGCCGGCAATCAGGTCCAGCACAGTGGCGGTGGGGGAGGTGTCGGCGGCGGGGACTGGCAAAGCGGAGGCGCGGGGCGCTGCTGAAGAGGAGGGCGGCGTGGGGACCGGAAGGCGCAAATTATAGGGAGAGCGGCCTGCTTGTCGGGAGTCGGCGATGGCAAGGGGTGTTAGCGAGCACAAACCGCGCTATAATCTTGGGCTCTGCGGAATTCGCTGCAGGGACTCATTTCTAAGAGGTTTACATGTACGCGGTCATAAAAACCGGCGGCAAGCAGTATCGCGTTGCTTCCGGCGAAAAAGTTAAAGTAGAACAGATTGCTGCGGACGTAGGCCAGGAAATCGTGATCGACCAAGTTCTGGCTGTCGGAAACGGCGCTGAAATCAAGGTTGGCACGCCCCTGGTGTCCGGCGCAACGGTGACAGTCACGGTACTGACGCACGGCAAGCACGACAAGGTCGGCATCTTCAAGATGCGCCGTCGCAAGCACTATCAGAAACGTCAAGGCCATCGCCAGCAGTTCACCGAACTGCAAATCGGCGCGATCGCCGGCTAAGGAGCACATTCCATGGCACAGAAAAAAGGCGGCGGCTCAACGCGAAACGGGCGCGATTCCAAGCCCAAGATGCTCGGCGTGAAGGCCTTCGGCGGCGAACTGATCAGCGCAGGCTCGATCATCGTGCGCCAGCGCGGCACCCTGTTCCACCCCGGCGTGAACGTCGGCGTGGGCAAGGACCACACGCTCTTCGCCCTGGTCGACGGCCACGTGTCGTTCGGTCACAAGGGTGCGCTGAACAAGCACATGGTCAACGTGACGCCCGCGGCGTAAGCCTCGAAGCTCACTTCGACCTTTCCGAGGCCCCGCTTTGCCGGGGCTTCTTCATTTGTAAACTGGACATCCCATGAAGTTCGTCGACGAAGCCTTCATCGACATCGCCGCCGGCGATGGCGGCAACGGCTGCGTGTCGTTCCGTCATGAGAAGTACAAGGAATTCGGCGGCCCCAATGGCGGCGACGGCGGCCGTGGCGGCCACGTGTACGCGGTGGCCGATTCGAATCTCAACACGCTGGTGGACTTCCGCTACTCGCGCCGGCACGAAGCCAAGCGCGGCGAGCATGGCATGGGCTCCGACATGTTCGGTGCAGCTGGCGCCGACATCACGCTCAAGATGCCGGTCGGCACCATCATCACCGACGCCGAAACGGGCGAGGTGCTGTACGAGATGCTGACGGAAGGCGAAGTCGTCACCATCGCCAAGGGCGGCGATGGCGGCTTCGGCAACATGCGCTTCAAGAGCGCCATCAACCGCGCGCCCCGCCAGAAAACCCCCGGCTGGCCGGGCGACAAGAAGAGCCTCAAGCTCGAACTCAAGGTGCTGGCCGACGTCGGCCTCCTCGGCATGCCCAACGCGGGCAAGTCGACCTTGATCAGCGCGATCTCGAACGCTCGCCCGCGCATCGCGGACTACCCTTTCACCACGCTGCACCCGAACCTCGGTGTCGTGCGAGTCGGCCCCGAGCAGAGCTTCGTGGTGGCGGACTTGCCCGGCCTGATCGAAGGCGCATCCGAAGGCGCCGGTCTCGGCCACCTTTTCCTGCGTCACCTGCAGCGCACGCGCCTGCTGCTGCACGTGATCGACATGGCGCCGTTCGACGAGGCCGTCGACCCGGTCGCCCAGGCCAAGGCCATCGTGGGCGAGCTGCAGAAATACGATGCCGCGCTCTTCGAGAAGCCGCGCTGGCTGGTGCTGAACAAGCTCGACATGGTGCCCGGCGACGAGCGCGCGGCGCTGGTCAAGGACTTCATCAAGCGCCTGCGCTTCAAGGGCCCGGTGTTCGAAATCTCGGCGCTGACGCGCGAAGGCTGCGAGCACCTGGTGCAAGCCGTCTACCAGCAGGTCAAGGCGCAGCAGGTGGCGGAGCAGGAGCCTGTCGAAATCGATCCGCGCTTCACGGAACTGCCGCCTGAGCGTTCCTGATGCGCCTTGGCGGGGCATCGCCTTTCAGTGCTATTGGATAAATAGCAAAATACGCAGTATTCACGCCAGTTACAGCTAAAAATGACTTCGAATTCTAGATCCACTGCCTTGCGGGATGCCCGCCGTATCGTCGTCAAGGTGGGTTCCAGCCTCGTGACCAACGAAGGACGCGGTCTCGATGAGGCCGCCATCGGCGAGTGGTGCCGACAACTGGCGGTGCTGGTTCGCGAAGGGCGCGAAGTCGTGATGGTCTCGAGCGGCGCAATTGCCGAAGGCATGAAGCGCCTCGGCTGGCGCACACGGCCGCACGAAATCCACGAACTCCAGGCCGCCGCCGCCGTCGGGCAGATGGGCCTGGCCCAGATGTACGAAACCAAGCTGCGCGAGAACCAGATCGGCAGCGCACAGGTGCTGCTGACCCACGCCGACCTGGCCGACCGCGAGCGCTACCTCAACGCGCGCTCGACCCTAGTCACGCTGCTCGGCTTGCACGTGGTGCCGGTCATCAACGAGAACGACACGGTCGTCAACGACGAGATCAAGTTTGGCGACAACGACACGCTAGGCGCGCTCGTGGCCAACCTGGTCGAGGCCGACGCGCTGATCATCCTGACGGACCAGAAGGGCCTGTACACGGCCGACCCGCGCAAGGACCCGGAAGCGAAGTTCGTGCACGAAGCGGCAGCCGGCGACCCGGCCCTCGAAGCCATGGCGGGCGGGGCGGGCTCCAGCATCGGCCGCGGCGGCATGATCACCAAGATCCTCGCGGCCAAGCGCGCCGCGGGTTCGGGCGCTTCCACCGTCATCGCCTGGGGGCGCGAGCCCGATGCCTTGCTGCGTTTGACGCGCGGCGAACCCATCGGCACCTTGCTGGTGGCGCAGACGGCCAAGCACCAGGCGCGCAAGCGCTGGATGGCCGATCACCTGCAATTGCGTGGCGCCGTCGTCGTCGATGCGGGTGCTGCAGCCAAGGTGCGGGCCGAGGGCAAGAGCCTGCTGCCGATCGGCATGACAAGCGTCTCGGGTGAGTTCTCACGCGGCGATGTGATCGCGGTGCGCGATGTCGACGGCGTCGAACTGGCCCGTGGCCTTGCCAATTACTCGAGCGTGGAGGCGCGTTTGCTGTGCCGCAAGCCTTCAGCCGAGTTCGAGAAGCTCCTGGGCTATGCAGCGGAGCCGGAGATGGTTCACCGTGACAACATGGTGCTGATGCCCAGTTGAATGAAGGCGGGGCTCGCAGCCCCGCCGTTTCACTGCAGTTTGCGAGACGGATCGCGCATGGTCCGGACGATGTCCGTCACCGAGGCGCCCGGCGCCTCGCCACGGCACAGACCCTGGCGCGCGAGTTGCCGCGAATAGTTCGAGTTCAGATTGCTGAAGCTCTTCCACTCGGGGCGCTGTACCGTTTCCCAGACGCCATTGTTGTATCGCGCATAGCTCTTCATCTCGGCGGTCGAGCAGCGTATCCCCTCGTAGAACGCATTGAGCGCCCCCCCGCTGTTGCTCGCGACCACCACGTAGCGCACGATGCCGTCGCCGGTGATCGTGATGGTGGCCGGGTCCACGCCGAACTTCAGCGACATATAGGGCGGCATCGCGATCGGCTCGAGCCGCTTCTGGTCGAAGGCAGGCGGTGGCGGGACTTCGCTTTCCTGCCACTCGGCATCCATGCTCGTGACCTTGGGCGGCAGCGGCATGCCGCCTTGTGCCCAATCGGGGTTGTCCGTGTTCGTGTGCTTCGATGCGCAGGCGGCGAGAACGCCGCAGCAGGCAACGATGAATGCACGCTCAGCGTTGCGTCGGAAAGAAAGGCGCATTGTTGGGAGGAGGTTCATCGCTCGCAGAAGGAATGTCGGGATGCGGGTCGAAACTGCCGCCTGGCGGCAGGTCCAGACCCGCGGGCGCTCCAGCGTCCATCGAATGGCGCTCGAATTCTCGGGCGCGCACGTTGCTGCGCAGGAAGCGGTTACGGAAATCCTGCCGTGGCAGGTAGCGAGCAAGCTCGGTCAGCGCCATCTCGTAGACGCCGCGCTTGAACTCGACGACTACGTCGAGCGGTACCCAGTAGTCGTGCCAACGCCAAGCGTCGAATTCGGGATGGTCGGTGGCACGCAGGTTGAGATCCCAGTCGTGACCGGTGAGTTGCAGCAAATACCAGATTTGTTTCTGGCCCTTGTAGTGGCCCCGTGCGTCACGGCGGATGAACCGATCCGGCACCTCGTAGCGCAACCAGTCGCGGGTACGGGCCACGATGCGCACATGCTCCGGCATGGAGCCCCACTGCCTCGTGCAGTTCCCGGAACATGGCTTGCTCGGGACTTTCGCCGCGGTCTATGCCGCCTTGCGGAAACTGCCAGGAATGCGTGCGTATGCGTTTGCCCCAGAAAACCTGGTTTCTCTGGTTGAGCAGGATGATGCCGACGTTGGGCCTGAAGCCGTCCCGGTCGAGCATAATCAAACCCCAATTTTTGAACTGAGTCGATTATGCATGCCGGGTAGCCCTCGGCAAGCGACCGATGCCATGCTCTCAGGGTCTCCCCGGGGGAGTTGTCCCCCACATCCCATTCCGAATCCAGCATGCGATCCCGATGAAAGCTTCCCGATTTTTTGTCTCCACCCTCAAGGAAGCGCCCGCCGATGCCGAGGTCGCGAGCCATCGGCTCATGATGCGCGCCGGCATGATCAAGAAGCTCGGCACGGGCATCTACACCTACATGCCGATGGGACTGCGCGTGATCCGCAAGGTCGAGGCGATCGTGCGCGAAGAGATGAACCGCGCCGGCGCTGTCGAGCTCGCGATGCCGGTGGTCCAGCCGGCCGAGTTCTGGCAGGAAACCGGCCGCTTCGAAAAGATGGGCCCCGAGCTGCTGCGCATCAAGGACCGGCATGACCGCGACTTCGTGATCCAGCCCACCAGCGAAGAGGTGGTGACCGACATCGCGCGCCAGGAAATCCGCAGCTACAAGCAGCTGCCGAAGAATTTCTACCAGATCCA